>JAIOPT010000010.1 GCA_021413765.1 Betaproteobacteria bacterium
TAACCAGCGCGCCCATTCTGTTACCTCAGTGGCTGTCATGCCGATTGTAACTTTCTGTTTTGCCATCGCATCGCCTGCCGCGCCATGCAGGTGCACTGCCAACAATAAGGCTTGATCCGCATCCAATCCTTGAGCGATAAAGGCGGCGATCATGCCAGTCAATACATCGCCCATGCCGGGGCTGCTCATGCCAGGGTTGCCGGTCTTGTTTACAACTATCTTGCCATTGCGAGTGACGCACAGGCTGTGAGCACCTTTTAGTACTACGGTGTAATGAAAGCGTTTAGCTAGTTTCTGTGCGGCTTCGGCGCGTGCGGCCTGTACCGCTTCAGTGTTGCAGCCGAGCAGGTGTGCTGCTTCTCCCGGATGCGGGGTAATTACGCTGACATTCTTGCGTGAAATTAATGCAGTGCGCAAATCTGGGCGGATGGCGAGAATGTTAAGTGCGTCAGCATCCAGTACCAGTACGGTGTCCAGCTTGAGCGCATCATGCAAGATTTGCTGAGCAGCATCGTTATGCCCCATGCCGCAGCCGATGGCGAGCACATCCAGCTTGGGTAGATGCAATGCAGCTTGTGCGCTATGCAGCATTAACTCGGGTTGCAATATATCAACACTTGGGGCGTTGTCCGCCAGCAAGCCAACATGTACGCAGCCAGCCCCCAGCTTGAGCGCCGCACGCGCAGCCAGCAGCGGTGCGCCGACCATGCCGCTGGCACCTCCTATGACGGCCACTGTGCCAAACATGCCCTTATGGCTGTCAGGCGGGCGAGGGGCGAGAAAGGTGGCGACTTGTTTTTGTGTAACGGTGGGGATGCGCGGCGCGGCTGGCATGAATGTATTTTCCTTCGAGTGCAAATGAGGTCACATAGTATAATGGCAAGCTGTTTTTAACAGCCCCTGAGAACCTGTTTATGTTTCGCGTCTCCCCCGGCAAGTCCGCGCTGTCTTCCTTCCGCCTCGAAAAATTGCGTGCAGTCGTTAGCAACGCCCTTCCAAATATACATATAACAAATGCATGCCATTGGTATTTTGTTGCGCTCAATGCGGATTTGTCAGCCACTGAAGACAATTTGCTGGATAAATTGCTCGATTTGGATGATGCAGGAGATGGAGATCATAGAGGTAAGGGCAGGTTGCAACATCTGCTGGTTGTGCCGCGCTTGGGTACCATCTCGCCGTGGTCCTCCAAGGCCACGGATATTGCGCAGCATTGTAGTCTGCATAGGGTTGAGCGCATTGAGCGCGGCATTGTGTACTCAGTCAAGACGAAGGGTGGCAAAGCGCTGACGCAAGCAGAATTGAAAGTGTTGCTGTCGCTATTGCATGACCGCATGACAGAATCCGTGTTTGATCCTGTGGTTAATCTCAAAACAGGCTTCAATGATGTGGCAAAAAAGATTTTCCGTCATGGTGAGCCACTGCCGCTCGCTACTGTGGACATCATGCACGGTGGCAATACGGCGCTGGCAGCGGCTAATATCGAGATGGGGCTGGCATTGTCCAGCGATGAGATTGACTATTTAGTGGAGAGTTTCCATCGAATAGGACGCAATCCTACCGATGTAGAGTTAATGATGTTTGCACAGGCGAACTCCGAACATTGCCGCCACAAAATTTTCAATGCGGATTGGGTGATAGACGATGAGCAGCAGGCGATCTCGCTGTTCGGCATGATCCGCAATACCCATAAGCTGCATCCAGAAGGTACGGTGGTTGCATATTCTGATAATTCCTCCGTGATCGAAGGCGCGCGCATTGAGCGCTTTTATCCGCGCGCCGATGGCGGCTATGCCTACAACGACGAGCTGACGCACACGCTGATGAAAGTGGAAACGCATAACCATCCCACGGCCATCTCGCCCTTCGCTGGTGCAGCCACCGGAGCGGGTGGCGAGATACGCGATGAAGGCGCAACGGGTTCCGGCTCCAAACCCAAGGCGGGGCTAACCGGGTTCTCTGTGTCCAATTTGAATATCCCTGGCTTCGAGCAGCCGTGGGAAATTTATGGCAGCGCTCGCGCTAACCCCCTTTCGGGTGGAGCCCCTCCGATTTATGGCAAGCCGTCACGCATCGCCTCTGCCTTGCAGATCATGCTGGAAGGACCACTTGGCGGTGCAGCGTTCAATAATGAGTTTGGCCGTCCCAGTCTAGCTGGTTATTTTCGCACCTTTGAAGAGACCGTTAACGACGAGGTACGCGGTTATCACAAGCCCATTATGCTGGCTGGTGGAGTGGGCAGTATCGCGGCGCAGCATACGCACAAGCATGCATTGCCTGTGGGCGCGCTGCTGATCCAACTGGGCGGGGCAGGGATGTTGATCGGTCTGGGCGGGGGTGCGGCATCCAGCATGGATACCGGTGCCAATGCGGAAAACTTGGATTTTGCTTCGGTGCAGCGCGGCAATCCCGAGATGCAACGTCGTGCGCAGGAAGTAATTGACCGTTGCTGGCAGATGCGTGAGAACAATCTCATCTTGTCCATACACGATGTTGGTGCGGGCGGCATCTCCAATGCTTTGCCGGAACTGGTGCATGGCGGTGGACGCGGCGCTCGTTTTGAATTGCGTGCCGTTCCTTCTGAAGAGCGAGGGATGTCGCCGATGCAGATTTGGAGCAACGAAGCGCAGGAGCGCTATGTGCTAGCGATTGATCCGGCACGTTTGGATGAGTTTAAAGCGTTGTGCGAGCGTGAACGTTGTCCATTCGCAGTATTGGGGCACGCAATTGTCGACGACCAATTGGTTGTGCATGACGAACTATTTAACAATAATGCGGTGGATATGCCGTTGTCGGTACTGTTGGACAAGCCACCTAAAATGACGCGCAATGTAAAGCGCGAGGGTGTGAAACTTCCTGCATTTGATGTCAGCAAAATAAATCTGAAAGATGCAATCGAGCGCACGCTGCGCTTACCCTCCGTGGCCGACAAAACTTTCCTTATCAGTATCGGTGACCGTACTGTGGGTGGCTTGACTGCACGCGACCAGATGGTGGGGCCGTGGCAAGTTCCAGTCGCGGATGTGGCAGTGACCTTGATGGGCTTCAATACGGCATTGGGTGAGGCTTTCGCCTTGGGTGAGCGCACTCCGCTAGCGGTGTTGAACGCTCCGGCTTCTGGGCGAATGGCTGTGGGAGAGGCGATTACCAACATTGCAGCGGCGCGCATCGAAAAGATCGGCGACATCAAGCTATCGGCCAACTGGATGGCGGCCGCCGGTCATCACGGAGAAGACGCTGCGCTGTTTGACACCGTGCGTGCGGTGGGCATGGAGCTGTGCCCGCAACTCGGCATTAGCATTCCAGTAGGCAAGGACTCCATGTCCATGCGTACAGCATGGCAGGAAGGCACCGAGAAAAAGGCAGTAACGGCCCCATTGTCGCTCATCGTGACAGCCTTCGCGCCGTGCATGGATGCACGTTTGACATTGACGCCGCAATTGGCTGCCGATTTGGATACCGTATTGCTGCTGATTGACCTGGGCGAAGGCAAGAACCGCATGGGCGGCTCGGCGCTGGCGCAGGTGTATAAACAGGTCGGTAATGTCGGGCCCGACCTCGACGATGCGGGCAAACTCAAAATCTTTTTCGACGTTATCCAGCGACTGAATAAAGAGGGCAAGTTGCTGGCTTATCATGACCGCTCGGACGGCGGATTGTTCACCACGTTATGCGAAATGGCGTTTGCTACCCATGTCGGCCTGACTATAAATCTTGATGAATTGAAGGGAGACATCCTAAGCTCGTTGTTCAACGAAGAGCTGGGTGCGGTGGTGCAGGTATATCGCCGCGATTTACAGTATGTACTGGATGTGTGTCATAGCGCGGGGCTTGCAGCGGTTCGTTCGGCTGCAACACTGAATGTAAATGGCACGGTAGATATCGTGCAGCAAGGCAAAACATTGTTTAGTGATACCGGTGTTAATCTGAAGCGCATCTGGTCTGAAACGACTTATCGGATGCAGATGCTACGTGACAACCCGGCTTGCGCCCAGCAAGAATATGATCGCATCCTGGATGCTGCCGATCCTGGCTTGCAAGTGAAACTCACTTACGACCTGAACGAAAATATTGTCGCGCCTGCGCTGTTGAAATGTCGACCAACAATCGCCATATTGCGGGAACAGGGTGTGAATGGCCATGTCGAGATGGCGGCGGCGTTTGATCGCGCTGGCTTCACGGCGGTGGATGTGCATATGAGCGACATCATCACTGGCCGCGTTAAGCTGGCGGATTTTAAAGGTGTGGCGGCGTGCGGCGGTTTCTCTTATGGCGATGTACTAGGGGCGGGCGAGGGCTGGGCGAAATCCATCTTGTTCAATCCACGTGCACGGGATGAATTTGAAGCCTTTTTCAAGCGCGATGATACGTTTGCTCTAGGCGTGTGTAATGGTTGCCAGATGATGAGCAATTTGCATGAAATTATTCCAGGGGCAGAGCATTGGGCACATTTTGGGCGCAATTTGTCGGAGCAGTTTGAGGCGCGTTTCGTGATGGTGGAAGTGCAGTCCTCGCCCTCAATCTTATTTGATGGCATGGCAGGTAGCCGTATGCCCATCGTGGTGGCGCACGGTGAGGGATATGCCCATTTCGGTAACAACAAGCGCTTGAAGGCGGCGCAGCCGTTGGTCACACTTCGTTATGTGGACAACTACGGCCAGCCGACAGAAATCTACCCACTTAATCCTAACGGTTCGCCACTGGGTATTACCGGACTGACTACAGCTGACGGACGATTCAGCATCATGATGCCGCACCCGGAACGACTCTTTCGGGCGTTGCAGCATTCCTGGCATCCGGCAGAATGGAAGGAAAGTGGAGCATGGTTGAAAATGTTCCAGAATGCGCGCAAGTGGGTTAACTAGCTCTTATCCAAAATGCGCGCGGAACCGCACATACCAAACGCTGTCCTAGCTTTCTACCCATCACAACTCTAATGTATGAATAACATGGACGAAAAAATGGATGAAAAAAAAGATAACGCCAAATTTCGCATAGACAAATGGCTATGGGCCGCACGTTTTTTCAAGACACGATCTTTAGCTGTGGATGCTTTAGAGTGCGGCAAAATATTATGCAATGGCGTGCGGGTTAAGCCTGCAAAATCTGTTGCACTAGGCGATATGCTTTCTATCCGCCTTGGGCCATATCAATTCATGGTAGAGGTATTGGCGCTGTCCAGTAAACGAGGGCCAGCTCCCCAAGCACAGTTGCTCTACAGCGAGACAGAAGAAAGTCTCCTACGGAGGAAAGCACTATCTGATGAGTTAAAAGCACAACCGATGCCCACTTTTCTTGGAGGGAGGCCGACCAAACGCGATCGAAGAGAAATTGAGAAGCTGAAGGGTAGTGTTTGGTAAATTCATGTTCTGATTCGTTCTCGTTGCATCGACAAATCCAATCCTGTGTACTTCTTTTGGGTAAGCTTAGACCTTGCTCTCACCCGCCGCAGAAATATCTTTAAGCAGTTTTTCTTGCGTTGCTCAGTACCGTGGTGGCTTTATTGCAGCTCCGATTCAATTATAGTTCAAAATTATGTACCCTGATTTTTGAGCCACTCTTTCCGCTCATCCAACTACTGCCAACCTCCACCAAGTGATTTATAAAGATCCACCATTGCGTCAATTTGCTTTTGTTTCGTTTCAATTAGGTCTTTTTTGGCATCCAAGGTATCCCTTTGTGCCAATAGCACATCCAGGTAGTCCACACGGGCAGATTTGAATAGCTGGTTAGCGACATCAATTGATTGGGCGAGCGCTTCTACTTGGCTTGTTTTAAGTTGATAGTTTTTGTCGAGGTTGTCGATGTTTGAAATTTGATTCGCTACTTCAGTATAAGCTTTGATAATGCTTTGCTCATACTCATAAGCTGCCTGAATCTGCTTGGCATTGGCGTTTTTATATTCCGCTATGATGGCATTCTTATTGACCAGTGGAGCCACTAATTCTCCGGCGATATTGGCCGCCAATGACTCTGGGGTATTGATCAGGTACTTAAGTGCAAAAGCTTCAAACCCAATTCCGGCGTTTATGCTAAAGGAGGGATAGAAATTTGCCCTAGCCACCTTTATGTTTAATGCCGCTGCCGATAGCTCAAGCTCCGCTTGCCTAATATCAGGTCTATTTTGTAGCAATTGTGACGGAATACCTGTCTCTAGCACTTTGGGTTTTAACTCCATAAAACTACTAGAAGCACGCTGGATAGGCTGAGGTGTTCTCCCTAACAAGAAATTTATTCGGTTTTGAACAACTGTAATATGCTGATTTAGTTCATATATTTTACTTTTGTTTTTTGCCACTTCTGCTTCATAACGTCTGACAGCAAGTGCAGTTGTTCTTGCATACAGCTGTAGCTGCTTGACCATCGCCAACCCATTTTGCTGGATACTAATATTTTCTTCTAAATTTTTAAGCTGGTTATCCAAAGCAAGTAGTTCATAGTACGAATGGGCAATTTCAGCAACCAGGTTGGTCACCAAAAAATTCTTACCTTCTTTTGATGCCATATACTCGATAACAGCGACCTGTTTCGCATTCCTCAACTTTTTCCATACATCTATCTCCCAGGTTGAAAATAGCCCAAAGTGAAAATCGCCCAAGTACGTAGGGAAAGCCTTGCCGTTGGCTATTGGCAGATTGGTATCAACAGCGCCATTGCGCGTCAACTGCCCGGTTTTGTCCCCGCCTGCTCCAGCACCAATATTTACAAATGGCAAATATTGGCCTCTGCGCGCTTGAATTTCATTTTCTGCAACGCTGATGCGCTGCATCATGATATTAATTTCTTTATTGTTAACAACAGCTATGTTTAGCAAACTTAATAAGTTAGGGTCGTCGAAAAAGTCTTTCCATTTGATATTCGCCGTATTGGTCTGGTCCAAAACGCCCGGTTTGAAACCAGTAGGAAGATGCGTATCTTCTTTTTTGATTATTACGTCAGGAGTACCACAGGCCTGTAACATTAGCCCTAACAAGCCTAAAGCCATAAACTGAAATGCTTTAGTTTTGGTTGTCATTCGGGCCGTAGTGATAAGTTTCGGTTAAAGGATAAAGGTCTTCATGTTGAATTAATTTTTTGCCTTCTATCATTTTGGCAAAAATATAATAAAGCCCTGGAATAATGATGACACCAAACACGGTACCGAAAAGCATCCCACCCAGCGCTGAGGTACCAATTGTTCTGTTGCCTATTGCTCCCGCCCCCGTAGCCATCGCTAAGGGTACCAGCCCGGCTATAAAGGCAAATGAAGTCATCAAAATCGGGCGAAAGCGCTCTTTCGCACCCGCAATCGCCGCCTCTAAAACAGTCATGCCTTGGGTTTGCTTCTGGGTTGCAAATTCGACAATCAATACCGCATTTTTGCCGAGCAAACCAATTAACATAATCATTCCCAATTGAGAATAGACATCATTGGCAAGCCCTAATCCTTTTAACAATAAGAAAGCACCGAAAATACCGGGCGGCAGCGAACATAGCACGACCAAAGGCAACACAAAGCTTTCGTATTGTGCGGCTAACACCAGGTAAACAAACATGATAACGATCGCGAAGATCAGCAGGGCTTCATTGCCCCGGAGGGCTTCATCAAATGACAAGCCTTCCCAGGCAACGTCAAAACCCTGCGGCAAAGTGGCTTTCGCAACCTCTTCAACTGCCTTGATGGCCGCGCCAGTGGTATAACCCGTTGCGGGCTCGGCGCGGATCGCCGCCGAGTTATAGAGGTTGTAACGCGTGATTTCGTTGGGCCCCTGCTTTTTCACCATAGTCATGAAAGCGGAATACGGCACCATTTCGCCTTTATCATTCTTCACAAAGTATTTCAACACATCCTCAGGAGAACGCCGGAATTCCGGCAAGGCCTGGGCGTAGACTTTAAAAAAGTTATTGAAGCGAATAAAGCCCTGTTCATAGGTACTACCGATCATGATATCCAGGTGATTCATCGCTTTTTCGATGGTAACCCCTTTTTGCATAGCCAATTTATTGTCGATGACCAGTTCGTATTGCGGATAATTGGCCGCATAAAATGTAAACAAGCCGGTCAGCTCCTTACGTTTACGCATCGCATCCATAAACGCTTGGTTAATTTTATCGAATTCGAAATAATTCGTGTCTAATGTCTTGTCCAATAAGCGGAACGCCAAACCCGATGCCGCTCCGTATCCCGGCACTGCCGGAGGTTGAAAAAACTCGATGATTGCGCCCAAGTTATGGGCTTTTTCTTCTAACTCGTGGATAACGTCTTGTACCGAATGTTTACGTTGTGACCAATCTTTCAGATTGATAATACTAGTGCCTGCATTTGATCCGCGGCCTTCGGTGAGTATTTCGTAGCCGGCTAAGGAAGAAACCGATTGTACGCCTTCAATTTTTGCTGCTATCACTTCCAGTTGCCGTGCCACTCTGTTGGTCACTTCAATGGTTGAGCCGGGCGGTGTTTGGATAATCGCGTAAATCATGCCTTGGTCTTCTCCGGGAATAAAGCCGGCAGGCAAGGTTTTATCGATCACGAAAACGCCGAAACCAAACCCGGCCAACACCAAAACCGTGACAATGCGCCGGGTGACCGTGACATTCAACAATTTGATGTAGCGCCCGGTGACCTTTTCGAAAACAAAGTTAAAACCATCGATGAAAAGGCTGATTGGATTTTTCCGTTTCGGGTGGCCTTGGGTGTTTTTAAGGATCATGGCACACAGTACCGGGGCAAGCGATAAAGCCACAACTGCTGAAATAATGATCGACGACGCCATAGCGATAGAGAACTGCCGATAAAACACGCCGACCGGCCCTGGCATAAACGCAATAGGGATGAACACCGACACCATGACCAGCGTAATCGCTACAATGGCGCCACCGATTTCCCCCAATACTTTTCGGGAGGCCTCATATGGGCTGCAATTTTCGGCTGCCATTTTTGCATGCACAGCCTCCACCACCACAATGGCATCATCAACCACAATACCAATCGCCAACACTAAGGCAAACAAGGTGATGAGGTTGATGGAAAGCCCGAACGCAGACATAACGGCGAATGCCCCGACCAGTGAAACTGGTACCGCGAGGATAGGAATCAAAGTGGAACGCCAGTCGCCGAGGAAAATAAAGACCACTAAGGAGACCAATAAGAAGGCTTCCACCAAGGTATGCAGCACTTTTTCGATGGATGCATCAACGAAACGCGATACATCATAATTAATTTCGTATTCCATGCCTTCCGGGAAGGATTTTTGCATTTCTTCCAGTTTTTCCTTCACATTCTCTATGACCTTTTGGGCATTAGTGCCGTAGTTTTGCTTAAGCACGATGGACGCCGAAGGGTACCCGTCTTTGTCAGAGAAAATATTATAAAACTCGCTGTTTAAATCGACCTTGGCAACGTCTTTAATACGCAGAATTTCGCCTGTCGGGGTAGACCGGATAATAATGTCTCCATATTCTTCTGGTTTGTTGAAACGTCCTTTATAGACCAGCACATACTCTTTGGATTGGGCGGCCATGCCTGTGCTTTGTCCCAGTCGACCCGGACGTCCGATAATGCTTTGATTCCCGATAGCCTCCATCACCTCCTCTGACGAGACGCTATAGGCTCGCATTCGTTCCGGATTCAGCCAAATCCGCATCGCATATTGGCGGGCGCCCAATATGGTTGCTTGGGCTATTCCAGTAATGCGCTGAATTTCTGGAATAACATTAACATAGGCGTAATTAAATAAAAGGTTCTGATCGGCGTTTTTGTCTTTGCTGAAGAGGTTGACATACATGAGCATGCTGGGCTGGACGAAGTTCACGATCACGCCTTCCAACTGCACTAGCTTGGGCAGTCTGCTCATCATCTGATCCACGCGCGTCTTCACATTAACCATCGCAATATTGGGATCGACACCTAGATTAAAATACACTTGAATGGTCGCTTCGCCAGCGCTGGTCGCATCCGAAGTGATGTATTTCATGCCGGGCACGCCATTGATAGCGCGTTCCAACATAATCAGGGACGATTTCACCAGTACATCGGCGCTGGAACCGGGAAACGATATCGAAACCGTGACCCGCGGAGGCGCAATATCTGGAAACTGGGAAATGGGCAATGATTTCATTGCCACAAACCCCATGAATAGGAACATCAGCGATAACACGATCGCCATCACCGGTCTCTTGAGAAAAATATTAAACATGGTTTAATCCCGACCTGAAGGGTTACTCTGTATACAATTTCTTCAACTCTGAGCGAACTTTTTGGGGTGGTCTTAAATCGATCTCCACCTTTTCTCCAGGACGAACTTTGCGTATACCTTCGAGCAGAACCCTGTCAGTGTTATTCAGGCCATCTTTAACAATAAACAGCTGTGGCAATTCGGCCTCTATATGGATCAGCCTTTGCTCCACTTTTTCTTCTTTGTTGATGACGTAGACATAGGTTTTATCCATGATTTCGAACGTCGCTTTTTGGGGGATGAGCATGGCGTTAGGGTAAGGCCTGGCCATTAGGATTGTTCCTGTCTCACCATGCCTGAGAATTTTGTCCGGGTTAGCGAACAAGGCACGGAATTGGATATTGCCGGAAGTATTATTAAAATCACCTACAATTGCCTCAATGACCCCCGTTTGATTGAAAATCTCGCCATCTGCCATTTTTAGCTGCACTGTTTCACCGATTTTGTCTTTTTTGTGCGTCTTAAAATCTAGGTATTGGGCTTCTGGAACGTTGAAATAGACCCACAATTGGCTGACGTCAGACAGTGTTGTCAACAACGCACCTTCATCGAGAAGGCTGCCGACCCTAACAACTAAATGATCCATAATCCCTTCAAAAGGTGCTTTGATATCGGTGAAACCTAAGCGGGTTTCCGCCATTTTCACTTCCGCCTTAGCCTTATCTAATTTTGCTTTTGCCAAAGCCAATTCATTGGTCGATACGATATTCTTATCAGCCAGGCCTTTGGTATTAAGGTATTCGATGTTCATCTTTTGCGCTTCGGCTTCCGCTTTTAGAAGTTCTGCCTGATAGATATTGGGCATGATTTTAAACATGGGCTGTCCCTTTTTTATCAATTGCCCTTCATCCACAAAAATATCTTGTAAGTAGCCCTTTTCCAAAGAGCGGACTTCAATATGCCTAATGGCACGAATCTGTGAGACATAGCCTTTCGTGAGGGAAACGTCTTCACGGAACGGTGTAGTTGCCGCATATTTAGGCATTTCTTTATGTATCTCAGTTTCTGCCTGAAGATGACATCCACTCAAAAATAGCGTGGCGATTAAGCCTAGAATTACGGATGATTTAGTGATCATTGTTTATGGCGTTTAGGTTGTTGTAAGGGAGCAATGTGTTTTGTTAAGGTAATTAGTCTTTGACGATGGATTACAAGCCTTATTCCGCGATATCCATGTTAAGCATGGCGGTAATCTCATCGAAACCAATGAGGTACCCGTAAACTCAATGTGATGTAATGTAAATTAGGAGAGAGGCATTAGACAAACGATTTTTATTGGACTTTGGTATCGATATATCCGATACTAAACTTATGGATATAGATCAGATTAGAACTTTTTTGGGTGTGGTCGCCAATAATAGCTTCCTTGAAGCTGCCAATAGACTGCATGTTACCCAGTCAACAGTCAGCACACGCATACAAAGACTGGAAGCCTATCTTGGCGTTACCCTGTTTGTGCGTAATCGTTCCGGTGCAACATTATCACTCGCAGGACAACGCTTCTTTCGTCATGCGAAATCATTTTTATTGACTCTAGAGCAAGCGCGGCATGATATTAAATTGCCTAGTCGATTCCACGCCAGTATTACTGTGGGAGCTCGGATCGCCTTGTGGGAAGAATTGTTGCCCCGGTGGATTGGCGCATTACGTATTCAAGAGCCGGATATTTATATTCGTAGCGAAATTGGCTTTGAAGAAGATTTAATTCGCGGGCTTATCGAAGGCAGAATGGATGTGAGCATGATGTACACACCACAACAAAGCCCTGGCCTTCAGATTGAGCATTTATTTGATGAGATATTGGTGTTAGTGACCACTGACCCGGATAAGCCTTGGCCAAATGAAGATTATATCTATGTAGACTGGGGGCCGGCATTTTACGAGCTGCATAATAGCTATTATCCAAATATGGAACGTCCCCCCCAAGTTGTAAATATTTTCTGGCTCGGAGTACAGCTAATCATAAGTAATGGCGGATCATGTTTTCTTCCTACGCGTATAGCTGAACCATTAATTCAGACAAGAAAATTGTTTCTTGTGCCTGACAGTGCGAAGTTTAGGTTACCTGCTTATATGATGTTTCCACGGGATAGTGATTCCATTGTTTTACAGCAGGTGCTGGAAAGTTTACGTTCATTAGCTGTTATTGAGAGACAAAAAACTAAGAACTGAATGAAATTTATATAGTTGTGCCAACTTAAATCTGAATAAAATGCATCAGCAATATCCCCTGAAAATATTATCAACCAGTTGTGCAATATAGGGTTGTTGCATAACAAACTGATCTTTTTTTTACAAGGATTTTTTATCAGTTAGCATGATGTTTAACTATGAGAATAATCAATAAAATGCATCAGGAAATATTGATTCGCTTTGCTGAAATTCGTGATGCTTTAGTTATAACTAAATTTAATCGAGCCATGGCTCTCGAAACAGAACAGAAAAAATTAATACCGGATGTAATTTTAAAGGGTGTCGATAAACTTTTAAATAATCCCAATCTTGGTTTCTATGTTGTTGCAGAACGTGATAATGAAGTTATTGGATCACTGATGGTAACTACGGAATGGAGCGATTGGCGAAATGGTATGTTTTGGTGGATTCAAAGTGTCTACGTCAAGCCAAGTGAGCGTCGAAAAGGGATTTATACAGAACTTTATAAGTTTATTAAAGAGTCTGCGAATAATAACCCAACTGTTTGCGGGTTTCGCCTTTATGTGGATACAAAAAACATTCTTGCACAAAATACATATGAAGCTCTTGGCATGATGGAAACGGATTACCGGATATACGAAGAACTAAAGCCAGGAATTCGTTTCTGTATGGACGCAATATAAAAAAATTCCAGAGTCCGCGCCCAGTACGTTTGCACAAAACTACTTACGCCCGATTACGTATTATTTCCTATGTTTCTTCATCCACTCACTGGCTCGTCGCTGAGCTTCGGCAATTTCTGCTGGCGTCATGAATGATTCCACAATCCCCAGCCCGCTTCCTATATCTGCATCATCACCCATGCCCGCAATATTGTTGACCCATTCACCAGCAACTTTAAACCACTTGCCACCTGCACCAGCAATATTGAACCACTTGTGAGCTTCGATGTAGTCCCGGGGAACACCCAAGCCCATGTCATACATGACTCCCAGATTGTTTTGGGCCTCCACATCACCCTGTTCAGCAGCCTTGTTCCACCAAAATACTGCTTGCTGGGTATTCTGAGGAACGCCTATGCCGTTGTCATACATGAACCCCAGTTTAAATTGTGCGTGTACGACCCCTTGCTCTGCGGCCTTGTCATACCAGAATACAGCCTGTTCATCGTCCTGAACAACGCCGTTGCCCTCTTCGTACATAACGCCCAGTTTGTATTGGGCCTGCGTAATTCCCTGCTCTGCGGCCTTGTCATACCAAGACACAGCCTGCTTGAAATCTTGTGTAACGCCTTGACCTTTTTCGTACATGAGGCCTAGTGTGTATTGTGCTAATGCATCTCCTTTCTCCACAGCCTTTTTATACCAATGCACGGCCTGTTCGTAGTCGTGCGTAACGCCCTGGCCTTTGTAATACATTACTCCCAAATTAAATTGGGCCTCCGCAAAACCCTGATCTGCGACCTTACGGTACCAATGCATAGCCTGTTGGTAGTCCTTTTTAACCCCTTGACCATCGGCATACATATTTGCCAGATAAAATTGCGCTTCCACATGTCCATGTTCCGCAGCTTTTTTTAATGACTCAGCTGCTTTAACATAGTCCTTGCGGTCAACAAATTTCATCCCATCCTCAAAGTCTTTAGCGAAATTTTGAGGTGTCAGTGCTGCCATAAAATCATCCTTATCATTAATATATTCATAATTATCCCTTGGTCTCAATATTAAGCAAAATAAGCAAATGTGGTGCTGCATATCCAGCTAGGAATTTTCCGTTTCATTACTATATCAATTTATTGCCCTCGTCGGTATTGAAGGGCTAGCGCTCTAGAGACAATCTCAGCTTATGCAGCTGTTCCAAACAGAGCGCCAACGCCAGCGGTCAACCCCATGGCTAGAGCACCCCAAAATGTGACGCGTATTGCACCTATGGCTACTCGCGCTCCGCCGGCTCGCGCAGCTACACCACCCAGAAGCGCAAGGAACGCAAGTGAAGTAACTGAGATGATGGGAATCAAGCTTGCTGCTGGAGCAAATGCTGTGACTATGAGAGGCATGGCTGCTCCAACAGCGAAGCTGGCTGCTGAAGCAAAGGTAGCCTGAAGCGGACGCGAATTATGTGCCTCAGATATCCCAAGTTCGTCGCGAATGTGTGCGCCAAGCGCATCATGCGCCATGAGTTGATCGGCTACATGCTTCGCAAGCGCAGGATCAAGACCGCGGCCGACATAGATTGCTACTAGTTCTTTGCGCTCGCCAGGATCATCTGTCTCAAGTTCATTTCGTTCACGCTCAATGTCTGCCTGTTCGGAATCTGCCTGTGACCGGACGGACACATACTCGCCTGCAGCCATTGACATGGCTCCTGCGACAAGACCGGCAATTCCCGCAAGCATGATGCTGTCGTGGGTTGCATGTGCAGCTGCAACACCCAGCACCAAGCTTGCAGTGGAAACGATACCGTCGTTCGCGCCTAATACTGCTGGGCGGAGCCAGCCGATTTGTCCAGCGAGGTGTCGTTCCATGTGGCGTGGGCGCATTTTTTAATGTTTCCGTGAAGTAATGTGTGTTGAGTAAAGAAATTTGTGAGAAGGCTTTGCATCTCACGTATCAGCCAGTGGGGAGTTACAATACGCCCCCAAAAGTGCAAATGATAGCCCGTCTCACTTGATTGATGGGTTAAGAAAAAAATTCCATTGAGTTAGATGGCCTAACAAATAGGGGATGTGTCACATATACAAGTGTAGTGGGCTGCGGCCTATTATTTGTGGCTGGCAGTGGCAAATATTCAACGGATATACCCAAATCAGTTTGCAAGAAGTGGGCGCATTTGGCGCGCGGTCGTTACAATTAAAAACGGATATCAAAGCGCATTGACGGGCACCAAGCCCAGACAGAACAAAAGGATGGTAGCAATATGATGCTTATGCTTAGCAATGATGATGGTTATTTTTCACCTGGCTTGGCTTGCCTTGCGGAAACGCTGTCTACTATTGCCGAAATAATAGTGGTGGCGCCAGAGCGCGATCGCAGCGGTGCAAGCAATTCGCTGACGCTGGATCGCCCGCTCAATTTACGCCGCGCAGCCAACGGATTTTATTATGTAAATGGAACGCCTACCGACTGCGTGCATTTGGCGGTTACCGGCATGCTGGATACTCAACCGGACATGGTTATCTCCGGCATTAATGCGGGTGCCAATATGGGCGACGATACAATTTATTCAGGCACGGTGGCAGCTGCGACGGAAGGTTTTTTGCTGGGCATTCCGGCTATAGCTATATCGCTGGCGGGCAAGGGGTTGGCGCATTACGATACTGCTGCACGTGTGGTGGCTGATCTGGTACGGCAATTTGAAAAACGCACTCATTCTCTTCCTTGGTTGCTCAATGTTAATGTGCCAGACATTCCCTACGAGCAATTGCAAGGCCGCGAAGTAACCCGTTTGGGCAAGCGCCATAAGGCCGAGCCAGTGGTAAAGAGTACCAATCCGCACGGGGAGACTGTGTACTGGGTCGGCGCGGCAGGCAAGGCGCAGGACGCGGGTGCGGGTACGGATTTTTATGCTATTGCTCAGCACCGAGTATCAATTACGCCGTTACAGATGGATTTGACGCAATATAGCCAGCTTGATGCGGTTGGAACGTGGCTGGCAGGTGACGCCGCATGAGCGGACGCCATAGTGGCATTGGTATGACCTCGCAGCGCACGCGCGGGCGGTTGATAGAACGGTTGCGTGCGCAGGGGATTGAGGATGAGGTTGTACTGGCGGCAATGAATGCGGTGCCGCGCCACATATTTATCGACGAAGCGCTGGCCAGCCGCGCCTATGACGATGTATCGTTGCCGCTGGGTTTTGGTCAGACCATTTCGCAACCTTACATTGTGGCGCGCATGATCGAAATTCTGCGCAAAGGCATGGCGCTAAAGCGCGTGCTGGAAGTGGGTACCGGTTGCGGTTATCAGGCAGCGGTGCTAGCGCAGGTGGCACATGAGGTATATTCGGTGGAACGCGTGCAGCCTTTGTACGAGCGCGCGGCAGGCTACATGAAAGAATTGCAGGTAAGAAATGTTACCTTGCGTTATGCGGACGGCAACATTGGTTTGCCGGCAGTCGCACCATTTGATGGCATCATCATGGCGGCAGCAGCTACGCATGTATCGCCAGCATTGCTGGAACAGCTAGCCGTGGGTGGTAGAATGGTGCTGCCATTGGGCGCACAGGAACAGTTTTTATGCCTGATTGAGCGTGGGGCACAGGGCTACCGTGAAACTCGCCTGGAGGCGGTGAAATTCGTGCCACTATTGATGGGGAAAGTATGATGCTGAAAAAATTCACTTTTCAATTACATTCCATAGCTAGTGCCATTATTGTCGCAGTGCTAGTGGCAGGCTGTTCTTCGAGCGGGCCTCACGCACCTGTAGTGGAACGTGGGGCAGAACGCGAAATAGAAAGCGGAACCAAGTCGAAAAAATCGGCTGCACCGATAGCTGCGCCAGCTATGAAAGCTGTGCCACGCGATAAAGACGGGCGTCCGCAGATTTACGTAGTACAAAAAGGCGATACGTTGCATAGCATAGCCTTTAACTATGGTCTGGATTATCACGAAATTGCCGAACTAAATAACATTCAAAATCATGGCATGATCCAGGTAGGTAAGGAGTTGCGTTTGCCGACTGCCAGCACTTCGGCTGTGGCTAAAACTATGGTTGAAAGCAAGCCTCTGGAAGTTCCCGTCAAGAGTCAACCTAAGGTGGCTCAGCTGCCATATTCCGAGCAGGCAGTGGCACAGATTGAAAAAATGCAGGAAGGCTTGCAAAAGCCTGAAGTTATGGCTGTGGCCAAAGTTCAGGCTAAGCCTGAGATTAGAACCGAGGCCAAGATCGATAGTAATGCCGATGACGATGGCAATACGTTGGAGTGGAGTATGCCAACGTCTGGAACGTTAATAAGCGAATATTCTGAAACTGCCAACCGCAAGGGAATCGATATTGCCGGCAAACTGGGCCAAGCAATAGTTGCCAGTTCGGCGGGCAAGGTAGTCTATAGTGGCAATGGCCTGCGCGGATATGGCAAGCTAATTATCATCAAGCATAACAAGACTTATCTCAGCGCTTACGCACATAATGACCAGCTGCTAGTAAAGGAGGGGCAGAACGTAAGCAAAGGGCAGAAGATCGCAGAGATGGGCAGCACTGATACAGATCAGGTTCGTCTGCACTTCGAGATACGCCGCTTTGGCAAGCCAGTTGATCCTGCCAAATACCTTCCACTCGTAAAGTCTTGAGCAACATAGGTCTTGATGTAACCGACCACAGTCGCGATAGCGCGGGGTTGCGCTATGTTTATCCCGTGGTGTCGCGGCGGGCGGGCGGGGTGTCAGTTGGCATCAATCTCAATACCAATAATGCCTGCAATTGGCGCTGCATATATTGTCAGGTGCCGGAACTTATGCGCGGCACAGCTCCGCGGGTTGATCTGGAGTTGCTGGAGCAGGAGTTACGTGGTTTTCTTCATGAATTGCTGCACGGTGATTTCATGCTGCGCCGCGTGTCGGAAGGGGCGCGCCGCATTACCGATATTGCCTTGTCCGGCAATGGGGAACCGACCAGTGCCAAAGAATTTGAGCAAGTTATTACGCTCATTGGCAAGCTGCGACAAGAATTGGCGTTGCCCTCCCATATCAAACTGGTTCTCATTACTAATGGCAGTCTTATGCACCGCAAAAACGTGCAGCAAGGCCTGCGCACGATGGCGCAACTTAATGGTGAAGTGTGGTTCAAGGTTGACCGTGCCAGCAAGGCGGGCATGCAACGAATCAACAACACCCGCACAAATCTGGTTAAGGTACGCGAGAACCTTGCCACCTCCATTGCGTTGTGCCCAACTTGGCTGCAAACCTGCTGGTTCATGCTGGATGGCGAGCCGCCGAGCAAGCAGGACGAGGACGATTATCTGAATTTTCTGGCCACATTGCTGCATGACAATATTAAACCTGAAGGTGTGCTGCTTTACAGTCTGGCACGCCCCACGTTACAACCAGAAGCACCGAAATTGGCTGCGCTGTCAGAGCAGCAATTGGAAGCGTTCGCTACGCGCATTCGAGCATTGGGAGTAGAAACTAAGGTGGCAACATGAGTTGGGAGACTGTCTCCGAGCGTGCAAGTTTTTTCGATCCTGAAACCTTAACAGTGACATATGTCGTATATGAAACCCAAATATCGAGTTCATTCGGCATCTCAGACTTTTTGAAAAAATTGAAAAAATAAATCTGCTGCAATTAACCACGCACTTGGAGAATGGCCTGCCTGCCTTTAGGTATAATCCGCGCCTCATATATTTCTTGAACTCTCCATGAGCATTTTGGTCTGGATTATTATCACCTGCATTGTAGGTGGCACGTTGAGCGTAGTATGCGCAGCATTATTTGCGCTCAACAAACGAACACAGCATTACCTTGGTGGCATGGTGAGCTATGCAATCGGTGCGTTGCTTGGAGCAGTATTTCTTAATATTTTGCCCGAGGCTATAAAACTAACCCCTAATGTAGCTATTTTGAGCGGTACGGTGTTGTTCGGCATCCTGCTGTTTTTCATCCTGGAAAAACTGGTGCTCTGGAGGCATTGCCACCATGAGCATTGCGAAGCACATGTAACAATCGATGCAGAGCATGGGGCTGACCATGGTCGCAGTGGCATGATGATTATCATAGGTGACACTTTCCATAATTTCGTGGATGGCATCATCATAGCTGCAGCTTTTCTTACTGATGTGCATCTGGGCCTCGTCACGGCACTGGCCATCATCGCACACGAGATTCCGCAGGAAATGGGTGATTTCGCTATCCTGCTGCATTCTGGCTATAGCAAACTGCGTGCCTTTCAATTGAATTTAATATCCAGCTTTGCTTCTGTAGCAGGCGGCATACTTGGATACTTTACCTTGCAGACTATGCAGTCATGGATACCATCATTGCTGGCGCTGGCAGCTGCGAGCATGATTTATGTTGCGGTGGCAGACCTGATACCCGGATTGCACAAGCGCGTGCAGTTACGCGATACCGTGCAACAAGTTGTGCTGATTGTATCGGGCGTAGGGACAGTGTGGTTGATGAGTGTGTTAATGGTAGAGTAAAAAGCGTTCCCTCCTGCACTATCACAGTCCACTCTTTGTGTAATTATTAAGAGCTCAGCGAAGATAAAGCTAGCGGTAATAAAAATATGTTCAATCCAATATATAAAGTTAAAACATGAGCAAACAGAACACAGCGCCACGCGTCGGCTTCGTATCTCTTGGTTGTCCTAAGGCGACGGTGGATTCTGAGCAAATCCTTACTCGCTTGCGCACTGAGGGTTACATTATTTCTCCAAACTATGCGGACTCCGATCTGGTGGTAGTTAACACTTGCGGTTTCATAGACAGTGCAGTGGCAGAATCGCTTGAAGCAATCGGCGAGGCGCTGGCCGAGAATGGAAAAGTTATTGTGACCGGCTGCTTGGGTGCCAAGGGCAATGTGGTGAAAGAAGCGCATCCAAAAGTATTGGCAGTCACTGGTCCACATGCGACAGATGAAGTGATGGAAGCCATACATGCCCATTTACCCAAGCTGCATGATCCATACAGCGATCTGGTCCCGCCGCAAGGAATAAGGCTGACACCCAAGCATTATGCTTATGTGAAAATTTCCGAAGGCTGTAACCATCGCTGCACCTTTTGCATCATCCCCAGTATGCGCGGCGATCTGGTGAGCCGTCCGGTGGGTGACGTAATGCAGGAAGCGCAGAATCTGGTGAACGCAGGCGTGAAAGAATTGCTGGTTATTTCGCAAGACACCAGTGCCTATGGCGTAGACGTAAAATATCGCACGGGTTTCTGGGGCGGGCGGCCGATCAAGACGCGTATGACCGAGCTTGTGCAGGCGATGGGAGAGCTTGGCGTATGGGTGCGATTGCATTACGTTTATCCTTATCCACATGTAGATGAAGTCATCCCGCTGATGGCGCAGGGGAAAATCCTGCCTTATCTGGATATCCCTTTTCAGCACGCAAATGCGCGCATTCTTAAATTAATGAAACGTCCCGCCAGCAGTGAAAATGTGCTTACGCGCATTCAGCAATGGCGGAAAATCTGTCCGGATATAACTTTACGCAGCACTTTCATCGTCGGATTCCCCGGCGAAACCGAAGAAGAATTTGAAGATCTGCTCGACTTTCTCGAAATGGCTCAACTGGATCGCGTCGGTGCATTTATGTATTCGCCGGTGGAAGGTGCTGCAGCCAATAAATTACCGGATCACATCCCACTTGAAGTCCAGCAAGAACGTTTGGGCCGTTTGATGCAATTGCAGGAAGAGATCAGTGGTGAACGTCTTGCATGTAAAATAGGCAAGACCATGCAGGTGTTGGTGGATGAAGTGGACGAGGAGGGCGCAATTGCTCGTAGTTCAGCTGATGCACCAGAAATCGATGGTTTGGTTTACATCGGTAACGGCCAGACATTAAAGGTAGGTGATTTTGTAAGTGTCCGAATAATTGATTCTGATGAACACGATTTGTGGGCGGAAACGGTTTAACCAGTCAACTACTGGTGTAGCGAGCAAATGGAATATTCGGACTTGAATATATGATTTCCCCGGTTAAATTCAACTCCCGGGAGTGGTAAAAATGTGCTGGGCGAAATTTTTTCGAGAGATACGAATACCCGGCTTTGCATCTATTTTAAGTAATATTTTTTACCATAGCTATCGACTGTCCAGTGCGCATTTTTTTGCTTTAGTTTGTTCGTCATTTATCTGGCTTAGGTCGATGATTTCTTTAGCTGCCTTTGGCGGGAAGCCTTTCCGCGGCACGGCACGCGTGTGTAACATTAGATCGATGAAATATTGATTAATTGCCGGCAAACCCCATAGCTCCATGATTTTGGTAGCAACATGTGGAAACTGCTGTTCCAATGTATGTGGATATTTATCTTCAGCGCCATCCAACAACTGTAAAAGTTTTTTATTCATCAGTGACTCCTAAAATAACAAGCTGCGGCATATTTTAAGCTAATTATCAAGGAACATGCCGGGCTACCCATTAACTCTGCCAGCCACTTGGTATTGCCGGGTGGATTTGATCGTAATTTCATAAGTTGAATTTTCAACTTTCCTGGACCATTTCAGTTTATAACCCGCCGTTTATGGCGGAGTACTTTATTACACTAGGATGTTAAGAATACTATTCCGTGATTTTTGATAGACGTATTTAAGTTTTATCCAGTATTTGTCAGGCATCAATGGCTTACATACTTTAATCACACTTGTTTTAATTTTTCGGATAATGAGATACAAAATAATCGCAAGATGATCTCTATTTGGAGTGTACTTCCAAACGCAATAACGATTGGTTGCTAGTTCCCATAATTTAATTCTTGAAAAATATGGCAAAAGAATTTTATCAGGATATGCGAGATTAATCGGATAAGGATGTTGTAATGTATTGCTGGTCGAAAAAAAATTATTGATTTGAACGGCAGGGTCATCCCCGAAGTATTTTGAGAAATCAACCCAAGCGTTTGGTCTCATATCTGCTTCAATATAATATCTTTTTTGATCGTGATCCGATTGAATACAAGCAACATTCACAAAACCATTTGCTCCAAGCGCCTTACCTAGCAGATTTAACTCATCAAAAATTTCCTTTTTTAAATGTGCTATTTGTACATAAGTTCTTAGTGCAGATGCACCAAATTTACCATTGACTCTCTCTATCCTCGAGCAGCTAAAGTGTATCAACTTGCTATTCTGATAAAAACCACTTAAATCTAACTCAACACCTTGCATTTTTTTCTGTAACAGAACTGGATATGTCTGCAGTTTATTCAATAAAACTTCAACATCGCCATTGCTCGAGCATTCAGATACGCCGAAACCTCCGCCAGAGGAATCAATCTTGACGAGAACTGGATATCCTAAAGACTCAACGAACTTTTTTAATTCGGATTTATCTTTTGCAATGCGAAATTCTGGTGTGTTAATTCCAAACTCTTGAAATACCCTTGAAAGCCCAATTTTTGAATAAATGTGATCAAGGTTTTTTATTGTCATAATGGGTAGTAACTCTAATTTTTCTTCATCTGACAAATCTGAATTCAAGATTTTACTTAATGTGTTGTCGTCTCCAATAACAATTAACGAGTAATTTTTTTTGTTTTTTTCAGAAGCAGTTCTAGTTATGTCATCATAATTAGCTACAAATACAAAATTTCTTATAGCCGGATGTTTTTTAAAAATGTAGCAATTTGTTATGACATCTACAACAAAACCTGCCCTACTCAATAAAGTTGGCACCGCTATCATTAATTCAACATTTTCGCCCACTAGCAAGGCTTGTAAATTTTCCATTTTCTTGTTTTGGTTTTCTAAAGCTTTAAAGGTAAGCTATACAACGCCTCGCAGAAATGCAAGTTTTTAATTTCCAGAAAGCTGCGTAATCGTGCCTACCAGACCCAGAGTACTCCTGAAAATTATTACGGTTGCTGGAGCGATTCTTGCCCTGACTTGATGCTAAGGGGTTTAATGGCGATTTCTGCATGATCATAGACGTGATGTCAAAAAGGTTATCAAAGGAAGGTCATATTGAGATACGTGACTTTGGTAGCGTTAAGCTGAATTACAAACCGCCACGGCAGGGTAGGAATCCGAAAACGGGCGCAAAGGTAATGGTTCTATCCAAATATGTGCCGCATTTCAATGCCAGAAAAAAACTTAATGGGTGTGTAGTCAAGGGCGGAAGTTGAGGAAATAATCGCCCCGATATTTCCATATCTATATCCCCCAATAAGAAATGTATTTGGTATAGTTGTGGAAATTGGTTTAAGGTTCATGGAACAATGTATATGCGTTGCTTCCGACTAAGCATTACTGTTTTATCGATTTAAGGCCACGCTGAACAAGTCCCTCCGTTCGGGCTGAGCCTGTCGAAGCAATATGCAAGCTATTGATTTGCAGGGCGAGCGTTTCGACAGGCTCAACGCGAACGGTCTTGTTCAGCGCAGCCTTAAGCAAAAAAAAATGAAATCAAAAGGAAAGAAGTTATGCTAAAGACTAACAGGCAAAAAATAACCGCTTCTATAATTTCTGGAACGATACTGTTCATGGGTGGCATGACCGCCTGCGGCAAAACGCAGACCTCCGAGACACTTGTTAATGAAGCCAAGCAGTACCAACAGAAGGGCGACAGCAAGGCCGCCATCATCCAACTAAAAAATGCGTTACAGAAGAACCCGGATGATGTCGAGGCTCGTTATCTATTGGGCACCATCTACAATAAAACAGGAGATTTCCCATCAGCCGAGAAGGAACTCCGTAAGGCATTGAGTTTGGGCACGAGTCCCGCCAAGGTATCTCCTGACTTGGGCAAGACCTTGCTCATGCAAGGGAAGTTCCAGATGGTGCTGGATGAAATAAAGCAGATTCCAGGAGAAAAAGAATCTGCTGAAATATCAACTTTGCGCGGTAATGCTTACCTGGCCTTAGACAAAGGCAAAGAAGCCAAGGAATCGTTTGAGCAGGCCCTAAAGATAACGTCTGATTTCCCGGACGCGCTCATTGGGCTAGCTAGACATTCTATTACGGAGAAAAATGTTGATGCCGCAACTCGTTTTTCCGAGCAAGCTGTAACCAAAAATCCACAAAACACGGACGCTTTGCTCTTTAAAGGCGATCTTCTGCGCGCCCAAGAAAAAATCGAACCCGCTCTTGCCGCTTATGACCAAGTGTTAAAATTACAACCGGACAATAACTCAGCACATATCAACAAAGCCTTCCTGGAAATTGGTACAGGGAAATTCGATGCAGCCAAGGCAGACATCGACGCGGCACGTAAAACATCTCCGAACAATCTCACTAATATTTATGCGCAAGCTCTACTTGATTTCCGCCAAGGGAAACATGCTGCAGCATTGGAATCTTTACAGCAGGTTCTGCGTGCAGCACCAGAGCACATGCCTAGCGTTCTGCTGGCAGGAGCCGTGCAATTAGCGCTTGGATCATTACCGCAAGCCGAACAACACATTAAAAAATACCTGGAGAAGGATCCAGGTAATCTCTACGCTCGTAAATTAATGGTATCCACATTATTGAAAAGCCGCCGGACAAAAGACGCAGTCGATGTATTGTCGCCAGCGCTTAAAGTTGCGCAACAAGATGATGTTCAAATGTTAGCTCTCGCGGGCGAAGCATATATGCAGGCAGGAGACTACACAAAGTCGACGGAATATTTTACAAAGGCCAGCTCGCTTGCTCCCAAAGCTGCAGAACTACACACTGCTCTAGGCTTAAGCAAACTGGCGCTAGGCGAGAAAGACCGTGCCGTGGCCGAAATGGAAACAGCTGCAGCATTGGACACCAAGTCACCCAAGGCAGGCACCATGCTGGTGATGACTCGCCTTCGCCTTAAAGAATACGATAAGGCACTCGCAGCAGCGAAAACCCTTGAGAAAGAACAGCCAGACAACCCCCTTGCTCACAACCTGAAAGGCGCTGCCTACTTGGGCAAAAATGATAGCGCTGCCGCACGCGCGAGCTTTGAAAAGGCACTTTCCATTCAACCTACCAATTTTCCTGCTGTTATGAACCTCGTGCAACTTGACTTGCGGGACAAAAAGCCAGAAGCAGCCAAAAAACGACTTGAGGCTATCCTTGAAAAAGATAAAAAAAATTCTCAAATTATGACTGCGCTAGCCGATCTTGCGCTCTCTCAAGGGCAAACAAAGAATGCCACCACTTGGCTAGAGAATGCCAGCAAAGAAAACCCGGATGCATTGCAGCCGGCCATGCTGCTGGCAACTCATTATTTACGCATAGGTGAAAAACAGAAAGCACTTACCCTCGCCCGAAAACTTCAAGGCTCCAACTCAAGCAACCCAGAAGTTCTCAATATCCTGGGACAAGCCCAATTCGCCAACGACGATAAGCCAGCTGCTTTGGAAACCTACAGCAGACTTGCCGCCATGAAGCCGGACTCCGCCCCTGCCCAATTCCTGATCGCCGCCGTTCACATGGCAATGCAAAACCAGCCGGCAGCATCAGATGCCCTCAAAAAGGCGCTATCATTGCGACCGGATTATCTGGATGCGCAATTGGCACTTGCCTCTCTGGAGGCCAACAAAGGAAATTATGAGCAAGCGCTCACAATTGCCCGGCAGCTTCAGAAAAAGAACTTTAAATCACCTGTAGGCTACGAGCTGGAAGGTAATCTGCTGATGGCGCAAAGAAAACCTGATTTAGCAGTGAAGGCCTATGAACAGGCGTTCACTATCAGCAAGAATGGTGCGCTCATGGTGAAGTTGCATGCTGCCCTAGGCCAAGCCGGTAAAGGCAAGGTAGCAGACACACGTCTGTCTCAATGGCTAAAAGAACATCCTACCGACGAACCCACCCGCATGTATCAGGCAGGAATTTATCTTGCAAACAAGCAGAACAAAGCTGCTATCGAGCAATATCAGGCTGCGTTGCAACAAAATTCAAAAAACATTCCGGCGCTGAACAATCTTGCTTGGCTCTATCAGCAGGAAAAAGATCCGCGCGCCTTGGAGTATGCCGAGAAAGCCAACCAACTGGCACCGGACAATCCCGCGATACTCGACACCTTGGGTTGGATGCTGTTAGAGCAAGGCAACACAACGCGCGGCCTGCCACTTCTGCAAAAGGCTGCCAACGCAGCGCCGGAAGCAGCAAGTATCCGTTACCATCTCGTGTTGGGGTTGGTTAAATCTGGGGACAAGGCCAATGCGCGTAAAGAGTTGGAGAAGATTCTGGCCACTGGAAAACCTTTTCCCCAGATTGAGGAAGCAAAAACTTTGCTGAAGCAGTTGTAGTAGGCGGCAACATTGGCACCCTGCGCTGACCCGTTACACTAGGCATGGCAAAGTAGCCACTGGAACATCATTGCAAAAGGGTGGTCAGGTTGGAAATACTGTTCGCTTAACCGTTCGTGGTGAGAAGGAGCCAGAAACACCATGCAAGCTTGTCGAACCACCAGCCGCTAACCCAGAGCCCTTTGACAAGCTCAGGGCAAACGAAATTTCTTTAACCAAACAGTATTGAGTCAGGTGGCAATATTAACCATGGCAAGAACAAAAGGAAACCAGCGATGCCAGGCTGAGTTCGTAATGACCAAAAAATACTGGCTCCATTATTTCTTTTGCATGCGATGCTGAGCAGCATCTTTAAGCATAAATAAATTACCGCTCATGCATCAAGTTATTCTGCGTTGTTGCCGATATGGCAACTATCAGCAACAAACGGATTACATTCTGACAAAACCATAATTGGTTGTTTATCAGGCTCTGTATCCAACATAACCACATTATGAGTACAGGCTCCTACCACTTCGAAACTCTCAATGACGCTGCTTTTCAAGCCGAGCGGCTGCGCCAGCAAGCCCAAGCAGTCCGTGGCATGGAGGCCGGCATATTGCGTTCGGCAGGCATTCAGTCCGGGCACGATGTACTTGAATTGGGCTGCGGCCCAGGGTTTGTTTCCGACCTATTAGCCGAACTGGCACCAGAGGGTAGCCTGTATGCCGTGGAGCCAAGCCCCACTCTGTTGGCTCGGGTGGAGGGCAATGTTCGCAAAAAACCTGCCCGGGGCTTGTTCCCGATTCAGGCATACGGAGACCACTTGCCCGTCCCGGATAGCAGCATCGATTTTTCCTACGCCCGGTTCGTTCTTCAGCACATTCCCCAGCCCGAAACCGTAGTCTCGGAAATCCACCGGGTTATGAGGACAGGTGGACATTTCTGCGCCGTCGACTCCGACGATGGTTTAGTCGTTTTATACCCTGAAGATTCCCGCGTCAGTCAAATTCTGCACACGGCGCAGACAACCCAAACTGAAAAGGGGGGAGATCGTTTTATTGGCCGCAAATTGCAACACATGATGACCCGCGCAGGTTTTATCAACGTCAAAAGTCGCATCCTCGCCCTCACCAGCAGCGAACTACCCTTCGATGCGCTATTCAACATCCTTCTGGGTTACAAAGCTTCTATGCTGGGCGATGCCGTCGACATCAAGCAATTGTTCGATGATCTGTCGCAGAAAGTAGTGGGCGGTCGCCAATTAATCGCCGGTGGTGTATTCATCGTCACCGGAGAAAAAGCTTGAATATCAACCAGACTAAGGGGCCTAGTATGGAAACCGTCTATTTCCGTTTCGAGGAGGTTGTGCTGGGAACCCCTGCCTATGAATTTTATCTTGAATTCCGTTATGAAATATTCTGCAAAGAACTTCAACGGATTACTCCGTCCCCACATCTGTTATCCAGCAATGGCCGACCCATAGAAACTGATCAATATGACCCACACAGTCGCCATTTCATGGCCTACCACAAAGCTACCGGCAGCTCCGCGGCATCAGCCCGAGTCATTCTCCCCAACCCCATTGGGCTAAATGTGACTCCTAGATACATCATTGAGCGCCCCCTACCCTACCCAGATGCGACCGATGACAATACGGGTGAAATCTCCCGCATGGCCATTGCACAACAGTTCCGGCGTCGTCAAGAGGACAGAGACAAGCCATTTCAGGGTGACCCTGAACCTGAAATGAGCTGCCAGCCTGAAAAAAACCGTCGCCGTCAACCAGAACTAGTTTTGGGCATATACCGGGAAATCTATCTACTCTGCCAACAAGTTGGCATTAGATACTGCATGGCAGCCATGGATAATCGCTTCAGTCGACTCCTTAATACATTGGGGTTCCCATGTGTTCCAGTTGGACCCGTCAATGAAAATATCCAACCCCCAAGGCGGGTCTATCTCATCAGCGCATTTGAAATGGAACGCAGCCTGAGCCAACGCGAAACGTGTACCCTCAGTTTTCTTAAAGCGCAAGATACGCCCCCCTCTCCCTCACCCTGACTAATAGTAAGGCCGATACAGAAGCTATAATTTGACGTGAGAACCGTACTCTGAATTCTGCAAGACGTTGTAAACGCAATACCGCCGACCTCCAATCCCGCATACAAATCAAGTACCCCGCCGCAAGCAGCGAGGTGTTAACACCGCTCTCCAAACTGCCGGCTTTTAGCCAGCATTAACCCCAATAGACAGGAAATTTAACCCATAAAGATTTAACGGCATTCTGAATAGTCTATGCTATGAACTATATACAAAACTATTTATAAATAAACTATTCTATTCCGTACATCTTACAAAAACCACGATTTGTCTCTTTTTAACGACAAAAATATTTGTTTAATTTCAAATGATTATCATAAAATCTTGATTTATGTTGCCATATAACGACATATTTAGCAAAAAATATAACTACACATACTTTAACTGTATGATTTTTATTTATAATAAATAATGGCATGATTCATGCTTTATAAATAATGAAATGTTGTGTATTAATAAAGGAGCATTGTAAAAGTGGAGAAAAACTTCGAATATTCCATAGTGATGCCGGGTAGCCGGGCATACCGGGATTATCTTGCTCTGCGACATACAGTCTTCTGTGAAGAATTAAAGCGTGTGCCCAGTATTAACCGATTTTTAAGTGACGTTCCGTTGGAGAGTGATGCTTACGATGCACACAGTGTTCACGTGCTGTGCCGTTCATTGGAAACGGGTACTGCCGTGGGCTGTTCTCGGCTGATTCTGCCCAGTGCCAAAGGCCTGAGCATTACCTCCCGTTACCCGATGTCCCATCAGGTAGCCATCTCGTCCAACCAGATTGGGGAAATTGGTCGTTTGGCCATTGCCAAAGAATTACGCCGAAACCGCGGTGAACTCTCAAGTGCCGGGCTGCATCAGACATCATCACAACGCCCACATGCTGCAAGCGCGTCTGACAAACAAGACGGACCGCTCGTGGCTATGGGGCTGTATAACGAAATCTTCAAACTTGCTAACAAATATGGCCTTGCTCACTGCTACGCTGCCATGGAGCCCTCCTTGGCCCGATTACTCACTCGGATCGGCTTCCCATTCCAAGTTGCCGGCCCTCTCAATAGCGCAGTTCAACCCCCGCGCCAACCCTATTCCATTGAAGTCCATGTCACTAAAACAGTCTTTGCCAACCGTGGCACCTGTCTGCCACTTTGCATATCCAGAGATTCTCATCTGAACGCATCTCTGCTTGCCGCTTAACCTATTCACACAAATTAGAATTCTATAGAATCAGCCATCCAATAGATTGGCCAAGACATCTGAATTCTGACTTTCCCGGGAAGGATAAGTCGAACTAATTTGTGATGTCTATGACCGATTCTAAAAATCTTTTGCAAACTGGAAGCCAGAGAATATAGCCTATATCCAGTAATTAATCCAAGAAAACAACTCTATTTTTAAATTTTTTCACGCAGCAAATAATAGCCTTGGGTAAAACGTGGCGAGACTAACCTACGAGAAAAAGGTAAAAAAAATTTCAAGTTCACCCGGCTTTAGAATATAGCAAACAACCAGTAATGGTCTGCGGGCTTTTATGAAAATTATTCGAACCAAACCTTATCGTAGTTATTGTTATAACTTTCTAGACGCAGCAATAAACAAAGCCGCGCAGTTACCTGCGCGGCTTTGTTTGGATCAAACTTAAGTTAAGCAGCTTTTTTATTGCGGCGACTGAAGCTTAAACCCAGCAGTCCTAAACCCAACAGGGCGATACTAGTTGGTTCAGGAACAGAATACTCGATCGATCCGTCATGATCAGAATGAATTATTTGCAATTGATTACCAAATCCAGCCGGACCAGCTGAACCATTACCTGCCACATTGACTACATGGTTTGTGTTCTGATCAACAGAAGCGTTCAATTTTATCGGAATCAATAAGCCCAGTAAGTCATGGAAATCTTTATCACCCGCATCTACTATGCCATTTCCATTATCAAACCAAAAGAAATTATCCCGGGCGAAAGTTATCTCAGCAAACAGGTTGGATGAACCAGTAACAAACTGTCCAAGCGAGTTGAAAGTGCTTGAACCAGTACCACTGGTAAGAGTAAGAGTTAATACGTGAGTTCCATTGCCAAAGCCGCTATCATCACTCGTACCAACCGATGCCCCATAATTAGCATTACCCGGAGCATCGAAGTAAAAATTAAATACGCCACCAGCAACATAGTTAGTTGTAGTAATAAAGCCACCAGTCAAGGAGCCAGTTGTAATCGGCGTTACGGCAGATATTGAGCCTACCAAATTATTCCATTGAGTAGTGATCTCTGCAATAATGCCAGAGCCAATATCCAGATTGATACCTTCCTGATCACCGCTTGGCAATCCACTCGTAAAGTGTGCATCACCAGCGTCAATAAACTTATCACCGACATTCAGCGATCCAGAATTATTTGTATCGTAAATTACTGAAGTTGTGTTTGCAAATACCTGATGAGAATCAAAAGTTCTAGTTGTGGTATTTGCATCTCCGATAGCCGGTCCAAGCCCACCAACATTAATATAAAATGGATCTGCCAGTGCGACACCCGAAGCTATCGCGAAAGGGATTGCCATCAATACAATCAGTTTCTTAAGTTTCATTTTATTCTCCTATTTTATTTTAAAATTCTGTCAGAGCGTTACACTCTCACCCTAGTTAAAGCACATTCCATGCCATAAATATAATATGTAAATTAATCAATATGATATTTCTATCTCAATAATTTTTCAATTGTATGAGTGTAAAATTTTTCGACAAGCAGTTTCCAAGAATGAATCTATTGCTGAGCATAGTAATAGGTGGATACACAACCTACTACGCTTGCAATTTCTACCTCCCTACGTGAAGATGTGCATCTTCAATTACCAGTTTATAGAGGTCTTCGATGACTGAATTTGATTATGATAGTGCCTTTAGCCGCAACTTGGGTATTGTCAGCTCGGATGAACACACTCGTCTGCGCCTATCCACTGTAGCTATCGCCGGTATGGGTGGTGTCGGTGGGGATTACCTCATCAGTTTGGTGCGCGCCGGGGTTGGCGGGTTCCACATCGCCGAGTTCGATGAGTTTGAGATGGCCAACTTCAACCGACAGTACGGGGCCAATACCCGCACGCTCGGCCGCCGCAAGATTGAAGCGATGCTTGAATATGCATTGGAAATCAATCCTGAACTACGTGTAAAAATTTTCGACAAAGGCCTTGATGTAAGTAATATTGACGCATTTCTCTCAGGCGTGGATCTGGCCGTTGACGGCATGGATGTGTTCGCGGTGGACATGCATCCGCTGCTGATAAACTCAGCCACGGGACGGGGGCTTATCACCGTGGCAGCGGTGCCACTGGGACTGGGGGCGGGCGTGCTGGCATTTGGACCGGGGGGCATGTCTTATGAAGATTACTTTGCCATTTCCCCGGAGATGAGCGAAGAGGAAAAGATCATCCAGTTTGCTTTGGGCTTTGCCCCCGAGATGTATCATCTGAAATATCTGGATCCAAAATCAATTAACCTAAAGGCACGCAAGGGACCAAGCTCAATCGCCGGCTGCAAGCTGTGTGCAGGCTTCATCACCACCCAAGCGCTGCTAGCCTTGTTACATCCGCAGGAATTGCACTTGGCGCCTTGGTACACTTATCTGGATGCTCGTCTCAACCGCTTTCATCACCGCCGCTTATGGCTTGGCAACCGTAATCCGCTACAACGACTGAAGAGCTTTGTAGCAAAGAAACGATTAGATAAAGCCAGTAAATAAGCGTAGCAGCTTTACAAGGCAGGTATTAAACTAAAAGTTAGTTAATCTGCCTGAGTTAAAGATTCATTCATATTTTCCGAATATAAATAAACTACTCACTCATAAATTAAATTGCCGAGGCAATAATTATGCCTCTTACTCAGCATGAAATTTAGGCATGCTGGTTCAACTCTACCAATTTTTGAGTAATTCCGGATGTCTGATTAGCAAAGAGGTAAGCATGCAACGCTACATAGAATGGATTATTCGCTACCGATTCGTAGTCATTACCTTGACGTTAGTCATCACAATTGCAGCAGTCATTCAGGCCAAAAACCTGAATATCATTATCGATCCTAATACCATGCTTCCCCAGTCTCATCCCTATGTGACGACGAGCAACCTGGTTGAAAAGGTTTTTGGGTCGAAGTATGTTGTCATGGTAGGGATCACTCCGAAAGAGGGTGACATCTACCAGCCAGTAGTATTGGAAAAGGTTCAGCGTATGACGGCGGCTTTTCTTCAGACGCCTGGCGTGGTTAAAGAAAATCTGCTGAGCCTTTCCTCGAAACGCGCCAAGAATATTGCTGGTACAGCAGAAGGTTTGGAAGTCAAGCCGTTAATGTCAAATGTTCCAACTACGGCCGCGCAAATTATAGAACTAAGAAAAGCAATCGAGAAGAACCCTGTTTATTTGAATTCCATCGTGTCTGTTGATGCAAAAACAACTGCCATTCTCGTGGAATTCAAGGACGGGCCGGGTGGTTTTCGGGCAATCATGAATAAAGTGGAGGCTGTCGTTGAGCATGAACGAGACTCCCGGGTTGAAATCAACGTGGGGGGAATTCCAAGTTTTCTTGCCCGCATTGAAATTTACTCAGAGCGTATAGGATTTCTCTTCCCAATTGCTATCTTGGTTTTGAGCCTGGTCCTTTTTGAAGCCTTTCGGACGAAGCAGGGGCTTGTCTTGCCACTTCTAACGGCGGGTCTGGCGGTAGCGTGGGGGGTGGGCGTTATGGGCGCTTCCGGCATTCCAATGGATGTGTTTAACTCCGCGACCCCAATTTTGATCCTAGCGGTGGCGACAGGTCATGCTGTGCAGTTGCTCAAGCGCTATTACGAAGAATATTTCCGCTTGCGTGAAACAACTGATCTTTCTCCCAAGGCTGCAAATAATCAAGCTGTCGTTTCTTCTCTTATCCGCGTTGGACCAGTCATGATTGCCGCCGGAGTGGTCGCCTCACTGGGATTCTTTTCCTTGGTGATATTTAAAATCAGCACGGTGCGCACTTTTGGGATTTTTACCGGCATCGGGATCCTTGCGGCATTGACTCTTGAAATGACTTTTATTCCGGCTTTACGTTCAATGCTGGCTCCACCAAGTGATACTGAAAGCAAGCGTGTACAGAAGGGGCGGATTTGGGACAAAACGACCAACGCGATAGCGAGCTGGGTGACTGGCACCAGCCGGCACAGGGTATACGGGGGTGTTTTGCTTTTCGTAATTATTACCTTGATCGGCGTAAGCAGGGTTACAGTAGATAATTCCACCAAGAGTTTTTTTTCTCCTGAACTGATTTTTGAAACAGACGATAAAGCACTGAATGATCGCCTTGGCGGTACCAATACAATGTATTTGCTGATTGAAGGCGCAAGCGACGATGCCATCAAGAATCCCAAAACACTTCACGCCATAGAAGAGCTGCAACGTTTTCTTGAAAAACAGCCCTATGTAGGTAAGACTCTTTCGTTAGCCGACTTTATAATGCGCATGAATCAGGCTATGCATGGAGACGATCCCGCTTATTATAAAATTCCGGACAGTCAGGAATTGATTTCGCAATATTTACTGCTCTACTCAATGTCCGGCGAACCGGGCGATTTCGATTCCTATGTCGATTTTGGTTACCGCTCCGCCAATCTGACGGTATTTCTGAAGACTGATAGCAGCGCCTACATAGAGAAGCTGGTCAAAGAAATTAATGCCTTCACAGCACTAAACTTCGATAAAAATGTGCATATTGGAATTGGCGGTAGCGTCCCTCAAGGCGCAGCGCTCAATGAGGTTATGGTTTACGGGAAGATACTCAACATTCTACAAATCACTGTTGTTGTTTTCATTATATCCAGCCTGATTTTCCGTTCATTGATAGCAGGAATGCTGGTTCTTTTGCCTCTTCTGGTTGCTGTGCTGGCTAACTTTGGCCTTATGGGGTGGAGTGGAATCCCACTGAACATATCAACTTCACTTATCTCGGCGATGGCCGTTGGAATAGGCGCAGATTACGCAATTTATCTGATCTACCGGTTACGCGAAGAACTTATCATGGGAACCGACGAAATCACAGCTGTCCGAAACGTCATTGGAACAGCTGGCCAAGCTATTCTATTTGTCGCGATCTCGGTATCAGCTGGTTACGGGGTACTGCTGTTGTCATTTGGGTATAATATCCACAAGTGGTTGGCTATTCTGATTGCTGAGGCCATGATTATGAGTTCGCTATCTGCGCTATTGCTGATTCCCGCGCTAATTCTTACATTCCGTCCCGATTTTATTTTCAGGAGAGCTGCCATGAAACAGAATTCAATGCCTATATCAATCGTTATATTGGTACTTGTTTTTGGTCTGTCAATGCAATCTAAAAATAGCTGGGCAGCGGAAATTGATCTGACTCAAATCATGCAAAAGAATTTTGTCGTTTCCAAGGTTTATGATTCGATGGCTGATGCCACGTTTACCCTGATTAATAAGTCCGGACAGGAACGGGTGCGTAAAACTTTCGGCACGACCAAGCTTGAGGAAAATAGCATCGACAACATGCGCATGACGCGGTTCTTATCACCACCGGATGTAAAAGGAACGGTATCACTGCTGATCGAACATGCCGACAAGGATGACGACATCTGGATATATCTACCTGCACTAAAGAAAGTGCGACGCCTTGTTTCCAACAACAAGAAAGATAGTTTTGTGGGAACGGATTTTTCGTATGCCGACGTGATTGGTTATAAGGTTGGCGAATGGAATTACAAGTTGCTGAAAGAGGAGTTGGTAGAGGGGCAGCCCTGTTACGTTATCGAAGCAATACCAAAATCTGAAACCGTTAAAACTAATAATGGCTACTCGAAACGCGTCGGCTGGCTGCGCAAGGACAATTTAATGGCAGTAAAAATGGATTTTTGGGATGAGGCAGGGCAGCTGTTAAAAACCTCGACATATACAGATATTCAATTGGTAGACAAGACGCGTGGCAAGTGGCAGGCAATGCGTCTTGAAGCAACTAATGTTCAGACCGGCCACCGTACAGTGATTAAATTCGATAATTTCAAGGCAAACCAGCAGGTGAAGGATGAATTCTTTACTACACGGTACATGGAAAAAGAATAATGCTGCAAATGCGCGTCAGTATTATATGTTGCGCAAGGCGCGCTTTAGTATCGGCATTTTTTTTTGCATCGCTCAGCGCACAGTCAGCTCATGCTTTATTCATAGGTGAAATCGAAATTATCAGCAGGGAAGGAGAACCTCTGCTCGCGTATGTTCAAATATCCCCGACAAGACCTGACGAAAAAATATCTGCCACCTGCTTTTCATTGACGAAGGCAGGGGGCGGCCCCGTGCAAGAAGGGCCAGACTTGTCAGCTGCAAAATTGGAACTGGAAGGAAGCAAAAATATTGGCCAACGAATTAAAATTTCCACAGCGGCCCCAATCAATGCGCACTTGCTGACGTTCCAGCTAAAAGCGCGCTGTGTCTCGAATGGTCTAATTATCCGCGAATTCAATCTCGAATTGAAACCAGCGAGAAACCCGTTATCCTCTCAGGCAGAGAGCTTCTCGGCGCCAGCGGAAAAAATTATTGTGGATGACTTTCAAAAGCCAGATGAAAAAAGTGTTCTACGGAAGCCTGATCTGAATGGCTCGGTTCGTGCGGGATATTTCAGCTCGTCGCGCAAGCTGGATGGGAAAAATGATTTGGGTACCGGCTCGGTATGGCTTAAAGCTACACAAAATATCGGGGAGGACATTTCCCTAGTCGCTAAGGGATGGGTTCGAAACGATGAATCTTATGGGTCTTTGAAAAAATTACAAGAGGGATATCTGAACTTCAGTTCCGGAAATGTGGATTATCGAGTCGGCAGACAGATCATAGTATGGGGACGTGCAGATCGCTTGAATCCAACCGACAATCTGACACCACGAAACTTCACTCTGCTAACTCCGGAGGAAGATGATCAGAGAATAGGATCGTTGGCAGCGAAAGTAACTTATCACTTACATGACAATTCGCTGACCGGCATATGGCTCCCTGATATGAATCCCAATATTTTTCCTGTCACTACAACGCCGGGAATTTTTTTTACTCAACACATTCCTAATACTAACCGAATTGCACTCAAGTTCGATCGAAGTGGAGGTGATGTGGATTGGTCAACTTCTTACTATAGTGGGCTGGATCTGAATCCTGACATTGCCATTGGAGCAGCAACCACATCTGGAACAAATTTAATATTTAATCACAATCACATCCGAGTATTTGGAATGGATGCCGCTACGGTCATTGGGCGCTATGGATTGCGTGCTGAAGCTGCATACACTTGGACAGCTAACACCGGTGTGAGCGACTTTCTGATCAAAAAACCATTTCTCTACATGGTGATGGGAGGTGATAGAACTTTCTTCGATTATCTTAATGTCAATATCCAATATTACCTCCGCCATGTTACAAATTATTCCGATCCACAGGCGATAGCCGATCCTCTCCTGCGAACAGTCGCGGTTCAAGCAGCTGCGCTATGGAACCAGTTCAGCCGCTCTCAGCATGGGATAAGTGTCCGGGTCAGCAATAAATGGTTTAATGAAACGCTGGAAGGCGAAATCGCTACTGTCGCCTCTTTTGGACTCAGCAATTATTTTATAAGGCCTAAATTGGTATATGCCTTTAGTGACAACGTGAAAGGATCGCTTGGCCTGGATATTTATCGAGGAGAAAGTAATACGTTCTTCGGTCGGTTACGGGACAACTCGTTGTTATTTGCGGAGATGAAATACGGCTTCTGATTGAACAGAGGAATATGCGAATACTAAAGCTCCCCGAATGCCTTGCTTCGATGGTATTGAAGGCCATGCCATTATTTGCAGAAGCACAAGAAAAAAATGAGTAAGTCCTGATATCGCGTTTTGATAGCAGAGCCTGCATTTATGAATACTTCCTTCGGCTTGAGTTTCAAGATGAACTTACTACGTTACCACTCGCGCAACGCGCGGAATCAGTATTTCTCGATGATGAAGATTAAGAGTGGAAGTTATTTAAAATTTAGAGTGTAGACCCTAAATTGCTATGGCTTTATTTTATTAGCAACTTTCTGCAAGGAGAGCGTGTTGACTGTCATTTTCGCTATTTTCCGTTCTTTTCGCTTACTGTGTTGTTGCAAGTTATCACTTAATTGGCTGATAATCTCTGAAGCTGCACTGATAATTTGATTTGAGCCGAATCCTCCTCTGGTCATTTCTTTGTAGAAAGATTTTGCATATATTTTTGCTATTTGATCAGGATTGTGCAAAACGTCACCCAAAGATGCATCAATATTATTTTGGACTTCTTGGGCTAGTGCCAGTTGAGCAAAGCGCGAATTCAGAATGCTTTGCAATTGGATTGACTGGATCGATTTACCGATGAATAAAGCAACCACATTGAGAAGATTCAAGTCAACCAGATTGAATGCACAATCAGCCATGTGACCACTTATGTTAACTACTCCTACAATGTGCCCACTAATGCTGATAGGCGAAGAAATCAGGCTTTTACCTGGATCACTTGCATGTCGAGCAAATTTTGCGAACTCCGAGCAGTTAATATCTTCAATCAACAAAGATTGCCCGGTTGCAATCACATAGCCAGCAATACCCTCGCCCTTCCCTATCAATTCTTTGAAAGCAGCAGCTGGCATTGAGCCGTAGCTAGCGCAAACACTCATGAACAAATTGTCGGACTTGCCATCATTGAGCAACATGATTGAGCAGTTTCTGGCGCTCAATATTTTTGCTGTCATTTCCGCGAGTTGCGCGAGGTTATCATTTAGATTGCCCTTTTCTAAAAAACTGGACAAATCCTGAAGCCTGATCAACTGAGTTTTCACATCATTCATTGTGAGATTATCCTCATCTCTACTATATTAAGCAGTCAAGTAGCCCACTTTTTTACTGATCCAAGCACAGAAATAACTAACAGTTTAATTGTCTGCATTGTCCAAGACAGCGTATGCATTAATCGCAAGATGTCCACTTAAGAAATAGGGAGTGCTGTCCGGTTACGAGGAGCCACCTTTTTTTGTGCAAATACTGGGCTCTTTACATATCTCGCTGCTCACCCCGTTACGCCACCTCTATCCACGTTATACTCGTCAAGCCAGCAATTTGTCTGCGGGCTTCCTTCAGATTCCATCTTGCGATGGGCACCCTTACAGTTCAATTAACATTTCCCCTTGCCGGGTTTGTAGAGGGCTTTCACCACTGACCACCACGTCAGTCAAGTTGCACTTGCGTGCAACGCGTCATGCTTATGCACCAACAAAAAAAGCGACCAATGGCCGCCTTTTTTCAATTAAATTGGATTATTCAATCTTTGCTTTGGCGCGCATATCAACGATTGCCTTCTGTATGGTTTGTTGTTGCAGGCGTTGCATTATGTTCGCTTTCACGTCCCGGTAAGAGGGGAACTTGAAATCACGCACATCTTCCTGCTTAATCAGATGCCAGCCAGCATCAGATTTTACTGGCGCACTCACACCACCTTTTTTCAAATTTACCAGAGCGTCAGCAAACGTCTGCATGAAATTGCCTGGCAGAGCCCAACCAAGAGATCCACCCTTGTCGCGCGAACCCTGATCTAGGGAGTGTTTTTTTGCCAGATCCTCAAACTTGGCCCCTTTTTTTAGTTGAGCAGCAATAGATTTCGCTTCACTTTCATCTTTTACCAAAATGTGACGCGAATTGTATTCCTTGCTTCCGGTGGTTTGTTTGACGTTTTCATATTCCTGCTTGATTGAATCTTCGCTAATTGGATGGTTTTTAAGATAACCCTGTAAAAATGCATTTACAAGTACGGTCTGTTTGGCTAGCTCAAATTGGCTAATGGTTTCAGGTAGTTTATCCAAGCCTTGTTTTATCGCGTCTTGCGCCATTATCTCACGGTTGATTAATTCCTCTTTAATGGCAAGACGCATCTCCGGGGAATCCATTTTACCTTGCGAAGCGGCAGCCTTGACGTGCATGTCCACGCGTGCTTGCGGGATGATGACGCCATTCACTACTGCGGCAGGTTTTTCTTGCGCATAAACCTGATTAATTACAAGCACAGAAAATAGAGCGATAGCGGCAAGTTTTGAAGATTTCAGCATTGTTCAGTCCTCGTTGAAAGTTTAAATAAAAAAATTATAGTTCTTCTGGTGTATAGGCAGCAATGGCCAGTGCATGAATATCGTGCTTCATCATGTCTCCCAGAGCAGAATATACCATACGGTGCCGTGTCAGAGTAGGCTTGCTGGCAAACTGCGTGGACACAATCAGGAGGCGGTAATGTCCGCCACCCCCACGCGCGCCAACGTGCCCTGCATGCTTGTGACTATCGTCGGCAATCTCTATTTTTGTAGGTTGAAGCGCCGCAAGGAGGGCATTCATCTGATCTATGCGGTTATTTGAATGATTGGTTGCGGGATGGTTCATGTTGGAAATACTTTCTTAAATGGTTTGACCAGAATTTGCGCATATATCCCAGCGACCATATAGGGGTCAGCCTGAGCCCATATTTCTGCGTCCTCAAACGTAGCAAATTCTGCCACTATCAAGCTACCGGAAAAACCCGCAGCGCCGGGATCCATAGCATCTACATTTGGGAAAGGGCCAGCTAGAATTAAGCGCCCTTCGTTTTGTAATGTCTGTAGCCGCGCTACGTGTGCGGGGCGTGTTGCCAGACGTTTTGTTAAACTGTCAGGTACATCATGGCCGATAATGGTGTATAGCATTTAGTTACTTTCCTTCTCTTCTTGCTCGTATTTCGACAGCACCATTGCTTGCAGCAGCACGAATACTAGCATCATTCCGGTGGCACCGAAGAGTTTGAAATTAACCCATGCATCTGTAGAAAAGTTAAATGCAACATATAAATTTACAACGCCGAGTAGGACAAAGAACAGACTCCAGCCCAGGTTGACTTGATTCCATACCTTAGTTGGAAGCGTAAGTTTTTCCTTCAGTAGACTATGCATCAGGTTCTTTTTTAAGAGTAGGTTGGAGCCCAACAGTATGGTGGCGAACACCCAATATAGAATAGTAGGTTTAAATTTGATGAATGTCTCATCATGAAGAATTAGTGTCGCGCCACCGAATACGGCAATGATGGCAAAGCTTACCCATAGCATGGTATCTACCTTGCCGTGCCGCCATTTAACCCACCCAATTTGAGCCATAGTGGCGGCAATCGCAGTGCCCGTGGCAACATAAACGTTGAACATTTTGAAAGCGACAAAGAATAGGATAACGGGGAATAGATCAAATAGTAGTTTCATGGTCACTTGATTATGTAGGGAAATTTATTCTCGGTCTAGCGTCAGAGTGGCGGAGTTGATGCAGTAGCGAAGTCCTGTCGGTTTCGGGCCATCTTCGAATACATGGCCAAGATGGGCGTCACAGCTGCTACATAGAACTTCCTTGCGTTGCATACCATGACTGCCATCTATTTTCTCGGTAATGCTGTCAGGCAGGTGCGGTTGCCAGAAACTGGGCCAGCCGCTGCCGGAGTCGAATTTCACTTCTGAATCGAACAGTGCGTTACCACAACACACACAGCGATACAGTCC
>JAIOPT010000033.1 GCA_021413765.1 Betaproteobacteria bacterium
TCTGGAAACCTACTACAGCCTTGGGGCTATAAAAGATACCTGGCTTACACTGGACTATCAATACATCCACAATCCCGCATACAACGCCGACCGTGGGCCGGTTTCCATCGGTGCTATTCGGCTGCGTGGGGTGTTTTAAGGTCGAGTGACTGTTGGCCGGATTAATGCTTTATTCATTAATTACGTAACAAAAGCAAATGGTTTAACGGATGTGACTAAGTGCCTTTGGGTAGTTGCAAGCTCAGGCACCTGGGACGCCTTTTTTGAGATCGAAGTTACGGTTCGGTTTTATAGTCACTTGAAAACACAAGTGACACACCTTTCAATAAATACAGGATATTTAATATTCCTGTCATGTCGCTTAATTAAACTGGCTCCGCAGTAGTAATTCGGATAACTGCACCCATGTTTAATTTCAAAAATCTGCTGTTAATGTTTAAAAAAGGAGTTTCAAGATGAACTACATGCTCAAACGTTCTACGCTTGCTATTGCTCTTACTTCTATTTTTTTTTCAACTATTGCATTAGCTGATGACCATATCAAGGGTTCCGACAGCAAGGAAGACTTTGGCGCTATGGCAGAGCACTTGCTGAACGCGCAATCCGAGAAATTGTTCGGCTTCAATAAACCGCTACAAAAATCCGCACCAGCAACAACGGGAGCCTATCGGGCGCTGGATCAGAAAGCAACAAGTCAAGTGCTTCTGGCTGAAGGCCTTAAAGCAGAATATCTGACCCGTAACGCGGCTAATGCCACAGACATGATGGCGTTTTTCCCTAAAGATAAGCCTACCCATTTAATTACATGCATTGAAGGAGGCCGTGCTGTGCTTGTTACTGGCCAATACAATCCATCCGTTCAAAGCATTAACCTTGCAACCGGGCATGTTGAAACGCTCCTGCGCGGCATGAGCTCCTGCGACGGTATCCGTACGACACCCTGGAACACCATTCTGGCCACTGAAGAGCGCAATGACGGTGGTGCCTATGAAATACTTGATCCGCTGAATGTATCCAATCAAACAGTACTTGATCGTACCAGTGGAGCTGTAACTGACTCAGTTCACATTGCCAAGCGTAATGCGCTGCCGACCATGGCTTGGGAGGGGTTGGCAATTTTGCCGTCCGGAGTAGTAATCGCTGGCGATGAGCTGCGCCCGGGCACCCCTGCTGATGCCGATGGCGGCGCCATTTTCAAGTTTGTACCGCAAACGCCTCGAACTGGGAATGACAAAATCGTAAATCTGGTTGATTCGCCACTTACCGCTGGCGCTGTTTATGCGATGCAGGTTTCCTGCGTAAATGATAAGCAACAGTTCGGTCAAGGTTGTGAAATTGGCAATGCGGCTTGGTTGCCGGTCAATGCTACTACTGTTCGGACTGATGCTTATGCGAAAGGCGCGACCGGCTATTATCGCCCTGAAGACTTACACCAGGATCTGATGTATACGGACTCTGCCAACCCGGAAGCAGTCCGTTTCTGCTGGGCCAACACCGGCAACGAAGATGCGTTTAACTTTGCTGAAGTTATTTGTGGTGTGGACGACAAACCGTTAACCGCCGATGCAACCAAGCGCACTGTTGATGTGAATCGGTTTGTTGAAGGAGATACTGATTTTAATTCCTTTGACAACCTTGAATTTCAACCAAAAACTGGCAATTTATACGTGATTGAAGATCACCCAAATGGTGATATATTTGCTTGCCTACCAGATGGTGCTGACCGCGACATAAAGACAGATGGATGTGTAAAGATGCTCTCTGTAAAAGACTCCAGTGCTGAACCGACCGGCTTTATTTTCTCAGCTGATGGTACTACAGCTTATGTTTCGATCCAGCATTCAGACGACACGAATATGCCTATGGTAGATGGATATGGCACCGACGACATCATCAAAATAACGGGATTTAAAATCAAGAAATAAATTTTATTTAAGGCTGAAGAAATACATTTAAGTAGCAAATGGTTTTATTTCTGCTTTAAGTTAAATGCTAGTCCAGAAAGACCGCAGTTTGCGGTCTTTTTTTGCCTAATAATCTATAAAGATTTCAAACGGGAAATGGACGCACTGAATAAATGCAGACGCTGTGCTTGTTGCCTCTTATTGATGCAACCACTTGAAGGTCTGCATGCCCAGCACGGTCATCAGCAATGAACCGCCGAGATGGGCGGCAATAGTTGCAACACTCCAGGCATATTGCCCGCGTACCAGCAAAGTGACGGTTTCGGCAGAGAAGGTAGAAAAGGTAGTCAGCCCGCCGAGAAAGCCGGTGATAATGAACAAGCGCCATTCGGGTGACAGCGCCGGTTGCTGCATAAAGAAGGCCACAGCAAGACCGATGAGATAACCACCGATCAGATTTGCGCAAAGTGTACCAAGCGCCAGTTCTGGCAGCGTAGCATTAAGCCACACACTCAGTCCCCATCGCAGCCATGAACCGATGGCTGCGCCCAAGCCAACTGCGATAAAGGCATAGAGTGTCATTCGCGTATTCTAACCGATGACACGGACTGGCGCGAAACCACCGCCTGCTGTGCGGAAATTGGTGGTTTGCCCTTGATACAGCCGCGCGGCGATAAGCTGCACCTGGCCCTCATACACGTAGCAGCGCACATCCGATTTAAGCGCAACCGGCTCTGCACCATCCAGGCATACCATGCGTTCGCCGGGAGGAGCCATGCGCTGCGCTATATAGCCTCCCTGCATGATCTCAGCAAACACCCGGCTCGTGATACTGGCGCCACGATAGGTGCCTTTGCCGCCATAACCGGTGGCGGGTTTGAAGAACCACTGCTTGCGTTGCTGCCGCCACTGTTCGTGCTCTTGCGCGTCCACTAACCTGGTCTGCGGTATGCCCGTAGTTAAAGTGGCGATCGTGGTCTCTGCCACACCCATCGCACGCAGGCTGTCCGGTGCAGTGAGCAGGGCAAGATTGCGTTTGTCAGCATATAAAGCATATGCATGAGGGTGCGGCGTGAGTACCACTTGATTACTCTGGTAAACAGTGCTTATGGCACTATATTGTTGCAAGGAAAAATCGGTCAGGCGGTTGTAAATCAGATCGACCTTGCGTTCATGGAGATAGAGGCCATCCGTTCGCGCTTCCAGTTCAGCCGGGTTTGCGATGAACGCTGCAATGCCCGCGCGTTCAAACAATTGCTGCATCAGCACAAACTCTGGATAAAAATATTGTTCGCGTGGCTGCTCATCCACGATGGCGATGGTTTGCAGCGGCGCATCGCCCCGTTCCAAGCGCCATTCATTGCGAAACATATCGAGAAAAACCTGTTCCAAATTGTCAATCGCCGCAGGCTTGCCCGGCGCAACTACGTCACGCTGACTATGCAGTTGTAATGCATTGAACAGCGCCCCCCCAGCATTAGTGTTGATCTCAATAAGATGCACACCCTCGGCATTAAGATGAAAGTCGTAGCCGAAGAACACCCCTTTGGCACGAGGTGTAAATCGAGCGATGGCAGGTGAATATTGCAACACGGCATCGCGCCATGCTGATAGCGCCGCAACCTGTTGGACGGCCTCGATAACTGCGTGCATTTGCTCCACTTCTCCGCTGGAAATAAACAAAGGGACAGCGGCAAACAGGTGGGGGCAACGTTCATTGACACGCTGATGCCATACCTCGCCCTGCTCATGCAGAGTGCGTTCCAGTGCGCCACGATCCATAATAGCCGAATGGCAATCGCTGTTCAGTTCATTGGCAGCTTCAATGTTCATGGAATAATTTCACTTTCCCAGACCTGATGTTTCATAACGCCCAGACTAAAAGGCTTCGAAAATTCCGGCAGCGCCCATGCCGGTACCAATACACATGGTGACCATGCCATATTTCTGTTTGCGCCTCCGCAACCCATGCAACAAAGTAGCAGCGCGGATTGCGCCGGTGGCACCCAATGGATGACCCAATGCTATCGCCCCACCCAGTGGATTTACTTTGGCGGGATCCAGGGCGACCTCCCTTATTACAGCAAGTGATTGCGCGGCAAAAGCTTCGTTGAGTTCGATCCAGTCGATATCGTCCAATTGCAAACCGACTTGACGCAGCACACGCGGAATGGCTTCTTTCGGGCCGATGCCCATAATCTCCGGCGGCACGCCCGCCACAGCAAAACCGAGAAACTTCCCTATGGGCGTCAGGTTGTAACGTTTCAGCGCAGTCTCGCTGACCAGCAACACAGCGCCCGCACCATCCGACATCTGCGAAGTGTTGCCGGCAGTAACTGAACCATGCTGCGCAAACACGGTTTTAAGTTTAGCCAGCGCTTCCATCGAGGTGTCTGCACGCGGACCTTCGTCCTGATCCGCCAAACTTTTAAGCACGTTCACTTCTCGAATTAATAAATCCGGCACATGGCTCTGAATTTGATACGGCGAAATTTCTGCCTTGAATTCATTATTCGCAATAGCTTGCAAGGCGCGACGATGACTCTCGCAGGCGAAGGCATCCTGTGCTTCGCGGCTTATCTGCCAGCGTTCTGCCACCCTCTCAGCAGTCAGCCCCATGCCATACGCTATAGCGATATTCTCATCGTGCGCAAAAATGGCTGGATTTATCGCAATTTTATTTCCCGTCATCGGCACCATACTCATGCTCTCGGTACCGGCCGCAATCATAACGTCAGCTTCGCCGAGACGAATTCGATCTGCCGCAAAAGCCACAGCCTGCAACCCGGAGGAACAAAATCGGTTAACGGTCAGACCAGGCACAGAGTTCGGCAAGCCTGCCAGCAGCAATGCAATTCGCGCCACGTTCATGCCCTGTTCGGCTTCCGGCCTGGCACAGCCGGCGATGACATCGCCCACTGCGGCTGGGTCAAGTGAGGGACATTGTCCCATCACATTTTTCAGCACATGCGCCAGCAGATCGTCAGGCCGAGTGTTGCGGAACATGCCTCGCGGCGCCTTACCCACCGGCGTGCGAGTGGCGGAAACGATATAAGCTTCTTGAATTTGTTTAGACATGAATTACTCCTTTTGAAGATCGCCTCTGTCCCAAGTTCAAGGGAATGCCAGATAAGGGCGGGGGAATTTGAGGTGACCTTTAATTCCGCAATGGTTTGCTATGTCTCAGCATGTACTCAATGCGTTCCTGCGTCTTGTCCATCGCCAACAACTCAAGGAAATTGCGCCGCTCCAGATCAAGTAGCCATTGCTCATCAACCATGCTGCCTACTTCCACGTCACCACCGCACATTACTTCGGCCACGCGGCAACCAATAGCATAATCATGCTCCGAGATGAAATCCCCTTCCAGCATGTTTACCATAGACGCCTTGAAGGAGGCAATGCCCGTCCTGCCCGCAACCGGAATCTGACGCTGTATCAGGGGCGGGCGGTAGGCCGTGGCTACCAGCGCCAATGCTTCTTGCTTGGCCACATGCAGCAATTCGAAGTGATTCATTACGATGCGATCAGAGGCTCGCAAATAGCCCATTTCGCGCGCCTGCTCTGCGCTCTTGGACACTTCGCCCATGGCGATATTCTGAAAATAGCGGCGCAGGAACGGAAAAATATCGCCGCCTTTTGCTTCCGCCGCCGCGCGTTGCGTCATTTCCTTGCAGCCACCCCCGGAAGGCAGCAAGCCGACACCGGTTTCTACCAGCCCGATATAACTTTCCAGCACAGCAACAATGCGCGTGCAGTGAATTGAAATTTCACAGCCACCGCCCAACGCGAGACCGTCTACCGCCGCGATAGTCGGCACCTGCGCATATTTCAGGCGCTGCGACATCAGCTGAAATTTGATGATTACGTCTTCTACACGAGGTACATTGCCGGTTGCCGCATTGACGATCTCGCTTAATCCACCGCCACCCGCCACGGTATATTTAACGCGCTGCACCGCGCCTTTAAACTTGCCGAAAAACCCACCGGATTGCTCTTCTCCAACTTTCTGCACCCCTTGCATCATTTGCAGCAAATTGGCGCCGGCAGAGAATGGTGGTTCGGTCTGCCAAATTATTAGTGCAAGCCAGTTTTCCTCGGCTTCGTCCAGCGCGCGCAAAATGTCGTCCAGCAATTCGCTGCCGATAATATGCATCTTGGATTTAAAACTCAGGATGGCGATATCGTTGCCGCTGTGCCACATACGTGTCGATTCGGTCTCAAAAATCGTATCGCCATATTGCGTTGCATCGCCCGGCAATCGGTCTGGGAACTCCTGACGGCGATATACCGCTAGCGTCGAGCGTGCCTGATATTGATTACTACCCGGCGAGTACGAGCCCTGTGCGCTATGCACCTCATTACGCGTTACATCAGTCACCCAGTCTGGCAGAGGGGCCGACGACATTGTCCTACCCGCAGCGATATCCTCATTAAGCCAACCCACTACGTTTTGCCAGCCTGCCATCTGCCAGATTTCAAACGGCCCACTGTCCCAGCCGAAACCCCAGCGCACGGCAAAATCCAGATCACGCGCATTGTTAGCAATGCCTTCCAGATGTACCGCACAATAGTGGAATAAATCGCAAAACACCGCCCACAGAAATTGTGCTTGCGGACGTGTGCTGGCACGCAGGGCGGCAAGTTTTTTCGCCCAGTCGCGTTCGCGCAGCATGTCCTTCACCGCATCATCCAACTTGTCATCCGACAAACGATAAGTCTGCAAATCCAGATCAAAAACATGAATTTTATTACCGACTTTCTGATACACGCCGCGCTTGGATTTCTGCCCCAGCGCGCCCTCCCCTATCAGCTTGCTCAGCCAGTCCGGTAGCGCGAAATGTGTGTGCCAGGGATCATCTGCAAGATTATTGCGCATGGTGTCAACCACATGTGCGAACACATCCAGCCCAACCACGTCCAGGGTGCGGAAAGTTGCGCTTTTGGGACGTCCCAGATAGCGGCCAGTCAAGGCATCCACGGTATCGAAGGCCAGCCCCAGTCGCTGCGCATGATGCAGCGTGGCCAGCAGAGAAAAGACACCGATGCGGTTGGCAATAAAGTTGGGCGTGTCCTTGGCGCGCACCGCGCCCTTGCCCAGTGTGGACACAAGAAACTCTTCCAGTCTGTCCAGCAGCGCAGCGTCGGTGCCGGCGCAGGGGATCAGCTCGACCAGATGCATGTAGCGCGGCGGGTTAAAGAAATGAATTCCGCAGAATCGATGGCGCTGCGCTTGTGGAAACGCCTGAGCCAGCTCGTTGATAGACAGTCCGGAAGTGTTGCTGGCGAAAATGCAGTCTGCGCCAAGATAGGGGGCGACCTTACGATAAAGATCGGATTTCCAGTCAATGCGCTCGGCAATCGCTTCAATCACCAGATCACAGCCGCGCAACAATTCGAGGTGTTGCTCGTAATTTGCAGGTTGAATATAAGTCAGCTTGGCAGGTGATGCCAAGGGACTGGGTTCGAGCTTCTTCATGCCTTCCAGCGCCCTGGCTACATTGCTATTAGGATAACCCACTTTAGCAGGCAACTCAAACAGCAGCGTCTCCACATTGGCGTTGACCAGATGCGCGGCAATCTGCGCGCCCATTACCCCTGCGCCCAATACCGCAACCCTACGTATCATAAAATTCTTAGGCATATCCACATTTCAAAAAGCAATAAAAGAAGACACTCATTCGTCAGGTGGCACAATACGTGGCCTGCGATCCTCGCCCACCGCCACATAGGTCAACATCGCCTCGGTTACCTTGGCACAGATAGGCTTAACCGGATCACGCTGCACATACACCTCGACCTTGACGGTGATGGAAGTACGTCCTACCTTCACTAGGTCAGCATAAAAGCTCACCACATCGCCCATGAACAACGGCTGCTTGAATACAAATGAATTCACCGCCACCGTCACCACGCGTCCGCGCGCACGAGTGAGGGCGGGAATACTTCCGGCGATATCGACTTGCGCCATCACCCAACCGCCAAATACATCACCAGTGTAATTACAGTCGGATGGCATGGCCACCATTCGCAGTGTAGGCTCACGTTGCGGCAAGAGGGTCAACGCTGGTTCATTCATATTCAGTGCCCTTGATAAAGCTGTTCAATTTCTTTAGCAAAGCGCTCCACTACAGATCTACGTTTAACTTTCAGGGTGGGTGTCAACAGCCCGTCATCTATACTCCACGGCTCGGCCAGCAGTAATACCCGGCGAACCTTGGCATAACCTGGAAATTCCTTTATCTGTTCGGCGATGCGCTGCAACACTTGTTGCTCGAGACTGGAATGATGCAAAGATTCCGACAGATCCGGACGCACCCCGGCCTCTTGCGCAAAGGATGCCCAGCCTGCCGGATTCACAACTGCCAGCACGACCAGGTAGGGGCGCCCTTCGCCATGCACCATCACCAAATCAAATAAACGGTCGCGCAGAATGGCATGTTCCATGTCCGCCGGAGAAATTTTTTCACCATTGGACATCACGATAATTGCCTTCAAATGCCCCGTGATGGTGATATGTCCTGATTCGCTAATGGAGGCGATATCGCCACTGTTCAGCCAGCCATCCGCATCAATCATGGCACGTGTTGCCTCGGCATTATTCCAGTAACCTAACATCACGTTCTGCCCTTTCACCAGCAACACGCTCTGTTCGTTGATGCGCACCTCCACACCCGGAAGAGGAAGACCGACACTGGATGGAAAATTGTTATTCAAGCGATTAGCGCAAACAACTGGGCTGGTCTCGGTCAGGCCATAGCCTTGCAAAATAGGCAAGCCGAGTGCAATAAACACACGTGAAATTTCCGGCTGCAAAGCCGCTCCACCGCACAAAGTCAAACGGAGCCGTCCACCTAAACGCGCCATGACCTTGCTCGCAACCAAGTGATTAAGCAACGGCCAAAGCAATAAGGATGGATGCCAGCCAGCACGCCCCTGTTCGTGCTCAAAACGGCGCCAACCTACATTGACCGCCAAAGCGAATAGCTTGCGCCGCAACGGCGACGCCTCTTCCAGCTTGGCACAAATCGCCCCGTAGACGCGCTCGAAAATGCGCGGCACAGAAACCAAAATAGTTGGACGAATGATTTGTAAATCTTCCGACAACAGCTGGACGGAACGCGCATATGCAACCGTGACGCCAGCCATCACGCAAATGTAATAACCCACCGTACGCTCGAAGGCATGAGAAAGCGGCAAAAAAGACAGCATGGTGTCTGTTCCCGAAACGGGGCAAGTCAGCAACGCCGCATGGGCATCAAACAAAATATTGCGGTGCGACAG
>JAIOPT010000131.1 GCA_021413765.1 Betaproteobacteria bacterium
ATTGTGAACGTAACAAAGGCAACATTATTCGGATCATCTCGGCAAGGAAAGCCACGAAAAAGGAAAGCAACTATTATCAAGGAATTGGACCATGAAAACTGAATACGATTTGTCAACAATGAAATCCCGCAAAAATCCTTATGCAGCGAGGCTCAAGAAATCAGTCACGATGCGGTTAAGCGAAGATGTTATTGGCTACTTCAAACAAATGGCTGACGAAAAGGGTGTCCCATATCAGAGCCTTATAAATCTTTATCTGAGAGACTGTGTTTCAAGCCATAGAAAAATTGATATTTCATGGCCGACAATTCCCTAACAAATAAGGTTAGATCGTGCGAGCTAAGCGAAGCCACGATCTGAACCGTTTGTTGGACAAGCCCAGCCTCTGATTGCGGGCCGATCCTTATAGGAAATATATCTTTTGACCAGATGAGTTGCATTGATATGGCAGAGGTTATCTTGACTTATATGAAGGGTCAAAATATGAAGTCGAGCTAACATCGTGATATAGTTTGCACCCAGAAAAATCATACCGATTACATCGGTGTTGCATCACCATAATAAATAAACATACATAATCTACGTATGCTTGAAAAAGCGCCAACAGCTGGTGCTGATGTGGTCTTTCTGGATTTGGAAGACGCGGTTGCTCCTGATGATAAAGAGCAGGCGCGCAAAAATGTCATAGCGGCATTAAATGATATGGACTGGTCTGCATGTTCTGTTTCGGTGCGAATCAACGGACTGGATACACATTGGTGCTACCGCGATATCGTAGATGTGATGGAAGCCGCCGGAGATAAGCTCGATACCATTCTGATCCCCAAAGTTAATAGGCCGGACGATGTCTATTTTGTCGCAACGCTGATGGAACAAATCGAGGCGGCAAAGAAATTCAAGCCAGTCAATATCCATGTGCTTATTGAAACGGCAATGGGCATGGCGAATATCGAACAAATCGCTCAAGCATGTCCAAGCCGTATGGAGGCGATGGTATTTGGTGTGGCCGATTACGCAGCTTCTACCCAGGCACGTACGACTAATATGGGTGGTGCTAATCCAAATTACGCCATACTTACCGATGCCGATGAAGCTGGAAAGCGGACGCGTCATTGGGGCGATCAATGGCATTACGCGATATCAAGATTGGTAGTTGCTTGCCGCGCTTATGGCCTGAGACCGATTGATGGCCCATTTGGTGACTTTAACGACCCGGAAGGTTTTATGGCGGTTGCGAAAGGGGTGGCCGCACTGGGTGTTGAAGGAAAATGGGCTATCCATCCATCACAAATTGCGTTAGCCAATGAGGTCTTCACACCCAGCGAGGCAGAAGTTAGCCGTGCCAGAAGTATTCTGGAAAACATGGAACAAGCCGCGCGCGAAGGCAAGGGGGCTGTTTCGCTGAATGGTCGCCTTATCGATGCGGCATCCATCAGACAGGCGCAGGTTTTGGTTGCCAAGGCAGATCAGATACAGGCGGCCAAGCCTGGACTTAAGTGAGTAATTTGCTATGAATATTCATGAATATCAAACTAAAGATTTGCTCAAACACTATGGCGTTCCTGTTCCACCAGGGCGCGTTGTTCACACTGACGCACAAGCGGCAACTGTTGCAGAAGAAATAGGCGGGTCGCGTTGGGTTGTCAAGGCGCAGATACATTCTGGGGGCCGTGGCAAAGCGGGTGGTGTCCGGGTTGGCAATAGCATTGATGAAGTAAGAGTCATCGCTGATGAAATAATTGGCACCAATCTGGTGACGCATCAAACTGGAGCTGAAGGCAGGCTTGTCCGTCGTGTCCTTGTTGAACAAGCAAGCAATATTGTGCGCGAGTATTACATTGGGCTGATCATTGATCGTGCTACGCGGCGAATCACTTTGGTTGCCTCCGCTGAAGGGGGTGTGGAAATAGAGGTGGTTGCGAAGCAAACACCGGAACGAATCATCCGGGAAATCATTGATCCAGCAGTGGGCCTGCTCGATTTTCAATGCCGTAAGGTTGCCTATAAGGTCGGCCTGAAGGGAGCATTACTGCCGCAAGCAGTAAAGGTCATGAAGGGCCTTTATCGCTGTATGAGGGACAATGATGCCATCATGGCTGAAATCAATCCGCTGGCTATTGTGGACAATGGCCAGCTGTTGGCACTAGATGCAAAAATGACTTTTGATGACAATGCACTGTACCGCAGACCGACCATTTCCGAACTTCGGGATTTTGACGAAGAGGATCCAAAAGAAGTTGAGGCGACTGGACATGGCTTGAATTACATTGCACTGGACGGTGATGTGGGCTGCATCGTCAATGGTGCTGGCCTGGCAATGGCAACCATGGATGCGATTACTCTACATAACGGAAGACCGGCTAATTTCCTGGATGTAGGGGGCGGAGCTACACCGGAAAAAGTCGCTAATGCTTTCCGCATTGTGCTGCAGGATCCTGCCGTTAAAATTATCCTCATTAATATTTTTGCTGGAATCAATCGCTGTGACTGGATCGCTACAGGAATTATTCAAGCTATGCGTGACCAGAATATACAAATGCCCATCATCGTGCGACTGGCCGGTACGAATGTCGAAGAAGGGCGGGCTATTCTCAACGCCTCTAAATTCCCATTTATTATCGCCAGTAATCTCAATGATGCTGCTGCAAAAGCGGTAGCTGAAGTTAACAATATTGTACAAAAAGTGACACCGCTAAAAAAGGAACACTCATGAGTGTGTTATTAAATAAAGATTCGCGCGTAATCTTTCAAGGGTTTACTGGGCAACACGCCACCTTTCACGCCGAAGAAGCGATGAAAATTGGCACCAAGGTGGTCGGGGGTGTAACGCCGGGCAAGGGCGGAACGCAACACTTGGGCTTGCCTGTATTTGATACCGTTGAAGAAGCAGTGCGGGAAACAGGCGCCGACGTTTCCGGTATTTTTGCCCCGCCCCCCTTTGCCGCCGATGCGATCATGGAAGCGATTGATGCGGGGATCAAAACAATTGTTGTCATCGCGGATGGCATACCTGTTCAGGATATGGTGCGTGTGGAACGCTACCGGTTGGGTACCAACTCGATTATCATCGGCCCGAATACACCTGGCATTATTACACCAGGCGTGGGCAAGGTTGGCATCATGCCTTCTCACATCTACAGCCCGGGAAGAATCGGAATTGTTTCACGCTCCGGCACACTGAACTATGAGGCTGTCGCCCAAATGAGCGAGCTCGGCCTCGGTCAATCGTCATCTATCGGTATCGGAGGTGATCCTGTAAATGGAACTGACTTCGCGACTGTGCTAAAAGCATTTGAAGATGATCCAGATACCGATGCAGTACTCATGATTGGTGAAATTGGCGGTCCACAGGAAGTAGATGCGGCTCGCTGGGCAAAGAAAAACATGCGCAAACCGCTAATTGGCTATGTCGCTGGTTTATCGGCCCCCCCCGGGCGCCGCATGGGTCACGCGGGCGCGATTATTAGCAGTGAGTCCGATACCGCAACCGCTAAAATTGACATGATGGAAGCGCTAGGCATGTTCGTTGTACGTAATCCAGCCGATATCGGGGCTACGGTATTACGGGCTATAAAATCGTAATCAAAGCACCTCTAAAAATGTCGTTATTCCCGCCTTTCGATGAGCTGAAGTCAGGCTTAGGTTCGGACAGGCGGGAATCCAGTGGATTGAAACCGACCCATTTTTGAATGGCTGGATTTCGACACGGGCATCACTTAGCTAGTCGATAATTTATCTTCATAAAACGGACAATGTTTCCTGCATTGTTCGCTCGTCTCCGCCTTGTTCCACTATCCAATTGAAATTGGAATAAAATAGCGACTTTCACAAATTACGCCGGTTTTGTCACATGCTCACATTTCAGCAAATCATCCTGACGCTACAGCAATTCTGGGACAAGCAGGGTTGTGCTCTGTTGCAGCCCTACGATATCGAAATGGGCGCAGGCACTTTTCACACCGCCACCTTTTTGCGTGCAATCGGCCCGGAGCCTTGGCGCGCCGCCTATGTGCAGCCTTCACGTCGTCCCAAAGACGGGCGCTATGGCGAAAACCCGAACCGCTTACAGCATTATTACCAGTATCAGGTCGTGCTCAAGCCTTCGCCCGACAACATCCAGGAACTCTATCTCGACAGTCTGCGCGCGCTGGGCATTAATACCGGTGAGCACGATATCCGCTTTGTGGAAGACGATTGGGAGTCGCCCACGCTGGGCGCATGGGGCTTGGGCTGGGAAGTGTGGCTGGATGGCATGGAGGTAACGCAGTTCACCTATTTTCAGGAAGTTGGCTCGCTGCCCTGCCGCCCGGTATTGGGCGAAATCACTTATGGACTGGAGCGTCTGGCGATGTATTTGCAGGACGTGGAAAACGTATATGACTTGGTGTGGGCCAAGAACGGCGACAGCGTAGTGACGTACGGCGACATATACCACCAGAACGAGGTGGAACAATCCAAATACAACTTCGAGCACTCCAACGTCGAGATGCTGTTCCGACACTTCAATGAATATGAAACCGAGGCCAAGCGCTTGATCGCCGCCGAGCTGGTATTGCCCGGTTTCGAGATGGTCATGAAGTGCTC
>JAIOPT010000119.1 GCA_021413765.1 Betaproteobacteria bacterium
CGTGGAAAAATTTTGCGCATGCATTCACGCCATCGGCAGCGTAGATGAACTCAACAGCCACCTCGGCGTATTGCTCGCTGAAACCGTTCCGGATGACGTGCGCGACTTGCTGTTACATGTTCAGCATGACCTCTTCGATCTTGGCGGCGCATTGGCATACCCTGCTGCGCCATTTACCGAAGACAAACTCCTGCACCTGGATGCCGCCATTGCTCACTACAACGCCAAATTGCCCCCTCTGAAGGAATTCATCCTGCCGGGTGGAACCCGTGCCGCGGCACAATGTCATGTGGCGCGTACCGTGGCACGCCGCGCTGAACGAGACTTCGCCACACTCGCTCACCGCGAAACAGTACCGCAATATGGCCTGCCCTACCTAAACCGTCTTTCTGATTTATTGTTCATACTATGCCGTGTACTTAATCGTACAATGGGACAAGAAGAAACGTTATGGCAAAGATAACTAAGGTATTCATCGACTTTTTTGTGAGGTACGAAGAACTTGAATCCGGCTTGAACCATATATGCCAGCGATTAGACATTCCCTTTGAGCTTAGCAAACCACCCCTACTAAAGATAAGCGCCAGGAATCGTAATTTGAATATTGCTTCATAAATTATGACCAATCGAGCGTCAATGAGGTGACGAAGTTATTCGAATTTGAATTGGATTATTTTGGCTAGCTGGCTCCAAAGTGAAAATCGCAGTCATTAATAGGTTCCGTGACTTTACAATTTGCGGGGTCGCATTGCATTATCTGACCAGCGCTCGCTTAGACATACTTGAAAGCAATTAAATATGCCACTTTACAGGCTGTTCAAGCAAAACTAAGCAATTAAGGTATCAGGGTGTCGGTTATTTTTACATTCGTTCCAATTTGTACCACTAACATTTTATGAGCTCCACATATTTATTTATTAAGCTAATGTAAATGCTAACCTATTTTTTTATATATAAACTTGGCATAGTTTGTGCTAATTTAATTACCTATAGAAAGCAACAAACATTTTCTTCTGCTTACTCTGAATTTATGGAAAATTATCGTGTCACAGAAACATGTTTGGGTTTCGACACGATTATTGTGTGTAACTTAACATCATTAAATTCAGAATTTAAATATATTAAAACGCAGAAAGAGTTCAATTTTAACTAACAACCCAGGAGATCAACATGATTAAAAAATCAACAGCCGTATATTTGATTGCTATTCTGAGTGCCCTCATGGTTACTCCTGCACAGGCTCGCACGCGGTCCTTTGTCGCTTCTTACGGGAATGACGCCAATTCCTGCGGCCCCTTCGCCCCATGCCGACAGTTTGGCAGAGCAATGGACGTGACCGATCCCAACGGCGAAATCGTGGTGCTCGATTCTGCCGGCTTTCTTACCACCACGATCAGTAAATCAATCTCGCTGACGGCTCCCTCTGGTGTCTATGTAGCTATTACCGTCTTGTCTGCTGGGACATCTGGTATATCGATCGCCACTCCTGGTGTAAATGTAGTGCTGCGTGGTCTGATCATTAATGGCTTGGGCGGTGACAACGGGATTTCGATGAGCGGCAGCGGCAATCTTTCGATTGAGAACTGTGTCATTTCTAATTTTTCAGGTGCTGGCCAAAAAGGTGTTTTAGTCAACGCGGCAGTATCGGTGCGAATAGTCGACACCCTTATGCGCGACAATGATACTGGCATTCAGCTTCAGGGGGGAGCAGTCACAGACATCTCTGGCTCGAAATTTCTCGGTAATAACAACGGCATCCACACTGCAAGCACTTCTAGCGCGGTCACGAGTACCACCATCAGCGATACCATCGTAAGTGGAGGGGGTACTGGCATTGAAGCAATTTCGAGCAGCACTGGAAGCGCCCGGATACAAATGATTCGTTCATCAGTCACAAATAATTTAACAGGTATCAAATCATCTGCCTCTGGCGGAACTGCCCCGATCACACTCAGCGAGAGCATGGTGACTGGAAACGTGGTTGGATATGAGAAGGGCACGGGCGGATCGCTGGTGTCGCTATTCAATAACACCATAACGGATAACGGCTCTAACATTGGCGGCCCGATTCCTACGATACTTCTCCAGTAAAAACCGGCCGAACCTGGAATACCCAAGGTTGCCGGACAAGCCCGCAACCTTAACAATCAGGAGATCGATATGTTTAAATTCTCATCCATAATTTTACTTGCTGCTCTGAGCGCCCTCATCGTTACTCCTGCACAGGCCCGCTCGCGATCCTTTGTCGCTTCATATGGGAATGACGCCAATCCATGCGGCCCCTTCGCCCCATGCCGACAGTTTGACAGGGCAGAGGACGTGACCGATCCCGATGGCGAAGTCGTGGTACTCGACTCTGCCGACTTCGATCCGATAACGATCACCAAGTCGATCTCTATTACGGTCCCCTCTGGTATCTATGCCGGCATAGCCGTTCCATCCGCCGGAACTTTTGGAGTAACGATCGCCACTCCTAGTGTAAATGTAGTGCTGCGCGGCCTGACCATTAATGGCTTGGGTGGTGATGCCGGGATTTTAATGACTGCAGGTGCCAAGCTTTCAATCGAGAATTGTGTCATTTCTAATTTTTCGATTACTGGTAGTTTAGTTAACCAACACGGCGTTTTAGTCCAAACAGCAGCAACGGTGCGGATGGTTAACACCCTTATTCGAGACAATGATATAGGCATTGAAATTCAAGCGGGCGCTACGGCCGACATTTCTGGATCGAAGTTTTTAGGCAATCCAGCTGCTGGCATCTTTGCGAACAATTCCATAGCTGGCAAGACCACGAGCGCCGCTATAAGCAATACTGTTGTGGTAGGAAGTGGAATCGGTATATACGCACTTGCGGACACCGCCACCGCCTCAACAAAAATAGACATAATTCGTTCGATAGTTTCGAATAGTGGCATAGGCGTTGCTGCCGACAGCGCAGTTGGAACCGCCTCGGTTAGTATTAGCAAATGCATGGTGACTGGCAGCAGCTTACAAGGGCTATCAAAGCCTTTCAACGGAACGATGACATCTTACGGTAATAATACCCTGACGAATAACACCTTAGATGTTGCCGGCACATTGACCACTGCAGCCCCCCTTTAAATTGGCTGATACTCGGCGCATTCAAAGCGTCTGGAAATAAGTATTGCCAACCTATTGTTATCAAAGCAACCTTAGATGGCCTCCGCATAAGCAGGAGGCTTACTAGGGTGAGCCTCTCAAAGAAGCCAATAATCCTTGAGTCGGCCAAGGCAATTATAGACCTTGTTTCAGCCAATCGTTCCCGCTCCCTTCCCCTTGATTATAAATTCTATTCGCTTCCTATTCTTCTCGAGATAAATAGTGCGCGATATTTACTGTCCAATCTGACTTAAACTCGAATATGCCTTCATCGTGAACCATCATTTCTTTGTCGAGATCCAGATTTATTCTCACCTGAGCAGATAAAAATGGATTTTGCGTTGTGGAGTCGTGCTACGGTAAGTCAGTTGATCATGCAGGAGTGATATATTTCCATGCTGATCCGGACGGTGGGATATTATCTCAAACGTTGGGGATTTACATCGCAGCAGCCGATCAAGAAAGCGTATGAACAGCGACCAGAGGTGGTAAAGAAATGGCTCGACGAACAGTATTCGGAGATTGCCAGACGCGCCCGCATCGAGGGCTGCGAAATTCACTGGGGTGATGACGACACTGGTTAATACCGATGTACGTGGGCGTGGTTTTGCGCCTAAGGGAAAAACGCCGGTGGCCTATACACCCGGTACGTTGCAGCGGCTGTCGATGATTATCACTGTGACCAACAAAGGTTGAGCTCGTTGGCAGATAATCGGCGGAAATTTCGACTCGGATCGGCTCATTGAATTCCTTGAGCTACTGATCAAATATGCGGGGAGAGAAGTATTCTTGATTCTGGATAATTTGAGAGTGCACCATAGTAAACCCGTGAAGGCTTGGCTGGAAAAAAATATAGAAAAAATCGAATGCTTTAATTTGCCCAGCTACAATCCGAAATTGAATCCAGAAGAGAGGTTGAATTCAGACCTGAAGCAGGCTATCGGATCGAAAGTGCAGGAGCGCGTTACCCGGGAGAATGCATGCTGCTGCCAACGATCACATGACGATGCTGGAGAGCAATCCAAAACGTGTCGCTTCTTGTTTTCAAGACCCACTCGCAAAATATACCGCTTGAAACTATTTAATGGCCGGGTCAATAAGTTGAGTTTCACAAAAATAAAAACCACATTTTTTGCCCTTTGTGCGACACTGGACTTTAGCCGAATGATCTTTGTTAAGGTCGTCATTTTCATGACCGATGAATGAAAGGCTGATTGCGTGTCACAACAAGCATTCAAAAGCTTCTGCAGCAACACTAGAACTTATGTCGTCCAAATACGCCGCTGCCGTGGAGAACACTTAGTCTCTGCCGTGGCGACGGCGAGCAAAGCCAAGTCCCGCAAGCCCGAGCCCCAGTAGCGCCAAGGTTGCAGGTTCCGGGACGGTTGGACGCACACCTACTAAACCCCCAGATCCAATATTGACACCTTGATCAAAGCCACCGCTGGTCTCGAACCCAGTACCCGCACAACCGATAGAGATAGAGCCCTCATTCAACGTCACTTGTGACGTTGCCGACAAAAGTCGGCCGCAGCTAAGAGTTAAATTACCGTCACTGCTAATGGGGCCACGAGCGAGGACGTTTCCTGCGAACGTAGAGCCATTTAGGGTCGCGGAGCTACCGACACTCCAATATATTCCTACACCTGAACCATTTCCAACATTTGTCACAGTAACGTTCGAAGTGGGCGAGGTGATAAGTGTGCTCTCCATCTGAAAAACCCACAACGCGTTATTGCTGCCCAGCCCGTCTAGAATGAGATTTCCAGACAAATTAGTAGGTCCCGCGGGAACAGTATAGATGCCCGGGTTGAGCGTGCCTGTAAGGTCCGCATCAACAAGTGCGGTACTAGGTCCCATGGAATTTAAAGCAGTGATCGCAGCGTTGAGATCTAGCTGAGCCTGCTGCGCAATTGGAGTATTCGCTTGTAGGGATCCAGCTGCGAACTGGTACACGCCGCCGATCGAGGTACTTGGTGCGGAACCCAGATTTCCCCTAATTTTACTTTTGTGAGCAGTGGTTACCCCTGCGGCACCCAGTACCGCGAAGCTGGCCAAAGCCGAGCCTAGCAGTGGCGCGGCCGATGCCGAGGATAAGCCAGAAAACAAAACAATCACTGCCAATGCCAGAGCCGGCAACGACTTAAGTGGCCTGCCATTATGCGTACTACTAGCATACTTGAATAAGACTTTCATGCTGGCCTCCTTGTGGGCTTGAATAATAAGCGATCATGCTTGATCGGACAACTTAGGATATCAATAGGTATATGAGCATTATTCGTGCCATCATATATATTAACAATTAGTTATAAATATATTTATGACTTATGCAAGTAGATGTGTAAAAATTTTCGACATAATTTTGATATAAATAAAGCACCTCGCAGCAAACTATAAAGTATTAACATCGTATTTCAGACTGCTGACTATAGTCAGCCTTCGCTAAAAGCAACGGGGATTTAACTGAAGAGATTAAAAGCAACAAATTGCAATTGTATAATTGTACAGTCATATTATTAATCAATATATTGCATGTTATTCTGTACTCTATTTATTATCCTATAAGTCACTTCAAGCCGATAAAACGTGACATGAGCTACCTGTTTCCGCCTTCGAATACCGGTTAGTTGCCAGCGTATCACTTACGCGATTTATCGTTGAGATTGTCGAACAGCTGGACTTTAAGGCTATGGAAAGCTCCTATAACGCCAGCAGTAGTGCGCAGCTTCACCCCGCATGGTGCTATTGTCTATTCTCTAGTTTACAGCTATGCAATAGGCGTGTTTTCTAGTTACATGCTGGAAAACGCCACCTACGACTTGGCTGCATTGCCGATGTCGATGCCGGCGGCGTTGTGGCGGGTGATCGTCTGGGCCGTTCGAGACTTGGTGGGCTTGAGGCTGACACTTCGATTACGTTGGGCCATTGCGTTCTCCATCTTTCAGTTAGAAAAAATGGCACCGAATCGGGTACATCATTTTGCTCACACTTACGGGATATCGGCCCAACGGCTACAAACCGCAACGCCGATTCACCAATATCGATGACGTAATCCAGAGACACGCTCACACTCGGGCATTACGCACCATTGTCTAATCGGTCTTCAGCGGTACCATGCCCCACTTTGCCACAACGAAGCACCAGTGTTTCTTCGGCGCGATTTGCGGCAACTTAGCCGATCACTTCGCTCAAACCCCATGGGGCAAGGGTGTAAATCTTGATGATTTCCGAAATCTGCTATCATTAGTAAAGATCTTATCGATGATAGTCCCAAATTTGCAAATTCAAAATGAAAATTTGAATATAAAGTTCTGTCCAGTCTTTATACGGTTAATTTCACGGCTAACTGCATGGGTGCTATTGGGAAGCGCACTATCGCTGTTTGGTTGCACTAATGTAGGGCCTGATTTTAAGCAACCTGATCCCCCTGCCGTGACAAGCTACACCACACAAAAATTACCGATGCAAACTGAAACAGCACTCGGTAACTTTGGCGGAGCGCAGCATTTCGTGGTCGGAAAAGAAGTACCGGTGAACTGGTGGCAAAATTTTGGCTCTACCAAACTTAATGCGCTCATTGACCAAGCCTTACGCGCCAGTCCAACGTTAGATGCGGCGCAAGCTACGCTACTTCAAGCACAACAAACGTATGCCGCGCAAATGGGCTCCTCCCAGTATCCGCAGGTGAATGCCAAGCTT
>JAIOPT010000034.1 GCA_021413765.1 Betaproteobacteria bacterium
GACTAACGTGACAGACGAGATGAAAGCGCAAGGCATTAAGCTTTCTACCTCGGTAGCCACCTCCACTTCTTATATGGGTTTCAACTGGCTAGATCCAGTTGTTGGCGGGGCGAGTGAACGTGCAACCAAGTTGCGCCGTGCCATTTCTATCGCGGTGGATTTTGAGGAATTCATTTCCATTTTTGCTAATGGCCGTGGAATCAGTGCGCAATCACCTATTCCACCTGGCATTTTTGGCTACCGCGAAGGCGAGGCAGGCATTAACCATTACGTGTATGACTGGGTCAACAGTGCACCTCAACGTAAATCTATTAATGAGGCGAAAAAGCTGTTGGCCGAAGCCGGATATCCCGATGGTTTGGATGAAAAGACAAAGCAACCGCTGATTATTTATCTTGATACTACCGCGACCGGTGTGGGTAGTAAGTCGCGTCTGGACTGGCTACGCAAGCAACTCGACAAACTTAACATACAACTGGTGGCACGCAGCACTGATTACAACCGTTTCCAGGATAAGCTACGTAAAGGCGATACGCAGTTGTTTTATTTTGGCTGGAACGCTGATTATCCCGATCCTGAGAATTTTTTATTTTTGCTGCATGGTGCTCAGGGCAAGGTCGTGAAGGGCGGCGAGAACGCGTCGAATTACAATAGCCCGGAATATGACCGCCTGTTTGAGAAGATGAAGAACATGGAAAACGGCTCAGAGCGGCAGAAAATAATTGATGACATGCTGGAAATTTTACGCCGTGATTCACCATGGATATGGGGGCAACATCCGAAAGATTATGTGCTGCGCCATGCCTGGCTGCACAATAGCAAGCCCAATAAAATGGCAAATAACAATATCAAATATTTGCGCATAGACGCAGCACTGCGTGATGAACTGCGGATCCGCTGGAATCAGCCGAAGCTGTGGCCATTGTGGTTGCTTGGTATCGCACTTGCCTTGCTGGGCTGGTGGCTGTGGCGTGTATTGCGGCAGCGAGAAGAGGCACGATGATTATATTAATTTGTTTGTACTATAAAGCTGATACATAAATACAATCTCAAAATGATATGATAAATGAGGTTGAAAATAATTTTATAAGCATGCCTGATAAAACTTTAAGTTTTTTGAGATATAACATGCAGGTGTGCGGCAACACCTTTTTTGCCGCAACTTAAAGAAAGGGAAGATTTTGAGCACTTTGAAAACAACAGCATCCAAGGTCGTGTTGGTAGCATTTTTGGCTGCTTCGCCAATTATTAGTTACGCTTATCCTGTCGATCCAGAGGAATGCAAGGCAGCAGAGGGAGTATGGATAGATTTTCATACTACCCCTCCAGATGGCTGGTGCCGTGGGTCTAAAGCAACGCCTCTAGGACCTATAATGGTCTGTGCAAAGGTTAAGGGGATTGAACAAAGGGTGGGTTCAGAGTTGGTGTGCATCCCGCGTGATGTAGAAAGACAAAGGCTGTTGTTGGAGAATGACGTTCCAACTAAGGCTAATGAAAAGCAATAGTTGAAAATGGAAGATTAGTTGAAAGGTAATGTTTTTATTTTATAAAAACATTACCGAATATCTTTGGTGATGCTTGATGTTAATTGGCCATAGATAGGTTATGTATCGTCCCTTCTAATGCATCATGGTTCGCAAGAGTACCCGACAGCTCTCTCTAAATGATCGCATATCTTATCCGCCGCATTCTGTATGCAATCCCGATTTTGATCGGTGTGAACCTGCTTACCTTTTCTCTTTTTTTTGTGGTTAATACTGCGGACGATATGGCGCGGATGCAATTGGGCATGAAGCGCGTTACGCCTGAAGCGATCGAAAAGTGGAAGCAACAGCATGGTTATGACAAACCGTTGCTATTTAATGCCCATGCGGAGGGCGTGAGAAAAATCAACGATACGATTTTTTTCCAGAAGTCGGCCAGGATGTTTGCATTTGATTTCGGTTCATCCAACGACGGGCGTAATGTTGCGCGTGAAATTCAGACCCGTATGTTGCCCAGCCTCGCCATCGCATTGCCGACTTTTCTTATTGGCCTGCTTATCTACATCACGTTCGCGCTGCTGATGACATTGTTCAGAGCGACTGCGCTGGATACGTGGCGAGTAAATTGTGGCATTGGGTGCCTATCTCGGGCTATGCGGGCGGTATAGACAGTATCAAGTTTGTGCTGCTGCCTGTATTGATTGGCGTAATGGGTAGTGTCGGTGCTAGTAGTCGTTGGTATCGAACGATTTTTTTGGAAGAGATCGGTAAGGACTATGTGCGAACCGCTCGTGCCAAGGGTTTGTCGGAATTGCGCGTGTTATTCCGTCACGTGCTGAAGAATGCAATGATCCCGATTTTAACCGGTGTAGTGGTAGTCATTCCGCTGCTGTTCATGGGCAGCTTGCTGACCGAATCATTTTTCGGTATCCCAGGTTTGGGCAGTTACACTATAGACGCAATCAATGCGCAGGACTTCGGTGTGGTGCGTGCCATGGTATTTCTTGGTTCGATGTTGTATATCGCCGGTTTAGTTTTGACAGATATCTCATACACCATCGTTGATCCGCGAGTGAGGTTGCAATGAGTGCTTTTATGCTCAGATCGAGCGATTTTCTGTATTCAATATCGGGGTGAATAGCATGCCCGTTATTCTTTGGACAGATGCGATGATCTTCCTGCTGCTCGCAACAATTCTTGCTGCGGCCTTGTGGATAAGAAAGCGTCCTCATCTGGTTCTACCATGGCAACGTGTGGCAAAGGGCAGTGTGGGCATGGTGTCGCTGCTGCTGCTGTCGTTATTCGTGTTGGTGGGGTTGCTCGATACCATGCACTACCGCGCAGCGCTGCCGGAGAAGAGCAATGGCCAGACAGTGTATTCGGCCGAAGTGCTGAGTGTCTTCGATGCGCTTGCCAAAGGTATAAAGAGTCGTAGCGAGAAAACGTATTCTGCGCCATTGGCGGCGTATCTGTATGCCAAAGAAAGTATGGAAACGCCGGATGGCAAGATACTTCGAGATTATCCGCGCTTGCGTTACGGTGGTGTCCATCTGGCTGATCCACAGCGCGAACTTCTAGGCGATGTGCTAAAACGCACGGTGATTGGTGCTTTAGAAGGGCTGCTAATTGGTGTGTTATTGATTACAGTCAGTAATATGCTATTACATTTTTTTGTAAAACTCAGGACGGTCGGGTCATCTACAGGACAAATAATCAGTAATGACAGCTGGATTTTCACCTTTACGAGAACGATGAAAAACAAGCCATACAGAGCATTGCTGATAACGGTATTGTTATTGGCCATGCTGCTTGGCGTGACTGCCAATCTGGCTGCGGTTTACCATGTGCTGGGTACCGACAAGGTTGGGCAGGATGTACTGTATCTCGCGCTGAAAAGTATTCGCACCGGGCTTGTGATCGGCACTGTCACCACGCTGGTGATGTTGCCGTTTGCGTTGCTGCTGGGCATTGCGGCAGGATATTTGCGCGGCTGGGTGGATGATGTAATCCAGTATCTTTATACCGTTCTCAGTTCTATTCCCAGCGTATTGTTGATTGCGGCTGCAGTGTTAATGATGCAGGTTTATATCGAGATGCATCCCGAATGGTTTGAGACTTCAGCTGCACGTGCAGATTTACGCTTATTGTTTTTGTGCTTGATTCTCGGTGTGACAAGTTGGACCGGGCTATGTCGCTTGCTACGTGGCGAGACACTCAAGCTGCGAGAGCTGGAATACATTCAGGCGGCGCAGGCATTCGGCGTTTCATCTTCGCGCATCCTTACTCGCCACATCGTGCCAAACGTGATGCACATCGTACTGATTGCGGTGGTGATGGATTTCAGCAGCCTGGTACTGGCCGAAGCGGTGTTATCTTATGTCGGTGTGGGAGTTGACCCTAGTACGATGAGCTTTGGCACGTTGATAAATTCCGCCCGCCTGGAGATGGGCCGCGAGCCGATGGTATGGTGGACATTAGCGGCTGCGTTCGGATTCATGCTGGTGCTGGTGTTGGCCGCCAATCTGTTTGCTGATGCGGTACGCGATGCGTTTGATCCGCGCTTGAATCGGACGGAGGCGGTTGCATGAAATCTGACCTCTCTCCTAACCAGCTCCACCCCTTTCCCAGTGTCCTTGCCGAAAGTGAGCGAGGGGAATTTCTACTGAATGTAGAAGGGTTGGTGGCACGCTTGAACAATGGTGTGCGCATTGTGGACGATATTTCGTTCAGCATTAAACAGGGCGAGACCTTCGCGCTACTCGGTGAATCCGGCTGTGGCAAATCCATGACTGCATTATCACTAATGCGGTTGTTGCCGGATGGAATACGCGTCGCAAGCGGTGATATTAAACTTGATGAAGAAGATATTTTGGCGCTGCCAGAATATGCCATGCGCAAGGTGCGCGGTGGTCAGATGGCAATGATTTTTCAGGAGCCTGGGCTGAGTTTGAACCCAGTGATGACGGTGGGCGACCAGATTGCCGAGGCATTGAAATTGCATCAAAAACTGCGTGGCGATGAAATTCGTCCGCGTTGTGTTGAATTGCTGGAACAAGTGGGTATTTCCGATGCGCCTCGCCGTGCGAATGAATATCCATTCCAGCTTTCCGGTGGCATGAAACAACGCGTAATGATTGCAATGGCACTGGCCGGGCAACCAAAGATGTTGATCGCAGACGAAACCACTACCGCTCTCGACGTGACCATACAAGCGCAGGTGCTTAAACTACTGCGCGATACGCAGCAGAAAACCGGTATGGCGTTGTTGCTGATAACACATGATCTGGGCGTAGTCGCTCAAATGGCGCATCAGGTCGGGGTGATGTATGCCGGACAAATTATCGAGCAGGCGCCACGTGAACAATTGTTCGCGCGTCCCGCTCATCCCTATACGCAAAAGCTATTTGCCGCATTGCCGGATGCTGGACGCAGCGGGCAACCATTAGCAGCCATTCCGGGCAATGTACCGCCATTGGGCACGTCACTTGCAGCTTGCAGATTTGCTCCGCGCTGCGATAAAGCGTGGGCGCTTTGCCATAACCAAGAGCCGGAGTGGACGCAGCTGGAAAACGGGCAGGGGGTAAGGTGCCATCTGTACACATCGCAAATAGAGAGTGAAAAAATAAACTTGAAAGTACCTCTCTCTCCCGGACTTTCTACCGCAAGTGGGGAAGTGGCTGGGGAGGAGGGGAGGGACTGTTCACTTTTGCAAGTTGAAAACCTGCAAGTCCACTTTCCCATCCACAAAGGCATATTGCAGCGCACGGTAGGTCACGTTAAAGCGGTAGATGGAGTTTCAATGAATATTCCAGCGGGGCGTACGCTGGCGCTGGTGGGTGAATCCGGTTGCGGTAAAACCACGGTGGGCAAGGCGCTGTTGCAACTCATTACACCTACCGCAGGCAGCGTGCGTTTTGCGGGCCATGAACTCATAGGCATCAGTGCGAGGCAATTGCGCAAACAGCGTGCCGGGATGCAAATGATATTTCAGGATCCCTATGCATCGTTGAACCCCAAGATGCGCGTAGCGGAAATTTTGCAAGAGGGCATGGATGCGCTGTCTATCGCTAACAATAGCGATGAGCGGCAACGCCGCATAGATGAATTGCTTGAACAGGTTGGGCTGGAGAAAGCGTCCAAGTGGCGATATCCGCATGAGTTTTCCGGCGGGCAGCGGCAGCGTATCGCTATCGCCCGGGTGCTGGCGGTTAATCCGAATCTGCTGATTTGCGATGAACCGACTAGCGCGCTGGATGTTTCGGTGCAGGCGCAAATTTTGAATTTGCTGAAATCATTGCAGCAGGAATTAAAATTAAGCTACCTGTTTATTTCGCACAATCTGGCGGTGGTGGAATATCTCGCGCATGAGGTATATGTGATGTATTTGGGACGTATCGTCGAGCGCGGCACGGTGGAGGAAGTATTGCATGCCTCTAAACATCCTTATACTCAGGCACTGCTGTCTGCAGTACCGAGAATAGATGGGCAGGGCATGAAAACGGTTCGCCTGGCAGGGGAAACGCCTTCGCCCTCTCATCCACCGCAGGGCTGCCATTTTCACACTCGTTGCGCACATGCCATAGCGGAATGTCGCGCAGTTTATCCAGGTGAGACCATAATTAGCGCCACGCACCGCGTGCATTGTCATCTTGCGGCGGAGTAAGTAGTGGGGCGGGTCAGCAATTAAATCCGACCCAATTTATTCTCGGTAAAACGCGCTCTGATGATGCCCAACGTTTGAATTCACCGGCGCTGCGCGGCTTCATCGCGCAGCGTCCGGTGGAATGATGGGTTGGCCGTCGCACCCTAGCTGCCCTGCTTCTAATGAGAAATGACATCGCCAATTGAATGGGCCTCTGGCGCATAGAGCGCCATGCCCCAACCGGAAGCGGAAACAATTGCAGCGGTGAGCGCGAAGGGCAAAGCTGTACGGCGGAGAGCAGTCTCCTGTACCGAGAGCATCACCAACGGAGCTACCTGAGTCACTGATTACCGAGATGCTTTCAGATGGCGCATCAAACGAACCGTTGGCGCCCCCGCCGCCAAATTCGCCACCTTTGCCGCTGTAGCAAGTTCCAGAACTGCCTGAACCAGAGGATGGCGACCCTGAAATATCGGGAAGATCGGCGTAGTCCTCGGCACGTGTTCTTAGCCAGAGCCACAATAGAAATAGGAACATCAAGTACGCAACACCGAACGAAGCAAGGTACCTAAGCCACATTTCGACGAAGCCAGCGTGAAGAAGGATATATGACGCGACAAAGCCAGCTGCACCAGTGAGCGTGACGAGCAGAAACATCTGGAGCCGAGGGAAACTGTCTCGCTCAAGATCGCCTCGAACTCTTCGAATCTCGTGGTGGCGATGAAACTGTGGAAACGCGCTCATTGTGACGGCCAACCTAATATAGACACCCTAAAAAATGCCGATAAAAGCACCTTCGAGGTGTGTAATCTAAAAATATCCATTTAATATATTGTTTTAATTGGATGTAAAAAATTCGCACACCCTAATTTTTCTGATAAGAACGGTATGGTTACATCCCCCAAGTTGCTTGATCAAGTACGCGATGCGAATAAAGCACTATGCTATCCGAACTGAGCAAAGCAAAGCAAAGCTATGTGGACTGGATTAAACGTTATATCTATTTCCACGGCAAGACCCACCCGAAAAATCTAGGTTAAAGAGGTTAGGGTCGAATTTTCTCAATGGTTGCTAAGGCCGACAACCGGCCGATAAGAAGCCAAAGTTTAAGGGTTTTGAGCAATGCGTTGTGTCTGGTGCGAAAACTTCTTATTCCTTTTACTGGCCATGCCAAGTCTGCCACGGTTTCTATCAGCCCTGGATATTTGAGGCGATTTGTCGAGTTGCACGATGAAAATGTGCTGACCTGGATTGAGTATTCTTACGTTGTTATTCCAAACTTGCAGCTTTTCCACACTTACCTTGTAGAGGCGAGAAATAGTGCTCAGCGTGTCACCTTTACGAACTGTGTATCTAATAGTATTCCCAGGCAGCTGGCTGGAAAGGGCAGGGTGAGCATTAAATGCCTCGAATTCATTTTCTGCAATCTGACCATTAAGTGGTACCAGTAGCGTCTGTCCACTACTCACCTTGAGTCGCGTCGACAGGCCGTTGATGGATCGTAGTGACTCTGGTGACTGACCGAAGCGTGCCGCGAGTTGATTTAAGCGTTCACCTTTCCTGCTCTTATATGCCTGCCATGACACGAGTGGCAGGCTGTTGCTTGCCAGATTGGCGCGAAAGGTTTCCACCTTGTCCACGGGTAGCAATAACACTTCTGAATTTTCTTGCAGGATAACCGGACGGTTGTGGGCGGGATTCAGCGCGCGGAATTCATCCAGAGTAACATCTGCCAGCCCTGCGGCAAGTTCCATATCAATATTTTTTGATGTGCTGACAGCAACGAAATACGGTTGATCCGGAACGGGATGGAGCTCCAAGCCGAAGCGGGCTGGGTTGCTGACAATATTTTTTATTGCTTGCAGTTTTGGGACATAGTTGCGAGTTTCAGACGGCATTTTCAGGTTGGCGTAATTCGCCGGCAGACCCAGTTTGCGGTTATGTTCGAGAGCCCGCTGTACTGCGCCTTCGCCCCAGTTGTACGCGGCAAGTGCCAACTCCCAATCGCCGAATATGCCATGCAATTTTTGCAGGTAGTCGAGCGCTCCTATGGTCGCACTGATGATATTGCGACGCCCGTCGTACCACCAATTCTGCTGCATGCCAAAATGTTTGCCTGTAGATGGGATGAACTGCCAAATTCCAGACGCGTTAGAGATGGAATTGCCTCCTGGATTAAACGCGCTTTCAATCATGGGTAGCAATGCGATTTCCGATGGCATTCCGCGTCGCTCGACTTCTTCCACAATAAAGTGGAGATAGCGTTGCCCACGCTCCGTCATTCGTTGCATATAGTCCGGACGTTTTGCATACCATTGCTCGTGGTTTGCCACTAGTGGGCTATTCAATGTGCGTAATGCGTAACCATTACGGATGCGTTGCCATAAGTCGTTTTGTGAAGGGTTAGGGTCAGCAGTAAGTCTCAGATCAGGGTCGACGGAAGCAGCGGTAGGTTGTGGTACGGAGTCTGCTTGTAAGGCATCGAGCGAGCTATTCAAAAACACGTTCTCCTCCGCATGAACCACAGACACTGCGTTAAGCGCAATGCAAGCGGAAAAAACGAATAAGAAAAGTTTGTTTAACTGCACTGGCGATGTCCTACAGAATTAAAATTATATCGATGACAGCTGACGATGAAAGGGAGCTGTAATTAGTGGTCGAAACAGCGTCCCATGGCAGCATCATGGGGTAAGCGGGTATTCTGGATTGCTATCGCTTGAATTGCTTATATTTGAAGCTTGTTCCCTTGCTTTAATCAATGCTTGTTCGGCCAGCATTTCATTGCGGCTTTTTGGTGATTCCAGGCTGATCCTTCCAAGTGCGCCGGTGCGATAATCCTGTAGCAGCATGAGAGCAGCTTTTTCCAGATCTGGAATACCCCCCTTGAGTAGGTAACCGCGCCGTTTTGCGACTGCTTCGACAATGCCCACGCCATCCATACCTTCAACGGAGAATCCGTAACGGTTTACAAGCAGATTGGGGTAGCATGCCAGTAGGATGTCGCCCAGAAAACTGGCCACTTCTTCGTCAATTATGGCATTTCTTCCCACCGCGTGGCTTGCGGCCAGCATGAAGCCGTCACTGTCATGCTCAATCTTTGGCCACATTAGCCCTGGCGTATCGATTAGCGTCATTCGTTCATTCAGGTCGAATCCCTGCTGGTTTTTGGTTACTGCCGGCTCGTCGCCTACAGCTGCCACCCGGCGCTTCAGCAGCGCATTTATCAGTGTGGATTTCCCAACATTGGGGATGCCCATAATCATCATGCGCAATGGCTTAAGCCTGTTATCACGATGCGGGGCGAGCATTTCGCACAGGCCGGGAACCTTGGCGACATCTCCCGGTTTTTTGCAGGATAGCGCTACAGCCTTAATTCCTTTTTGCTCATTGTAGAAGTTCAGCCACGCTGTAGTAACAGCAGGATCCGCCAGATCGGCTTTGTTAAGAATTTTCAAGCAGGGCCGTTGCCGATGCAAGCGCAGCTCCTTAATGACAGGATTGCTGCCTGATTCCGGCACGCGTGCATCCAGCACTTCTATTATCACATCGATGCGTTCCATGGTTTCGGCTGCCTTTTTGCGCGCCGAAACCATGTGACCGGGAAACCACTGAATGGACATTCGTAATCAACTATCTAACTAAAGGGGCATTTTACTCTTCGCTGATTGATACGTCATGTTTGTCGTTGCTTGAGAGAATATCTAAAATCCAGATTTCATCCAATATCCTGAGTTTAGCGCGTTCGAAACCCCCTCTTTTGAACAGCGGATCGTTGGATCTCGATAAACCTTTCCGCCTAATAATAAATCTATTTCAAAACCATTTTTACTCACTTCGAAAGAAGTGATTTTATATTAACACCAGCGCATGCTGGGTTTGGACGTATACCGAAGCGGTTGCCCCGGTGATGTTGAAGATGGCGTAGAAGTGTCAAGTTTGAGTAGTGCATCGATAACATTTTTATTTTGACAAAGATACATGGCCAATCTCGAAAAACCTGACGAGTGTCCAGCTGTTACATTGGCAAAGAAAAGTTTGGTTGATCGACCCAGCGCGATTAGATCAATAATGGAATTGATTGACGCCTTTTTGCGCTGTTCATCATCGTTGTGAGTGGTTTTTAAGTGAAGTGGCTTATTTCCTGTTTGCGGCGTGTGACTGCTGGTCAATACGTTTGATAACGTAAAGAAATTTTTGGCATGTGAAATAACTTCTGCATCATCGCTACATATCAATAATGATTTGTTGTTTACACTAGGATAAACATCC
>JAIOPT010000121.1 GCA_021413765.1 Betaproteobacteria bacterium
GCGCTACCTCATCACCTTCATGATGGAAGACCCGCGCACCATCTCCACTGCGCTGGAAATTCTGTTCATCGCCAAGGCCATTGAACGCATTGGCGATCATGCCAAGAACATGTCCGAATATGTGGTTTATATGGTTAAGGGCAAAGACGTGCGCCATGTCACCGTGGAAGAAATTGAGCGCGAAGTTTTAGAGTGATTTGCAAGGACGAAATAACATGACCATCATAAATCCCACATCTAACAGCTGCGAAACTCCACATCAAGCACAGCAATTTACAAGCATCCCAACTGCCAGCTTCCGGGGCGTACGCGTAGCATTCCATATAATTTATGGAATGCTACTTGCCAGTGTTATTCCATTACTGAATAAATCAATTCAACAGCATATCGTTCAATATTGGTCACGCAAGTTTCTGGATTTGCTACACGTTGGTTTGGAAACTTATGGTTGTTACCATCACGCAACTACGCAGGGCCGCCTGATTGTTGCTAACCATATTTCCTGGCTAGATGCTGTTTCCATGAACGCAGTGCTTCCGGCATATTTTGTCGCCAAATCTGAAGTTGGTGATTGGCCATTCCTGGGCTGGATATTGCACCGTATTCACACCCTGTTTATCAAGCGTGACATCCGACAAGAGACAGCACGCATTAACGACCAAATTAAAGGAATGATGGAACAGGGAGAGCGTATCGCCGTGTTCCCGGAAGGCACTACCACCGATGGCACTCAACTAGGCCATTTTCATTCGTCACTACTGCAAGGCCCTGTTGATATTGGAGCCAGTATTTGTCCGGTTGCTATCCGCTATCATGATGGCACTGGAAAGGCTAATGACAATGCAGCTTTTGTGGGCGACATGACATTTGTCGAGTCACTATGGAAAATTCTGTGCAGCCCTTCCCTGCATGTGACTCTAGTTTATTTACCTGCAATCCCATGCACAGGAAAAAACCGCCGTATGCTTGCCTCAGAGGCGCGTGAAGCAATCCATACAGCCTTGGCAAATCTATCATCCGGCCATGCCAGCCATAATATGTAATAGCGCCACAATCTGCACCGCCATCTTGCTCTTTCAGTTGAACCACCTCGCTGTTGCTCAACATGGGTTCCACTCCAAAAATTTCGCACGCAAATGACGCGCACACTTCATCAATTCTTAATCTGCCTGTAATACTGCTGCAACAGGCCATCGTTAAATTTGTCTTTATTCCACACATGGAGACAACGATGTTAAATCTGAACCAAAAACAGCGCCTGACACATAACCGGCTTACCCTCAGCATGGCTAGAACTGACTCAGAAATTGAAGAAGCGCAACGTCTGAGATATAAAGTATTTGCTGAAGAAATGGGTGCATGTCTGGCTAGCGCACATGAAGGAATTGACCGTGACACTTTCGACCCCTATTGCGAACATTTGCTAGTACGCGATAACAGCACCCACAAAGTAATCGGCACATATCGGATATTGCCACCCGACCGCGCTCGGACTATTTGCGGCTATTACGCGGAAACCGAGTTTGACTTGACGCGCTTGGCTCACCTGCGCGACCGCATGGTTGAAGTTGGCCGTTCCTGCGTGCATTCAAATTACCGCGATGGCGCGACCATCGCCCGACTATGGAGTGGTCTCGCTGACTACATGCACAAGAACAAGCATGAATATCTGATTGGTTGCGCCAGCATCAGCATGAACGATGGAGGGCATTGCGCAGCCAGCATATTTAAAAAATTGAACAAGCTGTATGCGGCGCCCGCCGAATATCGAGTGTTTCCTCGCTGCCCGTTGCCGCTTGAGGCATTGGACAGCACACTGGATGTCAACATTCCTCCGCTAATTAAAGGCTATTTACGCTTGGGCGCATATATAGGAGGTGAACCGGCCTGGGATCCAGATTTCAATACTGCCGACTTGTTCATCTTGTTGCCCATGTCCAGGCTAAACGAAAAATATGCCAAGCATTTTATCCGGCAATAGACGACATACACACATCTTGCTGCTCCGTTTGCGACAGACTTGGTGAGGTTTGCCATATATTGGCCTATAGCATGGCGATGTTGAATCATTCAGAATTTAGCCTAAGACGTCATCACATTTCATCTATTTTCTAGACTTTGACGAATGCCGACATGCATTAATTTGTCATTCCGTAGCCACACGATGCAACCTTGTCCCTGCCAGCCAGAAGGCAGACGTCTCCTTTGTCGAGGTGCCCTACTCTAGTTTCGAGCGGCCTGAGTGGCTATACTTCTGCGAGTTCGCTTTCAAACTCCATTTTTCGCCAAATATTACCCCAAGGCCTTTTATTATTTACCGCGCTCATGCACACTGAAATCGAGCTGAAACTGACCATAGATCCGGCACATGTCGAGCGCTTGCGTTGCAATCATGTTCTGAAATCAATGGTGCAGGGCAAACCTAGCCGCCACAAGCTCCACAACATTTATTTTGACACGCCCGAGCAGGATTTGCTGCAAGCGGGCTTTGCACTCCGTCTGCGCCGAATGAGTGGGCGCTGGGTGCAGACAGTTAAGAATGAGGGGAGCGCGGAAGGGGGGCTGCACCAGCGCAACGAGTGGGAATGGCCGGTGGGAGGTGGGAAGCCAGAACCGGCACCGAGTACTGCGCCTGACCTCGCACAACTATTGACGCCCAAGTTGCTGGCGCGGCTGCGCCCATTGTTTATTACTGATTTCTGGCGCACCGCCTGGCAACTCCGAACAACGCAAGGTGCCGAAATCGAGCTGGTGCTGGACCAAGGTGAGGTACATGCAGGTGACAGGTGCCAGCCTATCAGCGAAATGGAACTTGAACTCAAGGCAGGCGCAGCGGCGAGCCTGTTCGAGGTCGCTCTAGCCATCCAGAAACAAGTACTACTCTGGGTAGAAGATATAAGCAAGGCCCAGCGCGGCTATCTGCTATGCAGCGGAGAAGCGACACCACCGCGCATGGCGCAGCCCGTGAAGCTAGCGCCGGAGATGCCGGTTGTGCAAGCATTACAGCGCATTACAGGGGAATGCCTCGCGCAGCTCCAGGGGAACGTGGCGACACTGGGGCAAGACCCGGAGTACATGCATCAGGCGCGCGTCGCGGTAAGAAGATTGCGCTCGGCGCTGAGCCTGTTTGGCGTCGTGCTACCCGAGGCGCTCGCCGACATCGTGATGGAGTTGCGCTGGCTCATGGGCTACCTGGGGCCAGCTCGGGACTGGGACGTATTTGTTACCCAAACGCTGCCGCAGATTGCCGAACAGCTCCCCGACAATCGAGCGCTGGCACGGCTGCAAGCGGATGCCGCCGGATTGCGCAATACCCACCGACAGGCAGCGCTTGAGACCGTCCTGTCGCAACGCTATACCAGACTGGTGCTGACGCTCGGTCTTCAGCTCGCACGCCAGGCGGAGTCACCAGATGAACCTGTTGCGCTTGGCGAATTTGCCACACAGACTCTCACTCGGCAACATAAACACGTGCTCCACAAAGGTCGACGCCACGCTACGCTGAACACGGCTGAACATCATGCGCTGCGTATTGCCGCCAAAAAGCTGCGCTACGCGGCGGAGTTTTTTACTGGCATCTACCCGCATAAGCGTGCGCGTCTCTACCTCGCGGCACTGGCTGCGCTGCAGGATGTGCTCGGTGCGCTGAACGATGCTACGGTCACGCAGCGGCTGCTCGCCGAACTGCCTGCGCCGCGCGGACAGGCGGCTGGCATTGTCAGCGGATGGACAGCCTGTTCCAGTCGTGTGCGCTTGCAAAAACTGCATCATGCGTGGAGGAATTTCACGCGGCAAAAGGTATTCTGGAAATAATACGACTGCTTGTGAAAAATGCTGCCGTTTCTTCACATCACGTGGAGTGAATATCGAAAGGAGAACAGCATTAAGCTTGGAAAATTGGGCTGTAGCGGCGAGATGCTCGAATTCTAAGCAAGCTATGAGTGGCTGCAATCCTCGGGGTATAGAATAACTGTTTTATCATCGGAGGACTTTACTTTGGATCTAATTTTATGGCGGCATGCAGATGCCAAAGACGGCATACTGGACGACGCACGCAAACTTACCCCAAAAGGCGAAAAACAAGCTCAACAGATGGGACGGTGGCTCAAATCACATCTTCCAGAGGGTGCGCGCATCTTGGTGAGCCCGGCAAAACGGGCGCAGCAGACGGCAAGCGCCCTGGGCCGGGAGTTCGAGACCACAAGAGAAGTCAGCACAGGAGCATCCGTCATATCGGTAATTGCTGCAGCAGGCTGGCCAGATGCCAAAGGTACAGTGATTGTGGTTGGCCATCAGCCTACCTTGGGGCGCATAGCTGCTACGTTGCTGTCGGGAGTCGAGGCTGACTGGAGCGTCAAGAAAGGCTGCGTGTGGTGGTTTAGTAACCGCATATACTATGTCGAAACCCAAACCATACTCCGCGCTGTGATGTCACCGGAGTTTCTTTAGCTCATAAGGTCAATACCGCTTATAAATTCCCCATTGCTTTTCATTTTCTTGCCATGTACCCATGTTAAATCAGGTCGAAAGGCTTTCCAGTTGGCCGAGGTATTGAGTTTCATCTGAAGGTACTCTTCGTCGTCAATTTGGCGGTGCAATGTTCAATACATGCTTTGCGACCATCGCAGAAAATGAAAACCGTGTAGCATCCAAGAGACTTTTTAATCCGAATATCCAAAAGGAAGCACACTCACATGAAGATCATTGCCTGCTACAACATTAAGGGGGGTGTTGGTAAAACCGCAACGGCCGTCAACCTGGCCTATCTGGCAAGTCGAGAGGGTGCCCGTACATTAGTTATGGACCTAGATCCTCAAGGTGCGGCTTCATTTTACTTTCGTGTTAAACCCAAGATAAAAGGTGGCTTAAAAACGCTTATGGATGGCAAGCAAGGTTTGGATGAACTAATCAAGGAAACTGATTATGCCAATCTTGACCTTATTCCTACGGACTTTTCCTTCCGCAATATGGATCTGTTTTTGGAAGAAGCAAAAAAACCAACGCGGCAACTACGAAAATTGCTCAAGAGTCTGGATGACGACTATGACGTTGCTTTTCTGGATTGTCCGCCCAGTATTTCGCTAGTATCTGAAAACGTATTTCAGGCGGCTGACATCTTATTAGTGCCGACCATTCCTTCTACTTTATCGTTGCTAACGTTCAACCAGATTATGAAGTTTTGCAAAGAAAATAATCTGGATGATCTGCTGGTGATTCCATTTTTTTCCATGGTGGACATACGCAAACAGCTACACCGGCTTATCGTTGAAAAGCCACCGAAAACTTTAGCCGGATTACTTAACACTACTATTCCCTATGCCAGCGATATAGAACGGATGGGGCTTAATCGCGCAGCCCTTGCCAGCTATGCTCCCAAGTGTAGGGCCGCTCTGGCTTATGAGTCCCTATGGGCAGAAATTAAAGAACGCCTGAGTTGATGTTTTCATTCTGTAACGAGGGAGCAATTCAGGTAGAAATTTAATCTCCTACCTTCCTGAGAAAAAGCTATGGGACCACTTTAATAAATTCTTCACTTTTCTGTAATGTCCCTGAAACATCGTTGCACTATCCTGCGTCCGTACATTCACAGGAGATGACGATGCTTAACCTGATTCAGCAACCTAGGCAGCAGAACCATTTACAAGCTTTAAGCTCGGCTATCATTAATGCAGAAGTGAGAGAGTCGCATAGATTGAGATACCAAATAGTCGCATCAAAAATGAGTGTCTATTTGAGTAGCGCCAATGAAGAGATTGAACGCAAAATGTTTAACCACTTTTGTGAACGCGTGCTACCAGTCACTTTTCGTGACTGGATGACCAAACCATAATACTACGGGGCTTAGGATGACGATGCCAAATCTGAACCAGGAACTTCAGCAACCACGACTCAAGCTCACCACTTCTTCATACTGCCCTTGTCACAGTTAAATTCAAAATAATACACAACTAACATTTCATCCACTAACCCCGTTGAGATCACTATTTTCCCTGTTTAACGCGCATGCAATATGATGCGCGCTTTTTTCATTTTTATTATGTCCTGTTTTTTCACAAGCACCGGCGTGTTCCTGCTGCCAGTGCCCACTACCTTGAACCACAATTTATAGCATGCAACAAATGTGGCTTTTGAGCCGATTGTAGCCGTTATCCGCTTTGGGCAAGAGCTACATATAGTCTGAGGGCTGCCTGAACACAATTCACTTTTCTCGGCCAGGTAGAATCTCTATCGGCAACGAAATATTTTACTAAATGCTTTCAGTAAGTTAGCAGCATTGCCTATGTTCATTGTGAAAATGCGATCATACAATGCTGGCACAACCATTGGCCTATACACGCGCCGTGGGAGCAGATGTAATACCACATGAAACTTCAAGCGGCGTGCAGACATTCGTTGCATTGCATGTAACAAAATTGTCACAGAACGCGAGTAGCATCACCACTAACTTCTACCCAATAAGGATCTCAATCATGATCTCCACTGAACATACCTCCAAGCAATTTGATGCCGAGCTGGAAGCGGTGCGTGCCCAAGTATTACAAATGGGTGGATTGGTGGAAAGTCAGATCCAGCTCGCTATTGAGGCGCTGATTAATGACGATGTACCCCTTATGGATCGTGTTATTGATGATGAT
>JAIOPT010000135.1 GCA_021413765.1 Betaproteobacteria bacterium
GACAAAGTGGTACTCAATTTGAAACACCGTATGACTGCCATATCTGTATTCCATACCACATCTCCATTCGTGTGGCATATTGTCGCTGCTAAAGCTGACCGGCTAAAGCCGGTGGTTTAAACCTTGTGATTGATAATTAAACAAAACATGGGGTCAGGCGGAAATCTTCCCCCAATATGTTATGCATAACACCAACCACTTCAACTTGTTCCCGATTTAAGTCAAACTGACAAACCTCACCACATGCCAATACAATGATGTGGAAAAATGTTTTTTGGTGGATATTGAAAGATGGACAAGGACACAGCGTCACCTGATCCGGCAGTCAAGAAGCTGGGCTTGCATCCAGTCGTATTGAAGCTGGGCTTAGTGAGCTTTTTGACTGACCTTAGTTCCGAGATGATTTTTTCCGTCTTCGCGATTTTCTTTACAACCATCGCGGGGGCATCAGCCGCTTTGCTTGGCATGATCGAGGGATTGGCCGACTTGTCCGCATCCTCGCTGAATTTCTTGGCTGGCTGGTTGTCAGATCGAACCGGAAAACGCAAAGCCTTCGCTCTGGCCGGATATGGTTTCTCCACGTTGGCTAAGATCATCTTGTTAATCACCAGCTCGGTCGTGGGCCTCAGCATATTTCGTGTCATCGAGCGGCTGGGCAAGGGTTTCCGTGGGCCGCCACGAGATGCTTGGCTTTCGGCAGTATCTGACAAAAATACCAGGGGATATTCGTTCGGAGTGCACAAGGCTCTCGACAAGTCTGGAGCCGTTCTTGGCCCGCTTGTAGCGTACGGTCTGCTTTCGTGGCTTGGGGACGAGGCCTCGACTTTCCGGATACTGTTCTGGGTTGCGCTCATTCCCGCCTTGCTCGCCATCGTGGTCTTGAGTCTCATCAAGGATCAGCCAGGGGTTCAGCACCCACGCGAAAATATGTTCGAAACATGGCAAATCCTCAGCCCGGAATTCAAGCGCTATCTCGTCGCAGCAGGAATATTTTCACTTGCCTATTTCAGTTTCGGCTTTCTACTATTACGTGCACACAGCGTCGGTTTTTCAGTCAAGGACATCGTGTTGCTTTACGCCCTGTTCAATATTGCATTCGTTGTTGCATCACCACTGATAGGTAAACTTGGGGATAACTTCGGAAGGGCGCGGATAATTATGCTGGGCTATCTGATCTATTTGTTGATAAGCCTCGGTTTCGCATTCGCGACCACACAATGGCAGGTCATTGTCCTGTTTATCATCTATGGCGTGTTTTATGCGATCGACGAAGCCCAAAGCAAAGCATTTATAGCAGATCTCGAATTGGAGCGGCGCGCGTCTGCAATTGGTCTCTACAATTTTGTGACCGGCCTTATCTACCTACCTGCATCGCTGATCGCTGGGGCGTTGTGGTTGCTGCATCCGTCCAGCGCTTTCATTGTGGCCGCATGTCTCGCCTTTATCGCACTGACGGTGTTCGTATTTTTGCGGCCAGACAAAAAGCGCGGTTCTGATGCATTCCCCCACTAAGCTGAATTGATTGATTCAGGGAATCCCATTTTTCGTCCGTCATGAAAATTACGGCGATGTAGCAATCGAGATGCTACTTAAATAATATCACCGCAATTTATTTACTTGTCCAATCCAAATTCCTGAATCTTGCGTGTCATCGTGTTGCGCCCCATGCCGAGGAGAGTAGCGGCTTCTATGCGCCTGCCATCGGTGTGTTTCAGTGCCTGGGTGATAAGCGTACGTTCGAACTGCTGGCTTAAACTGTCTAATATATTTTGATCTCCACGCTGCAATGCAAGCGCGACCTGCAGACCCAACTCATAACGCCAATCCTCGGACGAAGCGTCTGTAACAGCGGATGCCTCGCGCCATTCGAGTGGCAGATCGGCAATTTCTATCTGTTGTGATGGTGTCATTACAGTGAGCCAGTGGCAAAGGTTTTCCAATTGCCGCACATTGCCGGGAAAATTCTGTGTGGCAAGATAATTCAGTGTATCCTCGCTAAAGGTCTTTTGTTCGACAGCAAGTTCACCCGCCTTTTTCTGCAGAAAATATTTCGCCAACAAAGGGATATCCTCACGCCGTTCACGAAGTGGCGGCAGACGCAAACGGATGACGTTGAGGCGGTGAAATAAATCTTCACGAAATAAACCTTCTTTTACCCGCTCATCCAAGTTCTGGTGCGTGGCGGCAATAATGCGTACATTCGTTTTAATCGGCTGATGGCCACCAACACGATAATAATTTCTGTCAGACAGCACGCGCAATAAACGTGTTTGCAGCTCCGCCGGCATGTCACCAATTTCATCAAGAAACAGTGTGCCGCCTTCGGCTTGCTCAAAACGACCGCGACGGGCAGAAGCCGCGCCAGTAAATGCACCGCGCTCGTGGCCAAACAATTCTGATTCAAGCAAATCTTTGGGAATAGCCGCAGTGTTAATGGCGATGAAAGGTTCTTTGGCGCGCGGACTGTGGCGGTGCAAAGCATGTGCTACCAGCTCCTTGCCGGTGCCGGATTCGCCGTTGATGAGGACAGTTGCATGGGAATGTGCGAGCCGTCCAATAGCGCGGAACACTTCCTGCATAGCGGGTGCTTGACCCAGGATATCAGGTGCAGCTGCGTCTGATTGCTCTTCTGCAGGTGCATCAGCGCGCAGGCTTTGTTCTAGTGCGCGACGTATTAGTGCGACAGCCTGATCGACATCAAACGGTTTGGGCAGATATTCAAATGCTCCACCTTGAAATGCCGACACCGCGCTTTCCAGATCAGAATAAGCAGTCATGATGATGACTGGCAAACTCGGAATTCTTTCTCGCATTTCTTGCAAAAGATCCAGCCCGGAACTGCCGGGCATGCGGATATCGCTGATGACGATTTGTGGTGTGCCATGCTGCAGCGCGGCTAATGCTTCATCGGCCGAGGTGAAACTTGTAAAGTTGATGTCCGAACGTGCCAAGGCTTTTTCCAGAACCCAGCGTATGGAGCGGTCATCATCAATGATCCAAACAGGTTTCATATTGACTCCCATTTTATTCACTTTATTTTAGCGGCAGCATTACCGTGAAACAGGTGCGTCCCGGTTCACTGTCAAACTCTATACGGCCTTCATGTTGGCTGACAAAATCTTGCGCCAAGGTCAGCCCCAGACCATGACCATTGTCACGGCCAGAAACCAGTGGATAAAAAATCTTGTCGTGCAAATGTGCGGGGATACCAGGGCCATTGTCAATGACCTGAATGATTACCGCCAAGCGATGACGTTTCTTCATCAATGTTACTTGGCGCGAGATGCGTGTGCGTAGCACAATATTACCTTGCCCCTGCATGGCCTGCGCAGCATTACGTACAAGATTCAGGATTGCCTGAATAAGTTGTTCCTTGTCGCCCATGAGCTCCGGCAGACTGATGTCGTAATCGCGCTGGATAGACAAATTTTTTGGAAATTCAGCAAGAACTACGCTACGCACGCGTTCAAGCACTTCATGAATATTGAGTGAACTGAAATTGGGCATATGTTGCGGAGTGAGCAGCTTTTCCATTAGAGCAACCAAACGGTCCGTTTCCTGAATGACAACTTGGGTGTATTCACGCAGGCCGGGTTTTTCCAATTCATGTTCAAGTAATTGTGCAGCGCCCCGTATGCCACCCAACGGATTCTTGATTTCGTGTGCCAGATTTCGTAACAATAGGCGATTAGATTGAGTCTGGTCTAGCATCTGTTCTTCGCGCGCCAACTTTAGCGGACGATCAATCGTATGAAACTCAAGTAGCAAATATTTGTTTAACTGTAATGGCGTGGCGGTGCAGCGCAAATGCAGCTTTCCATGTGGAGGTATACCCAACGTAAGGTCATGTTCAATATAGCTGGCGTTATTAGCTAGTGCATGCTGCATAGCTGCATCAAGTTGTTCAGTGTGAGTAAAAACTTGCTGCACCGGATGTCCGATCAGACTTTTGCTGCTTAAGGCAAACAAGTTTTCTGCAGCCGGGTTGAGGTAAGCGATGCGCGACTGCTCATCCAGCAAAATAACTGCAGTGGCGAGGTGTTCAAAGGTAGGCAAAAAAGTGTCGGCTACAAGCATTGTCACTCTTTGAAATAATTGCTCCATGGTTTGATAATGAATTAATGCATCACACGCCTAACTGCAAATTTAGACGACAGAGATACGCAATGATTTTATCGGGCTGGTTTGTAAAAACTGCATAAAATGCAGTAAAAAAATCTTCATTGTGAATTTCAATAAAGCAAAGCCCGCTTATATTCTATTGTGACGGCTACCTTTCCGGCAACCGTCAAATTGATGCACCACCATTATCCCTACAATTGAGCATGATTATTCATTCTGCTATCAGTGTATTACCTTTAAAGGTATCAAAGCGTTTAGAAGTTGTAAGCACGTTCGCCATGCGTTGCAGTATCCAGCCCTTCGCGCTCGTCTTCTTCCTTTACGCGCAAGCCGATGGTCATATTTACGATCTTATAGCAAACGAAGGCAACCGCACCAGACCAAATTATCGTGGTAAGCACGGCTTGCGCTTGCACCCACACTTGGCCGCTGATAGTGGTATCGACGATGGTGTTATTGACGTAATCAACGATACCGGTGCCACCCATGCTCCAGGTGTTGAACACGCCGGTAAGCAATGCACCCAAGATGCCACCAACGCCGTGGATGCCGAACACATCCAGCGCGTCATCTGCCCCCAGCAGTTTCTTCAGACCGGTTACGCCCCAGAAGCAAGCAAAGCCTGCCAGCGCGCCGATAACCAGGCCACCGCTTACGCCCACCCAGCCGCAGGCGGGAGTGATAGCAACCAGGCCTGCGACCGCACCGGAAATCGCACCCAGCACTGAGGGCTTGCCCTTCAACAGCCTTTCAGCCAGCGTCCAGGTCAGTGCGGCAGCGGCAGCGGCATCCAGCGTGTTTATGAAAGCTAATGTGGCCGTACCTGAGGCTTCGAGAGCCGAGCCGGCATTGAAGCCGAACCAACCAACCCACAGCAGTGAGCCACCTATCATGGTCATAACCATGTTGTGCGGCGCCATCGGTTCCCTGCCGTATCCGATGCGCTTTCCTACCAGGAATGCGCCAACCAAACCCGCAGTAGCTGCGCTGATATGCACCACGGTGCCGCCAGCGAAGTCCAATGCGCCCTTCTGGAACAACCACCCTGCGGCAGCCGTTGCAGTATCAGCCGCAGCCTGAGTGGTGTAGGCATCCGGCCCCATCCAAAACCATACCATGTGCGCAATCGGTAGGTAGGCGAAGGTAAACCACAATGCGGAGAATAGCAGCACAGCGGTGAACTTCATCCGCTCAGCGAAAGCACCCACGATCAGCGCAACGGTGATGGCAGCGAAGGAAGCCTGAAAGGCCACGAAGGCGAACTCAGGAATTACCACGCCCTTGCTGAAGGTTGCCGCATTGGCGACACTGCCGGTGGCCGGATCAAAGATGCCTTTCAGGAACAACCTGTCAAATCCACCAATGAATGCATTGCCCTGCGTGAACGCCAGCGAGTAGCCGTAGATAGCCCACAGCACGATAATCAGCGCGAATATGGCGAACACCTGCATCAGGATAGACAACATGTTCTTGCTGCGCACCAAGCCGCCGTAAAATAGTGCGAGGCCGGGGATGGACATCATGATGACCAACAGGGTGGCCGTTAGCACCCACGCCGTATCACCCTTGTTGGGAGTAGGAGCAGCAGCATGTGTGGCTACCGCTTCGGCGGGCTTGACTGCGTCAGTTGCCGCAGAAGTCTGGACTGTGGTTGTTGTCGATGCTGCCGCAGGGGCAGCGGACTCCTCCGCAAATGCCGGGACTACCAGGCCATACAGCATGCCCAACAACGCGAAAAGTGCAAAATGTTTTTTCATGGCGTTCTCCTTACAATGCTTCTACGCCGGATTCGCCGGTACGGATACGAATTACTTGCTCGATGTTGTGAACGAATATCTTGCCGTCACCAATATTGCCGGTGTGTGCAGATTTTTCGATAGCTTCCAGCACCAGCTCTAGCATGTCCTTTTTGATAGCGGCTTCTACCTTGACCTTGGGCAAAAAATCCACCACGTATTCTGCGCCGCGGTACAACTCGGTATGACCTTTTTGCCGGCCAAAGCCTTTCACTTCCGTAACGGTGATACCCAGTACACCAATCGCAGTCAGTGCCTCACGTACTTCATCGAGTTTGAACGGCTTGATGATTGCAGTAACCATCTTCATAATTTTTACTCCTCATGTGTAAGAGCGTAAACAACACTATTTAGAACCTACTTAGTCAAAAGCAGATTCCGTGCCACTACAGTTTAGTTTGTAAAAACAATATGTTGATTTATTATCAATATAGATAAAAAATTTTATGCACCAATTTTATGCGTCTTCAAATATGCAGCGCACCAATTGGGTGAGATGTACTACTCGGCCAGACGGAATGGTGCTTTCGACGCAGGCATGAAGTGAAAGGCGCAGGCATTCACTCAATTTTCTGACAAAAGGATACTGGTGAATAACGTTGCACTGGAGTGTAAGCCACCTCATGGAACGCTCATCGCTGCATATAGGACATACTATCCGGGTGGTTGGACGGGAGTGGCTAAACCACTCGGCCACTCCACGGAAGTGGGGGGAAGGGCATGTAGTTAATGCCCGCTAAGATTGCGGACTGTGGGCGCGGATACATTCGAACCTTAGTTCACGTACTGCCCGCGAAAACTGGGGTTCAGCCACCGGATCAGCATCTTTGGCATTGATGCGGAAAATGTTGTGTTTATCGCTGTAAAGTGCCACTGCGTCAAGCATCCTGCGGCATCGTCAAAGAACACCAGCAACCTGCATAATCACAGCGTCCTTCAAACCAGTCGTAAAATATCAAGTGTATCGTTAGCTGTAGCTGACAATAACCGCAACTTTTCCACTCAGTATGCTGCACCTCCATGACTAACTTGAAAAGGAATTCGGGCAGAGGAAGAAACCCACTCTTTTATACAATGCGCCCCGCCAATTCGGCGGGGGCTTACTCAATTTTTGATACCTGGAAATCTAGAAATTAGCGATTAGTGACACTCTTGCAGCAATGGGTGAACCTGGTGAGATATTGTTGTTATTGTGGGCGGAAGCAAAATATTTAGTATCAAACAGATTTTCGATATTCAACTGAGCCCGCAGATTTTTATCAATCCTGGCATAGACTGCCGCATCAACCCGAGTGAAACCCGGCAAGCGAACAGTATTGTCAGTCGAGGTGTACATGGCGCTACGATTGATCACACCAAGCCCAACACCCCATCCCGGGGCGAAATCATATCGGTTCCATAGTGAGA
>JAIOPT010000035.1 GCA_021413765.1 Betaproteobacteria bacterium
GAAGGCGTACTGTCCTATGGCGGTGGCTGGTGGAATGCATCGGCACGGATGCAGAGCTATCAAACCCTGCAGGATCCGGCCGCGCCAGTGGCGGAGCCATATCGACGCTTGCCGCAATTAACCTTGGGCGCGCTCCGCCCGCTGGCTGGGGCAAATATGGCATTTACCGGAGAATTTGTAAATTTCAGCCATCCCACTGCAGTTAATGGACAACGCTTGGTAATGTATCCCAGCGTGAGCTACCCGCTGATTGCCACGCCCTCATTTTATTTGACTCCAAAAATTGGCGTGCACTATACCTATTATTCGCTGGGCGCAAACAATTTGGGTGCGCTACCCGATACTGCACGCACCTTGCCCATTACCAGTCTGGACAGCGGTATGGTACTGGAACGTGATTGGAGTCTGGGCGAAAAGAATTACGTGCAGACCTTGGAGCCGCGCGCTTATTTCTTGTACATTCCATATCGGAATCAAAATCTGCTGCCGAATTTCGACACAGCCCAGGCCGACTTCAACTTTGCCCAGATGTTCACCGAAAATCGTTTTTTCGGTAGCGACCGCATTGGTGATGCTAAGCAAGTTACGCTGTCGCTTACCTCCCGCCTGCTTGAGGCGAATAGCGGCGCGGAGCGGTTGCGCGTAGCCATCGGTCAGCGCTTCAGTTTTACGACACCGCAGGTAAATCTGGTGGCCCCAGAGCAAGTTACCAACAATAAATCGGACATTTTGCTTGCTGTCTTGGGTCAGATTACACCCAAATGGTCGCTGAACAGCGCCTACCAGTACAACCCTAACCAAGCGCGCACAGAGAAATTAAACGTGGGGGCGCGTTACCAGCCGGAAAGTGGAAAAGTGCTCAACCTAGGCTACCGCTTTACGCGTGACAGCCTTAGACAGGCGGACATATCTACCCAGTGGCCATTGTGGAGGCGTTGGAGCGCGATGGCACGTTGGAATTATTCCCTGCAGGATAACCGTGTTTTGGAACTGCTGGCCGGGCTCGAGTATAATGAAAGCTGTTGGACAGCACGGCTGGTGGTACAACGTTTTGCCACTGCCACCAATGAACTTTCAACCGGTATCTTTATGCAATTGGAGCTAAATGGTCTGGTCAGGGTAGGTTCCGATCCATTGAATACATTGCGCCAAAGCATTGCAGGCTTCACAAAAGTGAACCAGCCCTCCGTTGTAAGTTCAGAGCAGGGATTACGCTAACAAATTCTCACTTAGGAAATTAAAGATATTATGCTGCATATCAAGTTGATGCTGGCGCTCCTTTTATCGCTAGCCTGCACGACAAACGTCTCCGCAGCTGGCTTGCACAAAACCTCCGACACATCAAAAAAATTAAAGGCGCAAACTCAGCCTGCACCCCCCGCTACTGATGTGCCGGTGCCGGTGCCAGTACCGGTGACTGCCTCGGACACAACAAAAAAAATCACGTTACCAACTGGGCCTATATTGATCGATCAGATTGTCGCTGTGGTAAACAATGACGCGATTACCCGCTACGAACTTGAAGACCGGCTCGGCACTATAGAGCGCCAATTGAAAAAACAGGGCACAGCGTTACCTGACACAGATATGTTGAAAAAACAGATACTGGAACGCATGATCACGGAAGTATTGCTAGCCCAGTTTGCCAAGGAAACCGGCATACGCATTGATGATATCCAGCTCGACAAAACCTTGCAGCGCATCGCGAAAGATAACAAGTTTCCCTCATTGGTCGAATTTCGCGCCCAACTGGAAAAAGAAGGGGTGGATTTCAAAAAGTTTCGAGAGGAAGTTCGCGGCGAAATTATTACCGCTCGTCTGCGTGAGCGCGAAGTGGATAGTAAACTTGTGATTAGCGAGGGCGAAGTCGATAACTACCTTATTAACCAGGCCAAGCAAATAGGTAAGGGTGAAGAATTCCGTTTAGCACATATTTTGGTACTGGTGCCCGAACAGGCCAGTGCCGATAAAATCCAGACTACCCGACAACGCGCAGAGCAAGCCTTGGCACAATTACGCGGTGGCGCGGAATTCGCTCAGGTGGCGGCAGGATTTTCTGATGCCAAGGATGCCATGGAAGGCGGTAATCTGGGCTGGCGATCGGCGGACCGTACGCCTGCCATTTTTCTGGAAATACTTAGGAAGATGTCTCCCGGCGAAATCAGCCCGGTATTTCGTAGCCCCAACGGTTTCCACATCCTAAGGCTGCTTGAGAAACGCAGCAAAGAGAATCCAGTAGTCATCACACAAACCCAAGCACGTCACATCCTGATCAAAACCAGCGAACTGGTGCCAGAGAATGAAGCCAAGAGTCGTCTGATGGTTATCAAGCAACGCATAGAGAAAGGCGCTGATTTTTCCAAGCAGGCTAAACTTTATTCCGAGGACGGCAGTGCCGCTAAGGGCGGCGATTTAGGCTGGATTTCACCCGGCGAAACGGTACCTGAATTTGAAGCCGCGATGAATCAATTGGAGGTCGGGCAGATGAGCAGCGCCGTGCAGTCACCCTTCGGCTGGCATCTGATTCAGGTATTGGAACGCCGCAGCACCGATGTCAGTGTGAAAGAGAAAAAGAAACAGGCACAGCTGGCGATGCGTGCCGAAAAATCCGACGCTGCCTATCAGGACTGGCTGCGCCAGTTGCGCGACGGGGCGACCATCGAATATCGCCTCGAACCAGCGCTCTAATGGCGCAAACCGCGTTGTTGGCTGTTGCCGCCGGCGAACCCGCTGGCATTGGCCCCGACCTATGTTTGCAATTGGCCCAACAGGGGCAGGCACTGGTGGTGCTGGCCGACAAGAACATGCTGCAACAGCGCGCAGCGCTGCTTGGGCTAAATGTTCAATGGCATGATTATGATCCGCAGCACATATCGCCTCTGCCATCCGGGCATTTGCGCGTGCTGCATGTGCCGACGTCACAACCCGTTCAGGCCGGTCAGCTAAATCCAGCCAACAGTCCTTATGTTCTCAATCTGCTAATCCGCGCGATGCAAGGTTGCCAGTCGGGCGAATTCGCTGGCATGGTCACCTTGCCTGTACACAAAGGTGTCATCAATGATGCTGGCATTCCTTTCACTGGACACACTGAATTTCTAGCGGAAAAATTGCATGCCGAACAAGTGGTCATGATGCTCGTGGGCGGCGGCCTGCGTGTGGCGCTAGCCACCACTCACCTGCCTTTGCGGCAGGTAGCCGATGCCATTACGCCTGCATTATTGGAAAATGTGCTGCATGTCATTCAACGTGATCTTATGCGGCGTTTCGGTATTGCCAAGCCCTGCATTCTGGTTGCTGGACTCAATCCTCATGCAGGTGAGGGCGGCTATCTTGGCCGCGAAGAAATCGACATCATGATTCCGGTGCTGGATCGATTGCGCGCGCAAGGCATGAATGTCAGCGCCCCCCTACCCGCCGACACGCTTTTTACCCCGCAACGGCTGGCACAATGCGACTGCGTACTGGCCATGTACCACGACCAAGGCCTGCCGGTATTGAAGCACGCCAGCTTCGGGCGGGGAGTAAACGTGACGCTGGGCCTGCCCATCATTCGTACTTCCGTAGATCACGGTACGGCGCTGGAACTGGCCGGCAGTGGACGTGCCGTGGCAGGCAGCATGCTTGAAGCGATTCAAATGGCAGCAGATATGGCACAACACGAAAAACTGCATGATCCAGCTCTCCCTTGATCGAGAGATCGTTATCCTCGCGAAAACAGAAATGAAAATTTCCTGGTACTCCCATGCATAAAGCACGTAAAAGGTTTGGTCAAAATTTCCTGGTGGATGAGCAAATCATCGCCGACATCATCCGCGTCATCCGCCCGGAAGCCGCGGACATCATGGTGGAAATCGGCCCTGGCCTAGGTGCGCTGACTCGTCCGTTGCTGCAGCGGCTTAATCAACTGCATGTAGTAGAGATCGATCGCGACATTATCGCGCGCCTGGGAAAAGACTACCCGCAGGATAAGCTGATCATCCATGCGGGAGACGCGCTTAAGTTTGACCTGGCGCAATTGCCCGCGCCCTTGCGCATTGTCGGCAACCTGCCCTATAACATTTCTTCCCCGCTGCTGTTTCACTTCTCAGACTACTGCGAACGCATACGCGACATGCACTTTATGTTGCAGAACGAAGTTGTGGAGCGCATGGTGGCTGAACCATCAACCCCAGCTTACGGCCGTTTATCGGTAATGCTGCAATACCGTTTCCACATGGAAAAGTTACTTGACGTTCCGCCAGAATCTTTTCGGCCCTCACCCAAAGTGGATTCCGCCATCGTGCGCATGATCCCGCTGCCAGCCAGCGAAGTGCTGGTGCAAAACGAAAAATTATTTGCACAAATTGTCGCCGCAGCCTTCGGCCAACGGCGCAAGACCCTGCGTAACACGCTCAAGGCCTATTTGACTGAAGATGATTTTGTCCGCTTGGGAATAGATGCGCAACTGCGCGCGGAAAACCTGGGAGTGGCAGAGTTCGCGCGCATCACCAATGAATGCACTAAACCATAAAATTATATGAATACGTCAGAACCGATAGCAGAAGATACCAAATACGAATATTTTAATTACTGCGTTTGTTTTATTGACCTTCTTGGACAACAAGAAGCCCTTCGAGGGCACGGTGCGCTTCATGATTTCCCGACAAAGGATGCTTTTTTCAAAGCAGTTCAGCCTGTAATTTCTCCCATTGTAAATCTGCAAAGGAGAACCCGCGATATGGTTCAAGCTTATGTGAAACCCAAGCTTGATTCTCCACGTCGTGCAGCGCTACCCCCAGAACTCCAAGCGGAGTGGGATGAAATGCAAGAGACCCGTTTGTCCACTCAATATTGGTCGGATGGTTTAATTGCCTTCGTTTCTTTAGGAGCGGAAAGTGTGAAATGCCCAATGAATGGTGTTTTCGGAGCTTTTGGTATGGCAGGCAGTGAAATGCTATGCGGTCTGTACTCGCATGCGCCTATACGGGGCGGAATTGAAGTGGCCTGGGGAATTGAATTAAAACCCGGTGAGTTGTATGGAGCAGCAATCGCCAGGGCGTATGAACTTGAAAGCAAATTTGCTCAGTATCCACGCATGGTAGTTGGACTCGAGACAATAAAATATTTGCAGACTGAACTTGCTTCAACGGAGCAAGATATCCTTTCTGTATATAACCGTGGGTTAGCGAAAATATGTCTGGATATGGTCATCAAGGACGTTGATGGGTTGTATATTTTGCATTACTTAGGTACTACATTTCGTGAAAATGTTTCAACAAATATTCATGATGATCTGTATGTCAAAGCAAAAAGCTTTGTTGAGAAACAGTACATTCATTTCAAAAACAAGGCCGATAGTAAGCTAGCATTCCGCTATAGACAGTTACTGCACTATTTTGAATCATATGCTCCCAGCTCGGTAGGTTAGGCTGAATGAAATGAAGCCCAACATCTAGCCGCTCACCATCTGCTCCATTACCTATTTGCCCACTCCAATCCGATGCTGCCATTTTCCACATCCACCAGGTTAATGTGCAGTTCGTTTTCTGAGGTATTTCATGCAGATATCCAACTAAGCTTGGCGGCAAACGAAATATCGTTCACTTGCCAAGGTGCTTGCAGGCCACGCGCCCCGCTGAATAAAATAGTAGCGCTCATGATCGCATTGCCCACTAAAAATCACATAGAGCCAAAATCGAAATTTTCGCTATACTCGGCAACGGCAGTGTGCGTTGACCGATTGAATAACCATAACGGAGATCAGCATGGTGAAGCCTACTTTGGTGTTGACAGCGGGTGCATTGCAGCGGCGCGCCTTTCTCAAACTTCTCAGGCAGGCTGGCACCTTGGGCGCTGCAACCGCGTTCGGCAGCACGGCATTGACGGCACTTGCTGGAGAATCCGATCACGTCACGCTGCCGTTCGAAAATGGTGAGCGTGATCTCGTCGCATACCCGCAAAAGCGTCCGCTGATCTTGCTCAATGCCCGCCCGCCACAGCTGGAAACCCCATTCAGCGTATTCAATGAAGGGGGGATCACGCCCAACGACGCTTTCTTCGTACGCTATCACTGGAGCGGCATCCCCACCTCGATCGATGCGTTGAGCTATCGGTTGCGCATCGGCGGCAACGTCAACACACCGCTCAACCTGTCGCTCGCCGACCTCAAGCAAATGGCCGATCCTGTCGACTTGGTCGCCGTCAACCAGTGTTCCGGTAACAGTCGGGCTCAC
>JAIOPT010000036.1 GCA_021413765.1 Betaproteobacteria bacterium
AGTGGCGTACTGGATGCTGATGCCACGCGCCGTTTGCACAGTAATCCACTACGCATCCTTGATAGCAAAAATCCGGCTATGCAAGAGTTGATCATGGCTGCGCCCAATCTAATGGAGGAACTGGAAGAAGACGCGTTAAAGCATTTCGAGGCGGTACAAAAAACTCTACACCGCCATGAAATTGCTTTTGAGATAAATCCACGCTTAGTGCGCGGGCTGGATTATTATAATCGCACAGTATTCGAATGGGTTGCCACTCGCCTCGGCGCGCAGGGCACAGTCTGTGCCGGCGGTCGTTTTGACAGCTTGATTGAGCAAATTGGTGGGAAATCTGCACCGGCCGCCGGTTTTGCAATGGGTATTGAACGTTTATTGGCACTGTTGCAGGAAGATGGTATGAAGACTCCGCCGGCACCACTAGATGTCTATGTGGTGCATCAAGGCGAGATGGCGGAAGACACTGCGAGCTTGGTGGCTGAGCGTTTGAGGGATTTTGGACTGCGCGTTTTGTTGCATTGCAGTGGCGGAAGTTTTAAGTCGCAGATGAAAAAGGCAGATGCCAGCAATGCAAGCTTTGCAGTTATCCTCGGCGACAATGAGGCGAGTACAGGGCTGGCCACGCTTAAGCCGTTACGTGGTGGCGAACAAATGCGTATAGCATTTGACGAATTACCAACCAAAATTAATGAACTGATAAAACAAGGATAGAGAAAATGGCAGTACTCGATATGCAGGAACAGGAGCAGGTAGATGCGTTTAAGGCATGGTGGAAAGACAATGGCAAGTGGCTGTTGATAGCATTGGCGGTGGCTGCATGCGGTTTTGCTGCGACGCAGGGCTGGCAGGTCTATAAAGAAAAGAAGTTGGATGAAGCTAGTACATTATTTTCAGAACTGGATAAACAGCTTGCCAGCAATGATCCTAAGCGCATCAATGATGCCGGGCAAGCAGTGGTCGACAAGTTCGGTTCTACCGCATACGCGCCGCGAGCAGCGCTACAGGCGGCACAGATTAATATACAAAATAATGACTTGGTACGCGCTAAATCGCAATTAGAGTGGGTGATCAAACATGCTGACGAGACCGGACTACAGAACGTAGCGCGCCTTAAGCTGGCTAGTGTATTACTGGATGAAAAAAATTATGCTGATGCACTCAAGCTGCTGGACGAAAAGCATGCTGAATCTTTCGTGGGCTTGTATGCCGACCTTAAGGGCGACGTGCTGAACGCACAGGGTAAGGCTGACGAAGCACGCCTCGCTTACCAGCTTGCATTCAATAAAACCGATGCCAAGAGTAATTATCGCAAGCTAATCCAAATGAAACTGGACGCGCTTGGAGGCGCTAAATGATTATTCGCATTGCCACGTTGCTGCTACTAGTAATGCTGGCAGGCTGCTCCACTGTGTCTGGCTGGTTTGGCAGCGGTAGCGATAAAACCGGCAATGGGCCGGCAAAGTTGGTTGAATTCAAGCAAACTGCCACGTTTAATGAGCGCTGGCATCACAAAATCGGTGAGAGTGGCAATTATATTCTGCAGCCAGCTGTAACGAGTGATGCGGTGTATGCCGCAAACGCTAAGGGAGAGTTATTTCGACTTGATCCTGCAACAGGAAATGAAGTGTGGCGTGTCGATAGTGGCTTTGCCATTACTGCTGGGGTAGGGATGGGCGAGGGTTTAGTGCTGGTCGGTGGTGGGAAGGGTCAGTTGGCCGCCTTTGCGGCGGACGGAAAATTACGTTGGAAAACAATAGTGTCCAGCGAAGTATTGAATATAGCAAAAATTGTCGATGGCATTGTGGTGGTACGCACTGCCGATGGCCGCCTTTCTGGTCTGGACGTTACGGATGGCAAGCGTCTATGGTTGTATGAACAGTCCATACCACCACTGATTGTGCGCAGCCATGCGGGAGTGGTAATTGAACGTGGCACAGTATTCGCCGGATTCGCCGCTGGCAAATTAGCGGCTATTAGCATAGGTTCTGGCGTCGTCATATGGGAAACAGTTGTCTCTCAGCCGCGTGGAAACACTGAGTTGGAGCGCATCAGCGACATCATCAGTTCGCCGGCACTGGATGACGAACAGGTTTGTGCAGTGGCATTTCAAGGGCGTGTTGCGTGTTATGGCTTGGCACAAGGTAGCTTGCTATGGAGCCGGGATCTATCAAGTGATAAGGGCATGACGCTATTTCATAATTTTCTTTACATTACAAATACCAGTGGCGTTGTATTGGCGATGGATAAAAGTAGTGGAAGCTCATTTTGGAAAAATGAACAGCTATCCATGCGCCAAACTTCGGCACCCTATGCATTCGGAGATCATCTGATGGTGGGCGATTATGAAGGTTATCTGCATGCTCTAAGCCGCGAGGATGGGAGCATGGCGGCTAGACTCAAGACCGATGGTAGCGCCATCTTGACAGCTCCGATGGAGTTAGATGGCGGTCTGCTGGTGCAAACACGAAATGGTGGTTTGTATTCGGTTGCCCTCCATTAAGTTTTTGCTCCTAATTGAAAGTTTGAAATGTTACCCACACTCGTTTTAGTTGGTCGTCCCAATGTGGGGAAATCCACTTTATTTAACCGTCTTACGCGAAGCCGTGATGCTCTGGTTGCTGATCTGCCAGGGCTAACGCGTGACCGTCACTATGGGCGCGGGCGTGTCGGTGAACGGCCATTTCTAGTGGTGGATACTGGCGGTTTAGAGCCGGTCGCCAAAGAAGGTATTCTGTATGAAATGGCTAAGCAAACGCGGCAAGCTGTGGCCGAAGCCGATCTGGTGTTATTCCTGGTTGATGGGCGTCAAGGATTGACCCCGCAGGATAGGATTATTGCCGAGCAATTGCGCAAAACTGGGCGTCCCGTAATGCTCTTGGTCAACAAGGCAGAAGGAATGCAGCGTGCTGCTGTTACCAATGAATTTTTCGAATTAGGAATAGGCCAGCCGTTGCCGATTTCTTCGGCGCATGGTGACAATGTAACTGAAATGATAGAGCTTGCACTGGAAGAGCTACCTCCTCAGGCTGAAAGTGAAGAAAATCATTCTGATCAACCGAAGATGGCTATCGTTGGCCGCCCCAACGTTGGAAAATCCACCTTGGTTAATGCGATTCTAGGTGAGGAACGGGTAATTGCCTTTGACCAACCCGGCACCACACGCGACAGCATTTATATTGACTTTGAACGTGATGGCAAGCAATACACCATCATTGACACCGCCGGGGTTCGTCGCCGCGGCAAAGTCGATGAAGCAGTCGAGAAATTTTCCGTAATAAAAACCTTGCAAGCGGTAGAGGACGCCAACGTTGTAGTTCTCGTGGTAGATGCGCAACAGACCATTACCGAACAAGATGCGCATATCGCAGATTTCGTTTTGCAAGCTGGACGTGCCCTGGTATTAGCGGTAAACAAGTGGGACGGGCTGGACGACTACCAACGTGAGACGACTAAACGCGATATCGATCGCAAGCTGCATTTCCTCAGTTTTGCCAAATTGCATTTCATCTCTGCACTACTTGGCAATGGCGTGCCTGCCATATTGAAATCGGTGGATGAGGCTTATGCCGCCGCCATGGCCAAGCTGCCTACGCCTCAGCTCACACGGGTACTTATAGCAGCAGTGGAAAAGCAGCAGCCTCCGCGTTCCCTGTTTCGTCCCAAGATGCGTTACGCTCACCAAGGTGGCAGCAATCCGCCGCTAATCGTGATTCATGGCAGCGCGCTGGACAAAATACCGGATAGTTACCGCCGCTATCTGGAGCGCACTTTCTGTACTGCCTTCAAACTGCAAGGAACCCCGCTCAGGATCGAATTCAAGGCAGGCAAAAATCCATTCGCCAACAAGACTCCCAAGCCGCTAACCGAAAGCGAAGAGCGCGGTGCACACCGCGCTCGCATCCGTGGGCGCAGGCTATACGGGCGTTAATCCAAGCTTAATAGCATATTATATTTTTATTTATATCAATTAATTACGCGACATTCTTAAAAACTATATAAATATTTTCTTGGGTAACGTTGCACGGGGAAAATCTGTAACTAACTGGCTATGGAAGAGCGAACGTTGATCCATCCGCAATTATCGCGATAATAATTTCTGAATTGCCCAACCAATAAAAACATGTTTTGTATTTTCTTACGACACATAGTTTTTCTCCTCTTGCTTCCGTGCAGTTCAATATTACAGGCCGCCAGCATCGTTACAGCGGGCGCCGATAATTATCGTGAATTGCTTTCGCGGCTGGAGCCAGGCGATACCCTTTTGCTACAGCCCGGCGTTTACAAAAAAGGTTTGCCCGTGCACCAGCTACAGGGGAACAAGGACAAACCCATCACCATAATGGGCCAGACCAATGGCCCTTTACCTGTTTTTTCGGCAAGGCCTGGACACAACACAATCAGTATCATTAACGCCAGCTACATTGTTATCCGTAATTTGGAACTGGACGGGCAGGGCATAGCTGTGGACGGCGTTAAATGCGAAGGACACGCTGATTGGGCGCACCACATCACGCTTGAAAATCTGGTTATCAAGGGTCATGGCAATAACCAACAAACTGTCGGCATTTCAACAAAGTGTCCCGCGTGGGACTGGGTTATCCGAAGTAACACCATTTGGAGCGCCGGCACCGGTATATATCTCGGCAACTCCGACGGCAACGCAACATTTGTGGGAGGATTGATTGAGCACAATTTAATCGTTGACACTATTGGCTACAACTTGCAAATCAAGCACCAGAATGCGCGACCGGAAATTCAGGGTATGCCCAGCGAGCCGAGCGTCACAATCATCCGCCACAACGTTTTTAGCAAGGAGAAAGGAGCCGCTACCGGGCCATTCGCGCGGCCTAATGTACTTGTGGGGCACTGGCCCGTAAAAGGGAATGGATCGAAAGATACTTACGAAATCTATGGCAACTTCTTCTATCAAAACCCTACTGAAGCGCTTTTTCAGGGAGAAGGAAATATTGCCCTGTATAACAACCTTTTCGTCAACGGCCATGGGGATGCAATCAGAATTCAGCCACACAATGATATTCCACGCGCTATACATGTTTTTTACAATACTGTTATTACCCCTGAAACCGGCATTTCAATCATACCAGGGCAGGGCAGTGAAAATTATGTTCAACACGTTTCAGCTAATATGATCTTTGCTTCTAAACCTATTGCTGCCAAATTGCAGGAATCCAATACCATTGGCAAAAGAGAAGATGCGGTTGATTATCTATTGAAGCCATTTGCCCCATTAGGCACGATGGATCTTTACCCAAAAGTAACAAATATGAAATCCCAACTGGTTAACACTAGCAATTTTCGCGTCTTTAAGGACTGGGATATAGACTTTAACAGGCGCAAGCGGAATGATCACTCCCATGGAGCGTATGGCGACGAGGGTATAAATCCTGGCCAATTTCGTTCACTGACTTAATACCACGGATCGCTTCAAGTGCTACCTTGGCCTTGAACTCGCCAGTAAAAATCTTGCGCTTCGTCTCACTCATAACCTGCTCCTTTTTACAGCAGGCTACCATCTTAATTTACTGTCTGAAAATTGGGGTCCACTATATATTCGCGTTGCCAAACGCATTCCATTTTGTGGTTCAGGAAGAAGCGTTCTGCCACAGCATTGTTCCAACAGTTGCACTTGCAGTTCATTCTGCAGACGAAGCCATGCTTTACTTACAACCCGCTCCTTTTTTACAGCAGGCTACCATCTTAATCCATCACTTACAAAAGTTGCACTTCTGAGTTGAGTCCACCCTCTGTCCGGAAATCGAGGCCTACTATAACTTGCGCTTACCTAATTGCGATGCGTATCTTGCGCAGCATCCGGCTGGCAGTGATCCAAGATATATAAATTGTCTAGAACCACATGGCTAGGGTGAGATTGGTGGAGTGAATCAGCGTCCCGATATTATCCAGCCTTGAGCTTCTTACGATTTGCCTAGTAGCTGCATGACGCGCAGCACAGTGCTCAAGCTGGCGTGGGTGATGTTTTCTAGTAGAGGAACAATATAAGGAAGTAATAGCATCACTGTAGCAATGCCGATTGTCAAAGTAATCGGGAAGCCGACCGCGAAGATGTTAAGTTGTGGCGCGCTACGCGTCAGGATGCCAAGTGCGAAATTGGAGATTAGCAACGCGCCGATCACTGGCATGCTTAGTTGCAGCGCGTTAGAGAAAATGCTTCCTCCCCATGAGGCCAGAGTATGCAGCGCGATCGCCGCAGGAAGCGTGCTATTAACTGGAAAGGCGCGGAAGCTGTCTGCTAACGCTTCCAGCATGATGAGATGTCCATTTATGCTGAGAAAAACAAGCACGGCGAGGATGCCTAAAAATTGCGCTATCACTGGCGTGTAAGACGCGTTCTGCGGATCATAGAAAATAGCAAAACCTAGACCCATTTGAATCCCGATAATATCCCCAGCCATTTCTATTGCGGTAAAAATCAAGCGCATTGTAAAACCTATTGCCAAGCCGGCTAAAAGTTGTTGAATGACAACTAAAAATCCGATAGTTGAAGCTGGGTCGATATTGGGCTGAACGGTTAAGGTAGGCGCAATAATTATGGTCAATAGTACGGACAAGCCGATCTTTATGCGCACCGGCGTTTGCTTATTACCCAGTATGGGTGCACTGGCGATCATGGCCAGGATGCGCACAAACGGAAATACGAACAGTGCGAGCCATGATGATAACTGGGCGCTGGTGACGGTAATCATTGTGATTATTTATCTGATGAAATCGTAATATAAAATCAATAAATGCAGAGCGTTATTTCTTTCCGCTTTAGGAGAGAGGATGGGCCTTGGCTGAACAGCTTGTCGTAGGTAGAGGAGAGGAAAGACATAATAATTTAAGCCGGAATTGCAATAATGACGGAATCATAGCGTTGTGCATTTATCTAAAACATCTATCCAACCAACCAGGGAATACTGCTGAACAAGCGCTGGATATAATCCAGCATCATGCCCACCATCCACGGGCCGGTGATGATCAGTACGCCGAACATGCCGATCAATTTTGGGATAAATGACAGGGTCATTTCGTTGATTTGGGTGGCGGCCTGGAAAATGCTGATCAGCAGTCCAATGATTAGAGCTGTCAACAGTACCGGGGCTGATACCATCAACGTCAGCTCCAGTGCTTGGCGACCAAGTGTCATTACGCTTTCGGGGGTCATCGTTGTTTGGCCTCAGGTGTAAAAACTATTCACTAGCGACCCGATCAGCAGATTCCAACCATCTGCCAACACGAATAGCATGATCTTGAATGGTAATGAAATCATCGCTGGCGATACCATCATCATACCCATAGACATCAGTATGCTGGCCACCACCATATCGATGATGAGAAACGGGATAAATATTACGAAACCAATTTGGAAGGCAGTTTTTAGTTCGCTGATGACATAGGCTGGCACCAGGATTTTTAGTGGTACCTGATCCGCGCTTTGCAGTGGCTCGCTATTGGAAATTTGAACGAACAGGGCAAGGTCCTTTTCACGCGTTTGTCGCAGCATAAATGCTTTAAGCGGTACGCTGCCGGTATCGAATGCTTGTGCCATCGTAAGTTTGTTTTCACTGAATGGTAGGTAGGCATCGGTATAAATTTTATCCAGTACTGGCGACATAACGAAGAAAGTGAGAAACAAGGCTAGTCCGACCATTACTTGGTTGGGCGGAGAGGAGGGCGTGCCAAGGGCAGAGCGTAACAGCGATAGTACGATAATAATGCGGGTGAAACTGGTCATCAGCAGCATTACGGCCGGTAAAAAACTGAGCGAGGTGAGCAAAAGTAACGTTTGCAGACTAAGCGAGTAGGTCTGCCCACCACCTGCTGTGGCGGTGCTGGTTAATGCGGGCAGGCCAAGATCGGCCGCAAATGCTGTGGGGATCAGGCCAAGGAGCAGGGTTGCTACTAGAAGCGAACTAAGGCGCATTACGTTTTTCCATCATTTGTTTCAACCAATCCTGGAATTTTCCATTTGTACCGGTAGCTATACTCATTTGTGCTGAGGGTAATTCGGATTTGGGCATGCTGTGCAAGGCGTTCACTTGCCCTGAAGCAACGCCTACCACCAGCCAAGTGTCGTTGATTTCCACCAGCACGATGCGTTCGCGTTGGCCTACCGCCACAGTTGCTTGCACTTTAAGCAGGTTACCGGCAGCGCGTTGAGGCAGATTGATTCGTTTTAATATCCATGCGACTAGTACCACCGCGGCCAATACCAGTAGCAAGCTGAAAATTACCTGCAGTATGCTGCCGGATGACATGGCTACAGGTGGTGGAGGAGTGTAAGCTGGGCGTGTGCTTTGCGCTGTTGCGAGTAGAGGCGTGTAAAAGCCGGCGATGAGGCAGATACGCGCGCAGATGAATCTTGGTTTGGTAAACAGGGTGCCGATAATTTTCATTTTAGCGGCTGAGGCGGCGCAGACGTTCTGATGGGGTGATAACGTCGGTGAGGCGAATACCGATCTTTTCGTTCACTACTACGACCTCGCCTTGCGCGATCAGAAAGCCGTTGATCATTACATCAAGCGGTTCGCCCGCCTGGCCGGTCAGTTCGACCACCGATCCTTGCGCCAGTTGCAGTAGATTTTTGATTGGCATCTTGGTGCGGCCAAGCTCAACCGTCAGTTGAACCGGGATGTCCATGATCATATCAAGATCGTTATGCGCTGCTGTGCCAGTCGCGCTGGCGAATTGCGCGAATGCATGCGGTTGAGCAGCAGGTTGGGATGGCGTGCTGGTAGCCTGTTCAGCCATTGCTGCACCCCAGTCATCGGTTTGGGATGGTGTGCTGGTAGCCTGTTCAGCCATTGCTGCACCCCAGTCATCGGCGCTTATTTCATCCACATTTTCGTCAGTCATCATCGTCTCCATTAGCCAAATCGCCACTTGTGTTACTCAGTATTTTGTCCACCTTAAGGGCGTACTGGTTGTTGAAAATGCCGTACTTGCATTTCAATACGGGCACTTCATCCACTAGCGCCGATATGCTATCTGCTACTTCTAATGGGATAAAATCGCCGCTACGCATTCCCAGTACCTGTTCAAATTTAATTTGAGCGTGGCCGAGAATCGCAGTCAGTTCAATTTCTGCGGACTGTACTTGCTTGGATAGCGTGCGCAACCAGCGTTTGTCTACAACCATATGGTCGCCTTGCATGGTGCTATAGAGCAGCTCGCGGATTGGTTCGATCATGGAATAGGGTATTAACACATGAAATGCACCGCCAACACCACCGAACTCAATGTCGAAAGTGGTGGTTACAACTACTTCGTTCGGTGTGGCAATATTGGCGAACTGCGGGTTCAATTCCGAACGCACAAACTCAAATTTCAACGCATATACCGCTTGCCAAGCTTTGTTATATGAATCGAATACGGCAGTCAGTAGTTGTTGGATAATGCGCTGCTCGGTCTGGGTGAATTCTCGTCCTTCGACCCGAGTGTGAAAGCGCCCGTCGCCGCCAAACATGTTGTCGACCACCAAAAAAACCAGGTTGGGATCGAAGATAAACAGCGCATTGCCACGTAAAGGCTTTGCTTGCACGATGTTGATGTTGGCAGGTATGGGCAAATTGCGGAGGAATTCGCTGAATTTTTGAACACGTATGGGTCCCACTGAAATTTCCGCAGTGCGCCGGATCAAGTTAAACAAAGATATTCTGAGTAGGCGCGCAAAACGTTCGTTGAGGATTTCCATCGTGGGCATGCGCCCACGCACGATACGTTCCTGCGTGCCCATGTTATATTTGCGCACAGTACCCGCTGGATCGGGTTCCGCTGCTACCTCGTCCGGCTCCCCAGTTACTCCTTTGAGCAGTGAGTCAACTTCGTCCTGAGAGAGAAAATCGCTCATAGCCGTATTACTGGATGATGAAAGAGGTAAACAGAACTTCTATGATGCTGGCATCTCCCTCACTGTTGGGTTTGGTGGATGTCCCTTCTTCCGCGACGGATGTATCTTCGGAACTATTAGCTTCTACCTGACTTGCGGCTTCCACGCTGGATGCAGCACCGGTTTTGGCACTACTTGCGGCTTCCACACTGGATGTAGCGCCGGATTTGGCACTTGCATGAATGTTCGAGTTGGGGATCGTGGGCGCAGTGCGCAGACCAAGCACGATTTCAGTTTCAGAGATAATTTCATTGGCGAGTTTTTTCTTGCCATTGGAATTTGTCAGTTCTGAAGGAAGTTTACTAGACAACAGTACCAGCAGGCGGCTACGAATTTCAGGCAAATTTTTCTTGATTTTTTCTTCCAGCTCTGGCTGAAGAATTTTTAGTGTAATGCCTATTTGTAAGAATTGGTCAGCCGCCTCGCGTTGCAGATTTACTGTAAAAGGATCCAATGGAACAAATTTTGGTTCTACGGATGATGATTTTGAAATCTTTTTTTCGCTTTTTTCGGCGTGTTTGTCACCCTTGGTAAAATACCATCCAGCGCCACCTGCAATCCCTAAAATTAATATGCTGCCTATAATGATTAGCAACATTTTTTTGCTTTTCAATTTTGACTTGGCTTCAATTGGCGGGGTAGCCGATTCTTCTACTTCTTTTTTTATTTCTTTTACCATTGCTGCTCCTTATTTTCTGAGTTGAATTATCAGAGAAATTCAATCGGCTTGATAAATGGAATAAGACGGGGAATTCCCCCCAACTTGGCATTTAATAATGTTCTGGTTCAATGGAGCAGTCCTGTTTTCGCTGAGAGGAGGGGGAAATTTGTGGCAATTGCTTATTTCTAGAGTTATGGACTCACAAATGTATCGCATTTATTGTGTTACCCATCAAGCAAACGTGTCCACTGATCCCTGATGGTGTATCCCAGACCTGACCGGGGTGCCTCCGACGAGGATAGCTTGATCCATTTTTGCTTGCCAGCCTTCTTTTTTGTGCGGTTGGTGCGGTTGGTCTGTCTGTTTTGTTTGCTGTTCTCTGGGAGATTGGTCACTTACTGTTGCGTTGCCCAGCATAATTCCGTTATCGGCAAGCATTTCGCGAAGCTTAGGTAGTGCCTGTTCTATCGCATCGCGCACTAAGGCATGTGGTGAAGTGAAGAGCGCAGTAGCTTGGTCACCGTTAACTTTTATTACTACATCAAGCGGGCCAAGTTGCGGCGGATTCAGGTGCAGTTCAGCACTTTGTCCATGCTGAGTAGCCACCCAAGTGATCTTCTGGCTAAACTCATCAGCCCATGCGTTATGGGCCAATGGCGAGTTTACGGCAAGTTGTATCGGTAAATTCTGGTTTGCTACATTTGACGCTTGGGCCGGTAGTGCGGCCAGAGCAGTTGCATTAGGTTGTGGCGCGCTTACCTGAGTGACGGATTGGGGCGAGAGTTGTGAATCGGCCAATAATGTTAAGCTTTTACCACTATTACCAGAATTCAGGATTTCCAATTCAGTGGCAGGTGTGTCGTACTTCAAGGACGCATTTGTAATGGCGGGCGTATCGTACCCTAAGGTGGCGGGTACATCGAATCCCAAGGGCACTTTACTCGTAGTTATAGATTGTGCTCGATTGTTTGAGACAGCTTCTGGTTGGGTAGGCTGCGTACGACTGATTGATAATTGCGCGGCGAAGTTAGGTGGCAGCAATGCTACCAGCATATCGCTGGATAATGCGCTAACACCTTCCGGTGCGGGTGCTTGTGGTTCGACTGATTGCTCTTTGCTGACAGTAGCTGTAAGTATGTCATCAGTGGCGGTAGTGATCGGCAGGCCGGTTTCAGAAGTATTGGTTTCGGCAAGCTGGGCGCTATCTGCGAGCTGTCGCGCCAGCAAGTTGCCGAAAGGTTCTGTTGGTACAGCGTTATTGTCTGCAGGTGCGGGCGTAAGCGCCGACACGGCAGGCGAGGTAACTGGGATGACTGTGTTTTGCATGATGTCTCCTGAGGTTATATTTCGTCTTGTGCGGCCCTGGCTCTGAGTGCAGAGTGGCGTCCTGTGTGTTCGTCCTGTTGTCGCTGTTCTATTTTGCCTTCCAATTTTTTTTCGCTTTCTAGATGACGCTGTGCCAGCGTATCGAAGGATTTCATGTTGCGCTGCGTATTTGCCAGTTCGTTGCGTCCAGCTTGCATCAAGTGGTGCATTTGTTCAATGGCATTTCGCTGTTGTGCAACTGCTTCGTTCAGACGGCGGATGAAATCTTGAAAATTGCGCAAGCTAGTTTGATCAATGCCGTTTCTGACTGCTTGCTGCAAGCGTGTCTGGTAGTCTTCACGATATTGTTCCAAGGTATGTAGCTTGGCTTGTGCGGCTTGCTGCTGTTGGATTAGCTGGCCGAATTTTCGGGTGGCATCATCATTTTTCTGATGTGCTAAATGTACTAAAGGTTGCATGGAAAATATTTTGGCCATGATTTAGTGCCTCAGTGTAGATTCTCAAATAGATGGCTAAATGCGGTGACTCCGCTTGAGTAGGGTTCACGCTCGAACATGCCTTGCTTGAGGAAACTTTCCATATATGGATAAAGTGCAAGCCCTTCGTCCAATAATGGATCGCTGCCGCTAACATATGCACCAACACTGATCAAATCATGGTTGCGTTGGTAATGTGCATACAAGTGTTTGAAGCGGTGCACAAGGCTAAAGTGCTGTTCTGAAACAAGGCTGCTCATAGCGCGGCTAATGGAGGCCTCGATGTCTATGGCCGGATAATGACCTTGTTCAGCCAAACGGCGCGATAACACGATGTGGCCATCCAAAATGGCTCGTGCACTATCGGCAATTGGATCTTGTTGGTCGTCACCTTCAGTTAGTACAGTATAAAACGCGGTAATCGAGCCGCCGCCTTCAGTACCGTTACCGGCACGCTCCACCAGCTGAGGCAGCTTGGCGAATACCGATGGTGGATATCCCTTGGTGGCGGGCGGCTCACCAATAGCCAGAGCAATTTCACGCTGCGCCATGGCATAACGGGTGAGCGAATCCATAATCAGCAATACATGCTTGCCCTGGCCGCGAAAATATTCGGCGATCGTTGTGGCATAGGCGGCACCTTGCAAGCGCATCAGTGGGCTGGTGTCGGCGGGGGCTGCGACCACAACTGAACGTGCCATGCCTTCTGGCCCCAGAATATTA
>JAIOPT010000122.1 GCA_021413765.1 Betaproteobacteria bacterium
GTGGCGATGGAACCATGCTGAACATTGCGCGTACCTTGGCCCCCCTCGGCATTCCACTAGTAGGAGTAAATCAGGGGCGGCTAGGTTTTCTTACCGACATTTCGCTTGATACCATGCAGCAAACCATAGCCGCTATGCTGGATGGCAATTTCGTCACTGAGCAGCGCATGTTATTGTCTACCTGTATTTTGCGCGATGGTGTTGCGGTATTTAATTCGCTCGCGTTCAACGAAGTGGTGGTGCATCGCGGCAATATCAGCAGCATGATCGAATTTGAGGTGCGCATCGATGGTGAGTATCTATACCATCAGCGTGCTGATGGTTTGATTGTGGCGACCCCCACTGGCTCAACAGCATATGCGTTATCCGCTGGTGGCCCTATCCTCCATCCTTCTCTCGACCTTATCGCTCTGGTTCCTGTCTGTCCGCATACCTTAAGCAATCGCCCCATTATTGTTAAAAGCGAATCCCTGCTGGAAATTCTGCCGCACCGCATTTCTGATGCGCGCGTGCATTTTGATAGCCACGACTATTTTGACTTACAGGCAAATGACAAAGTGGTAGTGAGCCGTCATGCTCAGCCAGCTTGCCTATTGCATCCAGTAGGCCATAGCTATTACCGTACATTGCGTGAAAAATTGCTCTGGAATAAAACATTGTAATGTTGAAGTTTCTTAGTATCCGCGACTTTGTCATCGTTGATTCCCTAGAGCTCGATTTTTCTTCCGGCTTCACCGCTCTCACCGGCGAAACCGGTGCAGGGAAATCCATTTTGATTGACGCCTTGTCGCTGACGCTGGGCGAGCGTGGCGATGCGGACATGGTGCGTAGCGGTTGTGAGCGCGCCGAGATCAGTGCGGAATTCGATATGACTGACTTGCCCGATTTGCAATCCTGGTTGCGCGAGCAAGAGCTACTAGGTGATGCGAATGTATGCCTGCTGCGTAGAGTGCTGGATGCCAACGGGCGTTCGCGTGGTTTCATTAATGGGCGTAGTGCCACGTTGCAACAGATGCGCGATGCGGGTGAGCATCTGCTCGATATTCACGGCCAGCATGCGCATCAGTCCTTGCTGCGTCCCGATGCTCAGCGCGACCTGCTGGATGGCTATGCCGGTTTGATAAACGAGGCGGAAGAGCTGGCGGGATTATTCCGCGAATGGCAAACGTTGCTTCGCCGCCGTACAAACCTGGAGCAAAGAGCCGAAGCGGTGGCCAGCGAGCGCGAATTACTGTTATTCCAGCGGCATGAGCTGGAAATGCTGAACTTCAGCGTACCGGTGTGGATGGAATTGCAGGCCGATTATACGCGTCTGTCGCACGCCGCTGACCTGCTGGAAACCGCACAGTTTGGAGTGGAAATATTAAGTGAGGCCGATACTGCCTGTCTCGCGCAACTGAATGCGCTTACTGTCCGCTTACGCGCGGGCATTGAATTCGACCGATCCTTGCAGGACACGCTTAACATGGTGGAAAGCGCCCAAAACGATTTGCAGGAAGCCGTGTATGCGTTACGCCACTATTTACAGAAAGTGGATGCTGACCCGCAAAAAATACGCGAGCATGAACAGCACATGGCTGCGGTGGTGGATGCATCGCGTAAATATCGAGTAATGCCGGAGCAATTACCCGAAACCTTGCAGTGTATCGTCGCGCGTCTGGATGATCTGGGCAGCGATGCTGACCTTGCCGCTTTGATGCAGCAAGAGGCTGCTGCACGTGAGCAGTATCTGTCCGCCGCGAAAAAATTGAGTGCGGCGCGCAAAAATGCAGCTGAAAAATTATCGCGTGAAATCACCTCTGCCATGCAGACTTTGGCAATGCAGGGCGGCAACTTCGCCGTGGCACTAAAACCTCTAGCCGAAGGAAATGCACATGGGCTGGAAGCGCTCGAATTTCAGGTGGCGATCAATCCCGGTTCGCCGTTGCGCAGTTTGGCAAAAGTTGCCTCTGGTGGCGAATTATCGCGTATCAGTCTGGCTATACAGGTGGCAGCTAGTCAGGCAGCCACCGTGCCCACTTTGATCTTTGACGAAGTGGATAGCGGCATAGGCGGGCGTGTAGCAGAAATTGTTGGTGCTTTGCTTAAACGCTTGGGACAGTGTCATCAAGTGATGTGCGTAACGCATTTACCACAAGTGGCAGCGATGGCAGATGCGCAATGGCGGGTGAGCAAATCCAGCCGAAATGATGCCACTGTCAGTACTATATCTATCCTCAAGCAGGTAGAACGTGTCGAGGAAATTGCGCGCATGTTGGGCGGAGTAAGACTTACTGATACCACGCGCAAACATGCGGCTGAAATGCTTAAGGCGGGACTCAGCCTGTCGTCCTGAAGCAGCTTTGATGTATCATGCTGAAGTTCCACTATCAATGGTTTTTACTATGCGCATTAAGTTGATTGTTGTCTCTGTGTTGCTCGTTTCATGCAATGAAATGACTATGCCCAAGCTACCCTCGTTCACTGCTCACAAGATGGAAATTAATCAAGGCAATATGGTTACTCCTGAGATGCGTTATAAGCTCAAACTGGGTATGACGCGATTGCAGGTGCAGGCTATCCTTGGCACGCCGCTCGTCAATGACGCCTTCCATGCTAGCCGGTGGGATTATGTGTATCGGCTCGAAAAAAAGGGGAAGTTGCTTGAAAAGCAACGCATGACGCTATATTTCGAGGGTGAACACCTAACTCGCATTGACGATGGCAACATGCCCGCGCTACCAGCGGTGGTCGCGCCCGTATCAGTTGATCCAGCCGGCTAAAATTAGCCCTCAAAAATATTCAAGGAGTAGCGATGAATAAACTAAAAGTCGCAATTGCCGGTTGTAGCGGGCGAATGGGCAAGGCTTTGCTGGAAGGCATACTACAGTCGGATGATCTGACATTACATGCGGCTTTGGAACATGCCTCCAGTTCACAGCTGGGGAAGGATGCTGGTGAGTTGGCTGGTAGCGCATGCGGCGTGAAGATTACCGCTGACGTAGAGGATGCTCTGCAAGGTGCAGATGTGCTGATTGATTTTACTCGCCCGGAAGGAACGATGCATCATCTTGGAATATGTCTAAAGCTCGGCGTGACTATGGTTATAGGCACCACCGGTTTTTCTGCGCAGCAAAAAGCGCAACTGGGTGCGGCAGCGCAGCACATCGGCATCGTATTTGCTCCCAACATGAGCGTAGGTGTCAACCTTACCTTCAAGCTGCTGGAAATGGCGTCCAAAGTGTTAAGCCATGGCTATGATATTGAAATCATCGAAGCACATCACCGTCACAAAGTGGATGCACCCTCCGGTACCGCGTTGGGTATGGGAGAAGTCATTGCAAAAACGCTGGGGCGTGACCTTACTAAATGCGCTGTATATGGTCGTGAAGGTGTCACTGGCGAACGTGACCCGTCCACTATTGGCTTCGCCACTGTGCGCGGCGGCGACATTGTGGGAGACCACACCGTACTATTTGCAGGCACCGGCGAACGTATCGAAATTACTCACAAGGCTAGTAGTCGCGCCACTTTTGCTCTCGGTGCACTACGCGCCGCACGTTTCCTGCAAGGCAATGCAGCTGGAATGTATGACATGCAGGATGTGCTTGGGTTGAAATAAGTGCTTTGGTAGCGTACTTCAACAAAGATAGAATTAACATTCAGCGCAATCATTTTGCATAATATTGTGTTGGGATGCTAAAGATGACCGCATGATTGCTAATATCCCCCGCTTTGAGCAAGCGATTATCAAATTTGATGCCGCTAACGCCGCTGATCCTAATCAGGATGTTTTCGAGGATGTGATTTATCCCAAAGAACTGCTCTATGCTAAGCGCATGACTGCCATGCTTAAGCATTTTGAACCTGATGCTTCTGAAGCATTGCAACTAGCAGCGCGTTGCCAGCATATCTGCCGCTGGAAAATCTCGCGCAACAATTATCCGATGGATAGGATGGGTTATAAATGCTGGCGCATTGAACTGTATAAGTTTCACGGTGAAATAACTGGTGGAATTATGCGCGAGGTGGGCTATGACGAGGAAATTATTGCTAATGTACAAGCGCTGTTACGCAAAGAAAAACTCAAAACTAACCCGGAAAGCCAAATATTGGAAGACGTCGTTGGCTTAGTATTTCTTCAGTATTACTTGGTAGATTTTGTTAATAAATATAGTCATTTTGAAGAAGAAAAACTGCTCAATATTCTTCGCAAGACTTGGAAAAAAATGTCCGAAAAGGGCCGCTTAACCGCATTGAAATTTAACTTCACTTCAGAACTACGGGCAGTCATTAATCAAGTACTGGCTGCGGCCTGATCATTTGCCAGGGTACAGTGAATTTAGTTAGGCAGGCATATTAGGTTTCGCATTTGATACCCCCCTCGCTATGGGGTATAATTCTAAAAATAATGGCGGGATGAACGATCGGTTCGTCCCGCTTCTTTATGTCATCTGAGCTGTTAGCCCGAATGTTTCATAAATTGGCGCGTATCTCTCTTTAGATTTTTTTGGTTGCCATGCAAGATGTTGTTCTCTCGGGTGTTTAACCCCGTTCGTTCACTAAGCTGGTTAATCAAGTAAGTAAGGTTCGCTGGGATGGGGAAATTTCCCAGCTCGCAAAACCTTGTGCGATCATCACGCGAATTTATAAAACGTTCCGACTAGCAGCAACCTTGGAGAGTATCTGGTGTCGCAAACGAACCCTGCCATTCTTGTGCTTGCCGATGGGACGGTGTTTCGTGGTACTGCCATTGGCGTTTCTGGCATGTGCGTGGGCGAGGTGGTGTTTAATACCTCGATGACCGGCTACCAGGAAATTCTTACCGACCCATCTTACTTTAAACAAATTGTCACCCTGACTTATCCTCATATCGGCAATGTGGGCGTGAATGCTGAGGACGAGGAATCGCGCCAAGTTTTCGCCAGTGGACTGGTGATCCGTGATTTGTCCTTGACTATGAGCAACTGGCGCAGCACGCAATCGCTGTCTGATTACCTCAAAGCCAATAAAATAGTGGCTATTTCCGACATCGACACCCGCAAGCTAACGCGCATTCTGCGCGAAAAAGGTGCTCAAAACGGCTGCATTGCCACCGGTATGGACGAGGGGGCGGCGCTGCAAGCGGCGCGTGGCTTTGCGGGACTATCCGGGATGGATCTGGCGCAACATGTCTCTTGTGAAAAGCATTACGATTGGACGCAGCCAGAGTGGAATTTGAAGGGCGGTTATCGCAATAATGTGCATTCCGAGTTTCATGTGGTGGCATATGACTTTGGCACGAAGCACAATATTCTGCGCAAGCTGGCCGAACGCGGTTGCAAGATCACAGTTGTGCCCGCCAAGACCAGCGCCGACGATGTGTTGGCACTCAAGCCGGATGGAGTGTTGCTGTCAAATGGCCCGGGCGATCCTGAGCCGTGCCATTATGCTATTGCGGCGACGCAGCAACTTTTACGTGTGGGCGTGCCGTTGTTCGGCATCTGTCTGGGACATCAGATTCTTGGCTTGGCGGTGGGCGCTCAGACGGTGAAAATGAAGCTCGGCCATCGAGGCGCGAACCATCCGGTTCAGGATGTGCAGAGTAAACATGTGATGATTACCAGTCAGAATCATGGCTTTGCGGTGGATGCGTCGACCCTGCCGACGAATGCGCGTGTGACACATGTATCTCTGTTCGATGGCACGTTACAGGGTTTCGAGTTGACCGATAAGCCTGCCTTCTGTTTCCAGGGCCATCCTGAAGCCAGCCCCGGCCCACATGACGTGGATTATTTGTTTGATCGCTTCGTGGCGCTGATGCGCAAAAGTTCCTAACATGCCAAAACGTACTGACATAAAATCTATTCTAATCATCGGAGCCGGTCCCATTATCATCGGACAAGCATGTGAATTTGATTATTCCGGTGTACAGGCTTGCAAGGCACTGCGTGAAGAAGGTTACCGCGTGATTCTGGTGAATTCGAATCCAGCCACCATCATGACCGATCCAAACATGGCGGATGCAACCTATATTGAGCCGATTACTTGGCGGATAGTGGAAAAAATCATTGCCAAGGAAAGGCCGGACGCGATCCTGCCTACCATGGGTGGTCAAACCGCGTTGAATTGTGCGCTAGATTTGGCTAAGCACGGTGTGCTGGAAAAGTACGGCGTAGAGATGATAGGCGCATCGCGCGATGCCATCGATATGGCGGAAGACCGCGAAAAATTTAAGCAGGCGATGACGCGCATTGGCTTGGCATCGGCGCGCTCGGCGATTGCGCATAGCATGGAGGAGGCGTTGCAGGTGCAGCAGGTGATGGGCTTCCCTACCGTTATCCGTCCATCCTTTACCATGGGTGGATCGGGCGGCGGCATTGCTTACAATCGCGAGGAGTTCGTCGAGATTTGTGAGCGCGGCCTGGAGGCTAGCCCCACTAAGGAGTTGTTGATTGAAGAATCACTACTTGGCTGGAAAGAGTTCGAAATGGAAGTGGTGCGTGACCGCGCTGACAACTGCATAATCATCTGCTCGATTGAAAATTTAGACCCAATGGGTGTGCACACTGGTGATTCCATCACTGTTGCACCAGCGCAGACGCTGACCGACAAGGAATACCAGATCATGCGCAACGCGAGCATTGCGGTGCTACGCGAAATTGGCGTGGATACGGGTGGCTCCAACGTACAGTTTGCCATTAACCCCGAAAATGGGCATATGGTGGTAATTGAGATGAATCCGCGCGTATCGCGCTCCTCGGCGCTGGCATCGAAGGCCACCGGCTTTCCAATTGCTAAAGTAGCGGCGAAACTGGCGGTAGGATACACGCTGGATGAGTTGAAGAATGAAATTACTGGCGGGGCAACTCCGGCTTCATTTGAGCCAACAATAGATTATGTAGTGACCAAGATTCCTCGTTTCGCTTTTGAGAAATTCACGCAGGCCAATGACCGTCTAACTACACAGATGAAATCAGTGGGCGAAGTGATGGCCATCGGTCGCACTTTCCAGGAATCGTTTCAGAAGGCGCTACGCGGACTGGAAGTAGGTGTGGATGGTTTAGACGGAATATCAAACGACCGCGAGTCGATTGCCGCTGAATTGGGCGCACCGGGGCCAGATCGAATCTGGTATGTGGGTGATGCTTTTCGCATGGGCATGACGCTGGAAGAGGTGTTCGGTCTAAGCAAAATTGATCCTTGGTTCTTGGTGCAGATCGAAGACCTAATCAAGCGCGAAGTTGCGTTGGGGGGCCGTACGCTTGATAGCATGAGTATGGGGGAGTTGCGTGGATTAAAGCGTAAGGGGTTTTCGGATAAACGCTTGGCCAAATTACTAGGAAGTGATGAAGCTGCCGTGCGCGCGTGCCGTCATGCGCTGGCTATCCGTCCGGTGTTCAAGCGGGTGGACACTTGTGCCGCCGAATTCGCCACCAATACTGCCTATTTGTATTCTACCTATGAAGAGGAATGTGAGGCACAGCCTACCACCAGAAAAAAAATTATAGTGCTGGGTGGTGGGCCGAATCGCATTGGTCAAGGGATCGAATTTGATTATTGCTGTGTGCATGCCGCGCTGGCATTGCGTGAGGATGGATATGAAACCATTATGGTTAATTGTAATCCAGAGACTGTGTCTACTGATTATGATACGTCCGACCGTCTGTATTTCGAACCGTTGACGTTGGAAGATGTGCTGGAAATTGTGGCTGTGGAAAAACCGGTTGGCGTGATCGTGCAGTTTGGTGGCCAGACGCCTCTTAAGCTGGCACGTGGCTTAGAGAAAAACGGTGTGCCCATCATAGGCACTACGCCAGACATGATCGACTGCGCAGAAGACCGTGCACGTTTCCGTGTGATGTTGCAGCAATTGGACTTGAAGCAACCGCCCAATCGCACGGTCAGCACGCCGGAACAGGCGGTGCTGGCAGCGCAAGAAATTGGTTACCCGCTGGTGATGCGGCCCAGCAACGTGTTGGGTGGGCGGGCCATGGAGATCGTTCACTCTCAGCCTGACTTAGAACGTTATATGCGCGAGGCAGTGGAGAGCGCCAATATATTTCCGGAACGCATGCCGATTTTACTCGACCGCTTTCTTAATGATGCGATAGAGGTGGATGTGGATGCGGTAAGTGACGGTACAGACGTGCTGGTCGGCGGTATCATGGAGCATATCGAAGAGGCGGGTGTACATTCCGGCGACTCGGCCTGTTCCCTACCACCTTTTAGTTTGTCGCCAAAGCTTCAGGATGAGTTGCGGCGCCAGACCAAAGCGATGGCCAGAGCGCTAAATGTAGTCGGTCTGATGAATGTGCAGTATGCCATTCAAGGCGACTCTGTATTTATACTGGAAGTAAATCCGCGCGCCTCACGCACTGTGCCCTTCGTGTCCAAAGCTACTGGAATCCCGCTGGCCATGGTGGCTGCGCGTTGCATGGCTGGTCAAACTTTGGCGCAACAGGGCGTGACTAAAGAAGTTATTCCGTCGTATTATTCGGTCAAGGAGGCGGTGTTTCCATTCATTAAGTTCCCCGGTGTAGATATCATCCTTGGCCCGGAAATGAAATCCACTGGGGAGGTAATGGGTGTGGGCGACACCTTTGCGGAAGCCTTTGTAAAATCCCAATTAGCTGCGGGAGTGAAATTGCCGTCCGCCGGTAAGGTGTTTATCAGTGTGCGTGGTGCGGATAAGTTGGGTGCAGTGGAAATTGCCAAGAGCCTGCGGGATATGGGCTTTACCGTTTTGGCGACGCGTGGTACCGCTGCTACACTAGCGGCCGCGGATGTTGCAGTGACTGTGGCGAATAAGGTGGCAGAAGGTCGTCCGCACATCGTGGATATGATTAAGAATGGCGAGATCAATCTAATTATTAACACAGTGGACAGTAAGCGTAGCGCGATGCAAGATTCTTATTCTATCCGCCATGCCGCATTGCAGGGACGTGTGACTTATTACACCACTCTGGCAGGTGCGCGCGCAGCTTGCTTGGGCATGCAGCACATCGCTGAATTACATGTGTATGATTTGCAGACGCAGCATCAACGTCTGATTCATTAAGAATATAAGAAGGAAGAGTCAGTATGAGCAAAATTCCATTAACCGTGGTAGGCGCTGAACTATTGCGTAACGAACTTCATCAACTAAAAACTGTTGATCGCCCATGGGTGATCAATGCCATTTCCGAAGCGCGCGCACAAGGTGACTTGTCGGAAAATGCTGAATATGAAGCGGCTAAAGAGCGTCAAAGTTTTGTTGAGGGACGCATCATAGAGCTGGGAAGTAAGCTGGGTAATGCTCAAGTAATAGATCCAAAGACCCTCAACGCAGATGGTCGTTGTGTGTTTGGCGCGACTGTAAGGCTGGAAGACCTCGCAAGCGGCGACGTGGTGACTTATCAGATTGTCGGAGATGATGAAGCTGACATCAGGCAATGCAAGATTTCCATCAGCTCTCCGATTGCACGGGCACTGATCGGTAAATACAGTGGAGATGTTGCTGAAGTTCAAGCTCCAGGCGGTGTTCGCGAATATGAAATCGTGAACGTACAATATGTTTAAACCTTACAAGCGTCATTGGTATCTATAAGGATTACGCAGGTGGGCCCCTCATCGTGCTAGTGACGTTCGGCATCCGTGAAGCAGATGTCCGCCTCACTCACCACCTGCATTAAGAGGTGGCAGGACATGATGCAATGATGGGGGGTTAGCGGCTACCCAACTGTTTTTTGCTGAGCGGCCTGCCTTTGGGCCGAGCAGGAGTCTTCTCAGGTACATCTTCTTGTGGTTGATATATCACGAGGATTTTGCCAATATGTTGCACCGCTACTGCGTTCAATTGTGTGCAAATTTGTCCCGATATATCCATGCGCGTTTTCCGATCCTCATTCATAACCCTAATTTTGATTAATTCATGACTCTTCAGGGCGCAGGAGATTTCTCCCAGTACTGCGGGAGTCAGTCCTGCTGATCCAATCATGACGGTGGGTTTAAGCGGATGAGCGCGCGCTTTAAGGTTTTGGCGTTGTAATACAGTTAGTGTTAGCAATTTTATTGGCTCCTGATAAGACCGACATTTTAAACGATGAAGCGATCCAAAAGTAGCAAACAGTGGATGAATGAACATGTTAATGATTCATATGTGCAGCGCGCGCAGAAGGAAGGTTACCGCTCGCGTGCGGCATACAAGCTGTTGGAAATTGATGAGCGTGACCGACTACTTAAACGTGGTATGGTGGTCGTTGACTTGGGTGCGGCCCCTGGCGGCTGGTCACAAGTCGCTGCCATCAAGGTGGGCGAAGGTGGCAAAGTAATTGCACTCGACCTGTTGCCATTGCACCCGATACATGGCGTAGAGTTTATTCAAGGTGATTTCCGCGACGACAGTGTAATGGCGCAAATTGAGGGTAAACTAAGCGGCAAGAAAATTGGACTTGTAATTTCTGACATGTCCCCCAATATTAGCGGTATCAACTTGACCGATCAGGCACGTGCCATGCATTTGGCGGAACTGGCACTGGACTTTTCACTACGCCATTTGCAACCAAGCGGCGCATTCTTGGTCAAAGTCTTTCAAGGCGTAGGTTTTGAGGACTATATTAAGTTGATGCGCAGTTACTTTGCTCGAGTAGTGACGCGCAAGCCGGATTCTTCGCGTGATAGAAGCAATGAGCTATATCTCTTGGGAACCTCAAAGTTTGAGAGCGCATTTGAAAACTCAACTTTTTAAGTTGAGGCAAAACGTAAAATAAGCGTTACATGCAATATGTATTTAACATGTAAACAGTAAAATGTACGTGTTAACGTAGTGTTGTAATATTATTGAATTTATAGTGGTATCCTTGAGTAATCGGGGCAGACGTAGTCTAATGGACGCATGGTAAAGACTGTGCGCTGGTTAAGGAGTAACTTTGAACAACTTGTTTAAGAGTATCGGAATTTGGATGGTCGTTGCGTTGGTGCTGATGACCGTATTCAATCAATTCAACACGCGCCAGCAGCAGACCTCGCAGACGCAAATGGATTACTCGCGTTTTCTGGAAGAAGTCAGGCTTGGGAGTATCACCAAGGTAACTATCGAAGGACGCATGCTAAAGGCTGTTACTAGCGATGGCAAACGCATCACCAGCTATGCGCCACAAGATTTGTGGTTGGTATCTGACCTGATCAAGAACGGTGTCACGATTGAAGCCAAGCCGGAAGAAGAGCAATCCTTTTTGATGAGCATTTTTGTTTCATGGTTCCCAATGCTGCTGCTCATTGGCGTGTGGGTTTTTTTCATGCGCCAGATGCAAGGCGGCGGCAAAGGGGGCGGGCTTTTCTCTTTTGGCAAGAGCAAGGCGCGCATGCTGGACGAGACTAAGGAACGCGTTACCTTTGCCGATGTGGCAGGTTGCGATGAGGCCAAGGAAGAAGTATCCGAGATTGTAGATTTCCTGCGCGACCCAACCAAATTTCAAAATTTGGGCGGCCGCATTCCGCGCGGGGTGCTGTTGCTGGGTAGCCCTGGTACCGGTAAAACGCTGCTTGCAAAGGCTATTGCGGGTGAAGCGAATGTGCCGTTCTTCTCAATCTCTGGTTCTGATTTCGTAGAAATGTTTGTCGGTGTGGGCGCGGCGCGCGTGCGCGACATGTTCGAGCAGGCCAAGAAACAGGCGCCATGCATTGTGTTCATTGATGAAATTGATGCAGTCGGTCGCCAGCGCGGCGCTGGCTTGGGTGGTGGCAATGATGAGCGAGAACAAACCCTGAATGCGTTGCTGGTGGAAATGGATGGTTTTGAAGGAGCCAGCGGCGTGATTGTGATCGCTGCGACCAATCGTCCCGATGTACTCGACTCTGCACTGTTGCGTCCGGGCCGTTTTGATCGCCAAGTGGTAGTGCCGTTGCCGGATATTCGTGGCCGCGAACAAATTCTGATGGTTCACATGCGCAAAGTGCCTGTTTCACCTGACGTGAAAGCCGATATTTTGGCGCGTGGTACACCCGGCATGTCTGGTGCTGACTTGGCTAATCTGGTAAACGAGGCGGCGCTGTTTGCCGCGCGGCGCAGTAAACGTTTCGTAGAGATGGACGATTTCGAGGCCGCCAAGGATAAGATCATGATGGGTGCGGAACGCCGCTCAGTTGTCATGCCAGAGGAGGAGCGTCGCAACACCGCTTACCATGAATCTGGCCACGCGGTTGTGGCCAAGTTGCTGCCTAAAACTGATCCTGTTCATAAGGTCACTATCATTCCGCGTGGACGTGCGCTGGGGTTGACCATGCAGTTGCCAGCGGAAGATCGTTACAGCATGGACAAGAATCGGATCCTTGATACCCTTGCGGTATTGTTCGGCGGTCGTATTGCGGAAGAGATTTTCATGCACCAAATGACTACCGGTGCTTCCAATGACTTCGAGCGCGCCACTGAAATGGCACGCCGTATGGTAACGCAATGGGGTATGTCGGAAGCCTTGGGGACAATGGTATATGGCGAAAACGAAGGCGAGGTATTTCTTGGGCGCTCTGTGACTACACACAAGAATGTTTCAGAAGCCACCATGCAGAAAGTGGATGAGGAAATTCGCCGCATTATTGACCAGCAGTACGCATTGGCCCGAGGACTGATTGAAGCTAATCGGGACAAAGTCGAAGCAATGGCGACAGCACTGCTAGAATATGAAACCTTGGATGCCGACCAGCTCGACGATATTATGGCCGGTAAACCGCCACGTCAGCCCAAGGTCATCCAGTCGAGCAAAGATGTCCAGCCACCTCAGGGTGCAGCACCGACAGCATCTGAAACTCCAACTGCTCAGCCTGCACCAGGAGCTTGAAAACCCTAGAAGGATGATCTAAGGGAAAGGGGCGAGGCGCATGTTTCCGTGCTTGTAGATGTTTCCACTTCCCTTTACCTTCACCTATCACATGCTTCTCCACTGTGGCTCATTCAAACTGAACCTGTCCCGCACTCTGGTTATGGGTATCATCAATGTCACCCCCGATTCATTCTATGATGGCGGCCATCATTCGCAACGCGATGCAGCGCTGGTTCATGCACATCAACTGATTCAAGAAGGCGCTGACCTTCTCGACATAGGAGGTGAATCCACGCGTCCCGGTGCGCAATCTATCAGCACGCAGGAAGAGTTAGACCGCATCATACCAGTGATTGAAGGCTTGCACGGTTCCCCGGTTCCTCTTTCAGTGGATACCTATAAACCAGAAGTGATGCGCTCGGCATTGGCGGCAGGAGTGAGCATGATCAATGATATAAACGCGCTGCAACAACCTGATGCGCTGGCCGCCGTGGCTGCAAGCGATGCAGCGGTATGCCTGATGCACAAGCAAGGCCCGCCCCAGACTATTCAGCAGCAGTACTATCAGGATGTAGTTGCAGAGGTGCTTCAATTCCTGCGCTCACGAATTTTATCCGTGCAAAAGGAAGGCATCGCGCGGGAACGTATTATGATCGACCCGGGTTTTGGTTTTGACAAAACCTTGACGCATAATCTCGCCCTGTTAAGGCATCTGGATGAATTTTCCATTCTGGGAGTACCGCTACTAGCCGGGCTCTCACGTAAATCCATGTTGGGGACAATTACTGGCCAAAACGTAGAACACCGAGTACATGCCAGCGTAGCGGCTGCGTTACTGGCAGTGATGCGCGGAGCATGCATGGTGCGCGTGCATGATGTGCGTGCCACAGTAGATGCTTTGAAAATTTGGAACGCTGTGAAAGGGGTCGACTTGTGAGCAAAAAATTTTTTGGTACGGATGGTGTGCGCGGACGAGTAGGTGAATATCCTATTACGCCGGAATTTGTTATGCACTTGGGCTATTCCGCAGGCAAAGTACTGGCTTCCGCAGATTGGCATTTGTCACAGGGTGAAAATCCCGGAGTACTGATTGGCAAGGACACGCGTATTTCTGGCTATCTGCTTGAATCGGCTTTGCAGGCGGGTTTGATTGCCGCCGGGGTAGACGTTTATCTGGCTGGGCCGGTGCCAACGCCTGCAGTGGCTTATCTAACTCGTGCATTACGTTTGCAGGCGGGTGTTGTGATTTCCGCTTCGCATAATCTGTTCGAGGATAACGGCATCAAGTTTTTTTCCAGCCAAGGCAGCAAACTGGCAGATGAAATGGAATACGCCATTGAAGCGAGGCTGGAAACATCAATAGAAACCATGCCTTCGGCCAAGCTGGGCAAAGCCAAACGCTTATCAGATGCGGCAGGCCGTTATATTGAGTTTTGCAAGAGTAGCTTTCCTTACGATTTAGATCTGCGTGGCCTGAAATTGGTGGTGGATTGCGCGCACGGTGCTTGCTATCACATTGCCCGACATGTTTTCCACGAGCTGGGGGCGGATGTTGTAGCTATCGGTGTGCAGCCGGATGGCTTAAACATCAACGATGGATATGGCGCGACTGCCCCGGCCAACTTGCAACAAGCCGTTAAAGAACATCATGCCGATCTGGGTATTGCCCTCGACGGTGATGGCGACCGATTGGTGATGGTGGATGCAGATGGACGTTTATACGATGGCGACCAACTTCTCTACGTTATCGCCAAACACCGCCATATGCAAGGCACGCTCAAGGGCGGGGTGGTGGGAACACTAATGACCAATCTGGCTTTCGAGCATGCCATGCAACGCATGCACGTTCCCTTCGCGCGCGCCAAGGTGGGTGATCGTCATGTAATGGAAACGATGTTACAACAAGGCTGGCAACTTGGCGGGGAAAATTCCGGCCACATCATCTGTCTCGATAGGCACACAACGGGCGATGGCATCATCTCCGCTCTGCAAGTACTACACGCACTCCGGATTAACCAGCAGACCCTGGCTCAAGCTGTTTCAGATTTGACACTGTATCCACAAATATTGCTGAACGTGCGTGTTGCCCGAGGGGCTGATTATTCTACGCATGCCAGCATACGTGAAGTGGTGATGGCTGCCGAAACAGCGCTCGATGGTTGTGGCAGAGTATTGCTTAGACCTTCTGGAACCGAACCATTGTTGCGCGTGATGGTGGAAGGCGAGGATAGCGAAAAAGTGCGACACTGGGCGGAAATCATCGCACAAGTCGTACGAGAGGTGGCGCAGATAACTTGATATAAGCACCTGTTAAAAATTCTGGATTTTGTAATTTCGAAGCGTCAACATCACACAAATAAGCAATTACATCAGTTGCACCCAACAAAGACTGATGATCGGACTTGAACAAAGCCTTCATCAACGCTGACACAAGTCCTTCCCAACTGAGACATGTGCTCGTTGCCGAGAGCAACTCTTGCTGATTCAAGCCTAAATTTAAATTATTGCCAGATTATATTAAATCCAATTACATGTAAGTAGCGATTGCAGCCACAATCTTATGCGTTATTGTTAGATCAGCCGTCTGGTTGCGGTGATTACTTCGCGTTTGTATCAGGTATATTTTTGTTGATAAGGTTTTCAACGTTCACCGCAAGCGTTTTGCTTTCGCCATGATTGGACGGCGTTAGCTTGAAATTCCGCGACAGGGTTTGTGCTTTCAGTACTTCAGCTGCATTCATGAGATTCGCCACATTATCTCGCCCAGAAATGCCAGGTTCATAGCCTTGTGCAGCCGAGAGGTTATACCAGACATAAGCCTGCGTCAGATCACGTTGAATGCCTTCACCGGTTTTATAAAATGTTCCAAGTTGATACTGAGCCTCGGGATAACCTTTGTGGGCAGCTTTCTCAATCCATTGAGTAGCAATAGTGAAATCCTGCAAAACGCCACGGCCATTTCTATAAAGCAGACCGAGATTAAATTCCGCCCCTGCATGCCCCTGCTTGCTAGCTAATTCAAACCACTTCAGCGCCTCCTGGTAATTTACTGGGAAGTCGCCACCCGGCATGTACATGAGACCCGCAGCGTATTGATCATCGGCTTTACCTTGTTTTGCTTTCTCGAGTATAAGTATTCTGTTTGGTTTTACCTCATGGGCGATGGGTAAAGAGGCGATGACAGGGTCAGGTTTGGATAACAGATAAATCGTGGCAAGAAAACCTGCGCTGGCAAGCAAACCCAAAGTAGCTATGACAGAAAGCTTAAAGGGCCCACTGAATTTAAAAAATCGATGTTTGCAGTCACGGCAACGGTACGGCGCATAAAGAAAATGGCTCATGTGGTCTTCGTTTTTTTTCCACGAAGAACGGCGCACGTTCATACTTTCGCAGCGCGCGCATATCATTTTGCCAACATCCAACGGGCATAAGGTTGCTCGACACTAAAACGATGTCCCAGATTAGGGGTAAATGCTGAAGTTGCGGATCGCACTATCAAGAACGCCATATAAGAAAGTTGGATATCTTACACCAAATGCCTCTTTCAATAATCGCCACCGGCAGTAACAGAGGAAGGCTGGGGGAAATGGACACCCACGTTTTGTTAAATTTAAAACGTGGATGTGGGATGAAACAGAGAGTACCAAGCACAACTTACAGCAAAGAATTTCGTGAACTAGCGATCAAGTAAGTCACAGAAGAAAGGCTAAGCCCAAAGGAAGCTACATGGGCGTTTGTCGATGCCTATTTCCACATTGAAGACTGGTTAAAGGCCGCGCAGACAGGGCAGTTGGGCGATGTCAGCAAGACACAACGCCCGCTGGCCGCAATTGAGCTGGAACTGGCCAAGACCAACTGGGAACTGGCGGAAATCAAAATGGAGCGTGACCTGTAAAAAACCGCATACGTAGCTCGCCATACCCCTTATGTATAAAAACAATGGGAAGCACACTGCGCAAACGTGAGGGTAGTCGGCGCCAGCTTCTTGGAGGACGGCCCCGTCAAATACCATGGCCCAAGGGAAGTTACGGACTAACCTGTGTGGGATGCGCCCAAATTTCTGACCAAGTTCATTCACCATTTTGATGTCACACATCCCTTCGATGGTAACCTTGGCCTTGAATTCAGCACTGAGATTCTTACATTTCGTTTCACTTACAACCCGCTCTTATTTACAGCAGGCCACCATCTTAATTCGCTGTCCGGAAAACGGTATCCACAACAGCCTGTGCGTTGCTGCTTCAAAATTCACTTCAGGGGTTAACGGGAAGGTGTAGTGATTCCTGTTAAGCCAGCAATTTCGAAATACGGGTATTCGCTACATCCAAGCGTTTCAACAGGACGTACAAAAAGGAATCCTCAAACTGAAAACGGCATTCCACCGATGCTCTTGCCAGAGTGTCCAAATTGATCTCAATCAAGGTGACGTCAGTTCCTGTTTCCACCGCAGTGCTACGAATAAAAGTGCTGTCCGGGAAACGTTTTATCTCACCAAAACATTCACCCTTATGCAAGTGGCCCAACACATTACCATTTTTGAGTATCTTGACCATGCCGTTGGCCAGAATGAACAACGTATTGCCTATATCACCCTCTTTCAGGATCAATGTATCCTTACTCACCTTGCGCCAGTTACTGAAATGCAGTACCTCCCACAACTCTACAACCCTGAATCTCTCGAAAAACGAAAGCGAACGCAGGGTATCGAATTTCTCTGTATCATAAATTTCATTCTGCTCTTGGAACAGTGAACTAAAGGCAAAGAATGATGATAGGTCTTGAGCAAATTCATCCCAATTCTGGTACCGTTGAGACAAATCCTTCTTCATGGCACGCTGAACGATGGCATTCAGTTCATCTGGGATATCAAGACGAAAAGTCTTAGGAGAAGATGGTTCTCCATGAACTATCTGATAAAGAAGACCGTGGCGGCTATTCGCCTCGAATGGCAGCCTGCCCGTGAGTAGCTTGTACATCGTTACGCCGAGAGAATATATATCTGCTTGTTGCGTCAATGGCAGGTCGCTAATTTGCTCAGGCGACATATAGGCAGGCGATCCCACCCCGCTGACATGCGTACCCTCATAGTTCTCAATAATTGCTGCGCCGAAATCTGAAATTTTGATGTCGCTTTCTCCATGCAACAGGATGTTTGCTGGCTTGATGTCGCGGTGGATCACACCTTGGGTTTGCGCATATTCCAACGCCTTGCAGCACTTGTAAATTATTTCCGCGATGGTCGCAAACGGCAATAGCTGCCCTGCTTCGGTATACTTTTCCAGCGATCCACCATCAACGTATTCCATCACCAAGTAATTGAGGTCGTCACTTAACACAGCATCGAAAATTTTCACAATGTGCGGGTGCTGCAGCTTCCCCGCCAAGGAGGACTCAGTTAGGAATAGCTTATGGAACGTCTTTTTGACTGTCGTGTCATGTGATGAATTCAGTTCAAACAACTTGATTGCAACCTTCTTATTACTGAACGGATCTATTGTAAGGAACACCTTGCTAGTCGCCCCAGACCCCAACTCCTTAACGGTTATATATTTACCAATGTTTTTCATGAGAAATAATGCACCAAAATAACAAGGTTTATTAAGGAATTGTGACAGCTATTGTTGAAAATTATTACAACATCGTTAAGCTGCATTTCACTTCACCATCGACCGTTATGTGTCCAAGAGTAGGGTATCCCTGCACAGCGACTCAGCGCTTATTCCAGTCTATCCCTCATTTAAGAGCAGCGACATCGATGGTCGGGGATATGACTTCGTTGTAAGCGCTTGCTAGCAGTTCAGTAGCGCTAGGTAAGGTTTGTACCGCCAAATACGATTATGCAAAATGCAATGGTCATACTAGGGATAAAAACCAGTGGGCCCGTTATAGCTTTTATAGATGTTCCTGTTGTTAGCAAACTGTCGAACTTTGAGCTCTGTGGCTGCATAACATGTTGCCAAGCTGGAACAGGCTATTGTGCGCTTCCAATTCTGTCAATTCATATGGGATGAATGGCTAATTTCTACTGACAAGAGGTTTCCAGGGGAACACTAAACGTTTGCCTGGTAATGACAAAGTCATTTACGCAAAGCGAATTTTTAATTATTTTTAGAAAAAACCTGAATAGATTTCTTGCTCATAACATGTGCTACCGTTCAATCAGCATGGCATCGCCATAACTGAAGAAACGGTATTGCTGTTCTAACGCATGGCCATAGGCGGCGAGCATTGCGTCCATACCACCAAAGGCGCACACCAGCATTAGCAGGGTAGACTTGGGCAAATGGAAATTAGTCAGTAAAACATCCACCACTTTGAAACGGTAACCTGGCGTAATGAAAATACTTGTTTCACCCTCTCCGGCACGTAACCTGTCTTGTTGCGCTGCGCTTTCCAGCGCACGTAAACTGGTAGTACCCACCGCGATGATCCGTCCGCCCCGCGCTCGAGCCTGCATAATGGCTTCCACCGTTGCTTGCGGAATGGCATAGCGTTCGCGGTGCATCACATGATCACGGACATTATTTACACGCACTGGCTGAAAAGTGCCGGCGCCGACATGCAACGTTAGATAGGCCAGTTGCGTACCTTGAGCGCGCAAAGCGGCGAGCATTGCGTCATCGAAATGCAGCCCTGCCGTAGGCGCAGCTACCGAGCCAGGCTGACATGCATATACCGTCTGATAACGCTCTTCGTCTTCGGCATTTGCTGCATGAGTGATATACGGTGGTAGCGGCAACTGTCCATATTGTTCCAGCAATAACGACACATTTTCTGTGCTGTCGAAGCGCAAGCGGAAAAATTCTCGCTCGCGTCCCAGCACCATAACGGGGAGATGACCTGCCAGCAACAATCGGCTGCCCGGCTTGGGCGCATGACTGGCGCGCACTTGAGCCAGCGCATGATGTTCATCGAGAATACGCTCGATCAATAGCTCAATTTTTCCACCGCTTTCCTTTACTCCGAAGAGGCGCGCCTTTAGCACGCGCGCATCGTTAAATACTAGCAAATCGTGTTCACGTACCAAGGAGGGCAGCTGGGCAAACACGGAGTCTTCTCTAGACTCCCCGCGTATGCACAACAAACGACTGGCACCGCGCCGCTCGGGAGGGTGTTGCGCGATCAAGTGCTCGGGAAGTGTGAAGTTAAATTCGTCGGTGAACATCAAAAAAATTTGCAGCGATTAGAACGCTTCGTCTTCGCGCATGTAGCGCCATTGCCCAATGGACAAATCGCCCAATTTAATTTTGCCGATACGCACGCGCTTTAGCCCGGTCACTTTTAGCCCGACCAACTCACACATGCGACGAATCTGGCGTTTTTTGCCTTCGCGCAAAATGAAGCGCAATTGATCGTCATTCAGCCAGCTCACTCTGGCGGGCTTAAGCATCTCGCCGTCCAGTTTGAGGCCGTGGTTCAACATGGTTAGGCCGTTAGCTGAAATTTTTCCCTGCACGCGCACCAGATATTCCTTGTCCAGGGCGGAATCTTCGCCAACAAGTTGTTTGGCAATGCGGCCATCCTGAGTCAATACCAGCAAACCCTGCGAATCAATATCCAGCCGACCCGCGGGCGCAATGCCATTCAAATGCATGGGATGAAAAGTCAGCGGTGATTTATCGTTAGCAAAGCGCGATGAAGCATTAATCAGGGTAACTGCGGGCTTGTGGTTGTCCTCCGCCTGCCCGGAAACAAAACCGATAGGCTTGTTCAGCAGGATAGTTACGCGTGTTTGTTGTTGAGCTTGGGCGGCACGGTTCAGCGTGATGCGCTGGGTGGGATCTATTTTCGTGCCCAGTTCAGTTACTGGCTTGCCATCCACCAGCACCCACCCACGTTCAATATAACTGTCTGCCTCGCGGCGGGAACACAAGCCCTGCTCGGACATCAGTTTGGAGAGACGTATTTTTTCCATAAATTTTTGTAATCAACTCTAAATGCAGTAGCAGCAATACTTACTGTGCTGCTATTCAAGAAACGATGCGGAAGCGCTATGCTACACGATTGCATCTCGTAATTATCTCTATGGTCATGTCATTCGCTGCGAACGTGATTTGATAACAATAGAGAGGAGCCACAAAATTCACGTTGGCTATTCAACAAGGTGAGCGCTACCTATCGGGAGAGCGTATGAAAAAAATTGGGTTGCAGAAATCTAAACAGATGCCGCCCGTTTGGAAAAATCTAGACCAGCAACCTGATAAAAACTTTCTAAATTGCTTAAATCATCCAGCACCGCTGACGCTCCAGAAAAATCCTGCTTGCTCGTGTAGTGATTAATTGTAATGAAAGTTTTCAGTCCAGCGGCCAAGCTGGAACGCAGACCATTCTCGGAGTCTTCCAGCGCAATGCACTCAGCAGCATTAAGCCCTAGCCTCTCCAACACCCAATAATAAATATCGGGTGCGGGTTTTTTGTGCTGAACTATATCGCCATAACCAATGACGTCAAACAAAGCTTCGCTACCTACGCCCAACCCCTGTTGTAAAAGCGTGATGACGTTATCCCGCGAAGTGGTGGTGGCAATGGCAAGCTTCAATCCTGCCTGTTTGGCTTCGGTAATCAGGCGTTTTATATTAGGGCGCAACGGAATACCACCTTCGCGTAACATCGCGGTGTAATGCGCGGTCTTGACCAAATGAAGGTGTTTCACAAAACTTTCATAATCAGCCGGCTTCTGAAAACCGGGCACATGGGTAGTAACGAAATGATTGATTCGTTCTTTGCCGCCGGTCACTTTAAGCAGCTCGTCATATAGGGCAACGTCCCATTTCCAGTCGAGATGATTTTCCGCAAACGTTTTATTGAACGAGAGGCGATGAGCTTCTTCAGTATCTGCTAGCGTGCCATCTACGTCAAAAATAATAGCTTTAGTTTTCATTCCGGACTTTCCATTAGCATTTAACAATACTCATAACAAATTGCGCCTTGCATTTTAGTCGAACTCCGGGTTTTGTGAGGTAATTTTAAATAACTTTGGAGAAGCCATATAATTGATAAGTTCAATCCAGCGGTAGTATTCAGTGAAATTCATTTCTGCACAAAAATTCGTTATAGCTTTTTGTCTTGGCCTGCTTACCGTTCTAAGTTTTGCACCCTTTTCGCTGTTCCCTCTTGCTATTTTTTCACTAGCTGCACTGTTCTGGCAGTGGCAACATGCAAATGGGAAGCGTACGGCAGCATTGCTGGGTTTTTCCTTTGGCTTTGGTTTATTTAGTGTCGGCATAGGCTGGCTATACATTGCTCAGCATGATTACGGAGACATGCCACTCTTGCTGGCGCTCTCTACTACCGCTCTGTTCGCTGCACTTTTGGCGTTATTTCCCGCTTTGATTGGTTATGCGCAGGCACGGTTGCGGGCTCCTTCCTGGGTGCGCTTGATACTTGTAATGCCTGCGTTGTGGGTACTTCTGGAATGGGTACGCGGGCTGCTGTTCACTGGTTTCCCTTGGCTGACACTGGCTTACTCACAAGTATCGATTAGCCCCTTGGCGGGATATGCGCCAATATTTGGCGTATATGGCGTATCACTAACGGTGGCGATAAGTGCGGGATTGCTGACGCTATTGTGGCAAATGCGTTGGAATGCTCAAGGGAAAGCGGCACTGGCGGCGCTGTTACTGCTATGGGGCGGCGCTACGGTGCTGCGAACAATAGACTGGACAAAGCCTGAAGGTAAGCCGTTCAAAATTGCGTTGTTGCAGGGCAATATTCCGCAAGATCTCAAATTTCACGAAGAGAAGCTTGTCGACACGCTGGAAACCTATCGCCGACTGGTGCAGCAGACCGATGCACGTTTGATCATTTTACCGGAAACCGCACTACCACTGCTACGCCACGATCTACCGGAAAATTACATGGCTATTTTGCGCCAGCATGCAAAGCAAAATGGCGGTGACATTCTTATCGGTGCATTTGAAAGTTACAACGGGCTGCACTACAACAGCGTATTCACGCTTGGCACAGCGAATAGCCAAAGCTACCGTAAAAATCATCTGGTGCCATTCGGCGAATTCATCCCATTGCGCCCAGCGTTGGGCTGGATCGTTAACGAAGTATTGAATATCCCCATGTCTGACTTGGCGCGCGGCGGCGAGCGGCAACCTGTATTGCGCATAGCGGGCCAACGCATTGCCGTGCAGATTTGCTACGAGGATGTATTCGGCGAAGAAATCATCCGTTACTTGCCGGAGGCAAGCTTGCTGGTAAATGTCAGCAACGATGCCTGGTATGGCAAATCGCACGCTTCGATGCAGCATAACCAGATCGCACAAATGCGCGCACTGGAAACAGGACGCATGATGCTGCGCGCCACGAATACTGGCGTAACCTCTATCATTAGGCGCGATGGCAGCATTCAGCAGATGTTGCCGCAGCATGAGGAAGGTGTACTCACTGGGCAGGCGCAGGGTTATACCGGCAGCACGCCGTATGTGCGCTGGGGCAATGCGGCCGTGCTGATTATTTTGTTAATGATGCTGGTCTTGGCCAAACTGGTGCAACACAGATCACACCCTCACTCACTTCCAGCACACTCTCCTAGTGCAAGAAAATCAAGATGAAGGAATACATTGGGGAATTCACAATGAACTGGGTTTGCTACCTCGTTTGTTGTGCGGACGGCACTCTATATTGCGGCATCACCAATAATCTGGAGAAACGTCTGGCCGCACACAACACTGGCGAGGCGGCGAAATACACTCGTGGCCGTCGCCCAGTACGGCTAATGCACGTCGAGCCTTGCGCAGACAAATCCGCTGCCTTAAAGCGCGAGCTGCAGATCAAAGAGTTATCACGTAGCGAAAAACAGGTGTTGTGCGGAATAACATGCGAACAGTCCATGGGGATCACATAGCGCTGACCTTGTCGCCAGGCATTTTTACATCCATATAGAGCCGATACGATTAATATCGAAGGCTTTTTTGACAGAAACAGGCGAAATATATATCATGCGCGCCTTATGTTTGAACAGCAATTTATAGATAGCCTGGACTTTGCTAATAACAGCCGGGAATTACACGGCAAAATTGCAATGGCTGAAATGCCCCGGCTACAGGATAAGCTGGTTGTTCTTGATGTTGGTTTTGAACACGATCGCAAAGAGGAAATTAACTACACCCTGCGCGGTTTCCATGACAGGAATGGCAAACCGATGCTGGAAGTGAAGCTGGTCGGGCTGTGCCAACTGCGGTGTCAGCGATGTTTGCAAAGCTTGACCTATCCATTGAAGCTGGTTTCGCAATTGCTTCTGGTGCAAAACTGGAATGAATCCTCTGTCGAAGAGGATGAGATAGATAGCATTCTGGCCGACAATCATTTGGACCTGCTTGCCTTGTTTGAGGAAGAAATTTTACTGAGTCTGCCATTTGCACCGAGACATCCTGTAGGTGTTTGTCGACCTGTGAAAGAAGGATATGTAGTGGAAGAGATAGATCAGATAGATCAGATAGATAAAAACCCGTTTGCGGTTTTATCCGAATTGAAATATATGTAGTTTTTATTATTGGTTTTGCAAGGAGTTAATATGGCTGTTCAACAGAATAAGAAATCCCCATCCAAGCGTGGCATGCACCGCTCGCACGATTTTCTGGTTAGCCCGGCACTGGCGGTTGAACCCTCCACTGGTGAGCAACATCTGCGTCACCACATCAGCCCAACTGGCTTTTATCGTGGCAAAAGAGTTGTCAAAATAAAAGGCGACTAATCACATCTTGCGGTAGCGGATACGCACCAAATAATGAGGTGCAGACGCATCTAGTATTCCAATATCCAAATTTGGACATAGCGTAAGAGGATCGCCTGGTGGATGTCACAATAGCCATTGATGCCATGGGAGGCGACCACGGGACGCGCGTCACCATTCCCGCTGCGGTGAAATATCTGCAACAACATCCGACCGATACTATCGTATTAGTTGGATTGCCTGATGCAATCGAAGCTGAGCTGCGCACCGTTAAAACATCTATCGGGCCACGACTGCGTATCCATGCAGCCAGTGAAGTGGTCGGCATGGATGAATCCCCGCAATTGGTTTTACGCAGCAAAAAAGAATCCTCCATGCGTGTCGCCATCAACCTTGTAAAAAATGGTGAGGCGTCTGCTTGTGTAAGTGCTGGGAATACTGGGGCATTGATGGCAACAGCACGTTATGTACTTAAAATGCTGCCGGGTATAGATCGCCCCGCAATTGCTTCATTTCTGCCCACTTACAAGGGGCAAGTCTGCATGCTCGACCTTGGCGCGAATGTGGATTGTAACGCCGAGAATTTATTACAGTTCGCCCTGATGGGTACTGCTCTGATTTATGCGATTGAACATAAAAACAACCCTACGGTGGGTCTGCTCAATATTGGCAGTGAAGATATCAAGGGCAATGAAATCGTCAAGCAGGCGAACGAGCTGTTGCAGCAAAGTGATTTAAATTATTACGGCAACATCGAAGGCAACGATATTTTCAAGGGAGTAACCGACGTAGTGGTTTGCGACGGCTTTGTCGGGAATGTTGCACTGAAAACAACAGAGGGGTTGGCGCAGATGTTAGGTGGTTTCCTGCGTGAGGAATTTAACCGTAATATGTTTACCAAATTGGCCGGGCTGATTGCCACTCCGGTACTCGAAGCATTTAAACGTCGTGTTGATCCCCGCCGTTACAACGGTGCCAGCCTGTTGGGATTGAAAGGTATCGTACTGAAAAGCCACGGCTCTGCTGATGCGTTCGCCTTTTTTTGTGCCATTGAACGTGCCGCCGAAGAAGCCCGCGGCGGCATGTTGCATCACATCAGTGAGCACATAGAAAAATGGCATCATGCATGCCAACTAAAGGCAAGGGAGGCTTCCTGATATATTCAAGAATAATTGGTACCGGCAGCTACCTACCATCCAAGGTTTTGACTAACTTCGACCTTGAGAAACTGGTCGAAACTTCGCATGAGTGGATTGTCACACGCAGCGGCATCGTCGAGCGCCATTTTGCCGCTGAAGGTGAACAAGCCAGTGATATGGCGGTGCATGCCAGCCAGCGTGCGCTAGAGGCAGCTGGCATCGGCGTGGATGAGATTGACCTGGTCATTGTCGCTACGACCACGCCGGACCATATCCTACCCAGCACTGCGTGTATCCTGCAAGACAAGCTGGGCATTAAGAATGGCCCGGCCTTCGACGTGCAAGCAGTGTGCAGCGGCTTTATTTATGCGTTAAATACCGCCGATCTGTTTATTCGAGGTGGGCAGGCACGCAATGCCTTAGTAGTAGGCACCGAAGTGTTGTCACGCTTGCTTAACTGGGAAGATCGCACTACCTGTGTCTTATTCGGTGATGGAGCGGGTGCGGTGGTACTGCAGCGTAGCGATGTACCGGGCATCCTTTCCGCCAAGTTGCATGCCGACGGTAGCCACCGTAACAAGTTAAGTGCTGACGGCGGTATACGCGATGGCGCGATATTCGGCGATCCTTACATTAAAATGGACGGTCAGGCGGTATTTAAATTCGCGGTCAAGGTACTCAGTGAAGTAGTGGAAGAGGTCTTAGCCGAGAACAAAATAACGTGTACCGACATCGATTGGCTAGTTCCCCACCAAGCCAATATTCGCATAATGGAAGCTACCGCCAAGAAGCTTGGGCTGAGCATGGACAAAGTGGTTGTGACCGTTGCCCATCACGGCAATACATCGGCGGCATCCATTCCACTAGCGCTGGATACCGCAGTACGCGATGGGCGCATTCAGCCCGGCCAGCATGTGCTGCTGGAGGCTGTCGGCGGTGGTTTCACCTGGGGTGCGGTTCTACTGCGCTGGTAACTTCTCGTAATATTCTCCAAGTGCTTATAACTAAATTCGCTTTCGTTTTTCCAGGGCAAGGCTCGCAATCAAGCGGCATGATGAATAATTACGCCAACTTTCCCGAAGTGCGAGATACCTTTGCCGAAGCTTCCGATATATTGCAACAAGACTTGTGGCAATTGGTTGCTGAAGGCAGTGATGCAGAACTCAACGATACTGTGAATACGCAGCCTCTCATGCTGACTGCCGGAGTGGCGGTATATCGCGCCTGGCAAAGCTTGAATGCTCCGACACCGGCATTGCTGGCTGGTCACAGCCTCGGCGAATACACCGCGCTGGTGGTGGGTGGGGCGCTTCAATTTACTGATGCTTTGCCATTGGTGCGTTATAGAGCTGAATGTATGCAAGAAGCCGTGCCGAAAGGTGTAGGAGGTATCGCTGCAATTCTTGGGTTAGATGACGAAAGCGTGCATAAGGTGTGCATTGAAGCTGCTCAAGACGAAGTGTTGGAAGCCGTTAATTTCAACTCGCCCGGACAGGTAGTGATTGCCGGCAACCGTGCGGCGGTGGAACGCGGTATGGAGTTGGCCAAAATCAAAGGTGCGAAACGCGCCCTGATGCTGCCGATGAGCGTACCATCGCATTGCAGTCTGTTGCGTGGCGCAGCGGAATTGTTGCGCGTGAGATTGAATGGCGTGACGATGCAAGCTCCCTCCATCCCAGTACTGCACAATGCCGATGTAAAAAGCTATGTGGATGTACCTTCTATTAAAGATGCTCTCGTACGCCAGTTATATTCGCCGGTACGTTGGGTGGAAACCGTGCAATGTTTCGGTCAAAAATTTATTACACATAACGTCGAATGTGCGCCCGGCAAAGTGCTTATGGCTCTGAACAAACGCATTGATACAAACCAACAGGCATTGGCACTGAGCGATGGCATAGCCTTGCAATCCGCATTTGAAGCATTGACAAAACAACCGGAGGGCGAATGAGTTTGCAAGGGCAGATCGCATTGGTAACCGGCGCTAGTCGTGGCATCGGGCAGGGTATTGTGTTGGAACTAGGCAGACAAGGTGCAACATTGATCGGCACCGCAACCACCAAAAATGGAGCGCAGGGAATCAGTGAATATATGGCAGTAGCTGGCATCAAGGGCTGTGGCATGGCGCTTGACATCAATGATGCCGTACAAATTGATCAGGTTATCAGCGATACCCGAAATCAATATGGTGAAATTTCTATTTTGGTAAATAACGCGGGCATTACCCGCGACAACCTGCTAGCGCGCATGACCGATGAGGAATGGGACGACATCATGTCGACCAACCTGAAATCTGTGTTCCGAATGAGTCGCGCCGTGCTACGAGCCATGATGAAAGCGCGCCATGGCCGCATTATCAACATTTCCTCGGTGATAGGCAGCATGGGCAACGCGGGACAAGCCAATTACGCCGCCTCCAAGGCTGGCATGATGGGTTTCAGTAAATCGCTGGCTCGCGAAATTGGTAGTCGAAACATCACCGTAAATTGCATCGCACCCGGTTTTATTGCTACCGATATGACCGACGCATTGTCGCAGCCACAGCGCGACAAACTGGTTGAGCATGTGCCGTTAAAACGCTTGGGGCAAGTGGCCGATGTTGCAGCCAGCGTAGCCTTCCTTGCCGGCCCAGGAGCGGCTTACATAACCGGCGCGACCTTACATGTGAATGGTGGGCTGTACATGGAGTGAGGTAATTTGTTTCTCTAGCAGCAATTCTGACTTTAAAACACTGTTAGTGTCAGCATGACCATTAGGGATGATTCGAATAGTGTTTTTTGCTGACACTGTCTCTACCAAATCACGAAGCGACAACTTATAGCGCAGATACTTCCGAGCGCAACGCATGATGATCTGTAGCTCGAAGTGTCGTCCCATGCACTATCCCTCCATTTTTTTAAGTTTGCCATCACTACCTTCCGGCAGTTGAAAAAATGTCAGCATGAATCGATTTTGAAATTGCTAGCATCAAGGTCATCACTCTGTTTACTATAAAACAAACGTTTGATACACTCGTTTGCTGATTTTTATAACTAGCGTATGAACATGATCACCGCAGCGCCGGCTGATAACCTACCCTACTTCAAGCATTGTATCGTTGAGCAGATATCTACATGATTACGGAAACAAAAAATAGCTTGACTGAACAGACACGCGAACGCTTGCTTGCGGCCGCTCGTGTGGTTTTCTCGGAAAATGGTTTTCAAAACGCCACAGTACGCGAAATTTGCCGCCGAGCAGACGTGAATATTGCAGCGGTGAATTATTATTTCAACAGCAAGGAAGCATTGTTCGCTGCTACCTTGAATTTTGAGCCGCTGCTGACATTGTGCAAAAAAATCAATCAAGGCTCAATCTGCGCCCAAGAGCGGCTACTTAATTTCATCCACGATTTCTTGATGCAGCTGCTGGATGAAAAGGAATTCTCAGTGCAATGTCAGCTCATGGCGCGCGAACTGGCGGAGCCGACTCCCGTGCTAGGCAAGATCGTGCAGGAGGCCATCGCACCGATACACCAGTTTGTCGCTAATTTGGTGCGCGAAATCGTCGGTAAAACGATTAGTGAAGCTGAATTGCGCCGCTGTGTATTCAGTATTTTCGGCCAGTGCATGTATTACCGTCACGGGCAGCCAGTCATTCAGCGATTACACCCACAATTGCGCTATGACCATAAAGAAATCGAAGCCATCGCGAAACATATTGGGGAATTTTCTCTTGCTGGTTTGAAGCAGGTTGCTCAAAACAAATGTCCGTAATTACCAGCGCTCGGCCATTCAGAAACTTTTCTGAAATGTTACGCAGGATGGTTATTTTTACTGATGACTTGCTCAAATCAAGGCGAATGGTTTACTGGAGACATAGATGAAACAAGACGTTTTCTTGTCAGTTTGCAAGGCAACTTGTGCGGCCATATTTTTACCCATACTGCTTTCAGGTTGTGGCTCTGGTGACAGTCAAAAAAATACTGCAGCGGCCACATCCCCGCCACCTCCTGAAGTCGATGTGATTACCGTTACTCGACGCTCCGCAGTGCTCACTCAAGACTTACCCGGTCGCCTTCAGGCATATCGTACAGCCCAAGTACGAGCTAGAGTGGAAGGCGTGGTTGAAAAACGGAAATTCACCGAGGGCAGCAATGTTAAAGAGGGTGATTCGCTGTATCAGATTTTTTCACGCAACTACCAGACAGCTCATGATGCGTCCAAAGCAGACGTCGCTGTTGCCCGTCAAACACTGGCGCGTTATAAATATCTTCTAAACGCAAAGGCAGTTAGCAAACAAGATTATGAATTGGCAGAGGCCAAGCTCAAACAGGTCGAAGCAGCCTTTTCCAAGGCACGAGAAGACTTGGACAATACTCGTGTACCTGCTCCTATTTCGGGTCGCATAGGGCGCTCCCAAATCACCGAAGGGGCGCTTGTAGGCCGAAACGAAGCCACGCTACTTGCAACTATCGAGCAAGTCCATCCTCTTTATGCAAACTTCACGCAATCGGGTGCCGACACTCTCCGTCTTCAGAAGGCAATTAAAACTGGAGAATTGACGAGAAACGAGCAAGCCAAAGTTGAGCTGGTGCTTGAAGATGGAAGCATCTATCCCCAATCGGGCAAATTTCTATTCTCGGATTTGGCCGTTGATCCCAGTACAAATAGCGTTTCACTCCGGGCAGAGTTTCCAAATCCCAAACAAGAGCTATTACCCGGAATGTTTGTTCGCATTCGCTTCCCAGAGGCGAATGTCGACAATGTAGTCAGAATACCTCAACGTGCTCTACTAGCAGATGCACAGGGACAATTTGTGATGATTGTTGATCCACAGAATAAAGTGACAGTCCAGCGGGTTAAGACGGGCAGTATGGCGAGTGGGGACTTCATCATCACCGAGGGGTTAAAAGGCGGTGAACAGTTAATTGTCAACGGCTTGCAAAAAGCGCGGCCGGGCAGCGTTGTGAAGCCCATTCCCTTAAATCAAACTGCAAATGCAAATACCCCAGTGGCAATAGCCCACGCGAAAAAATAGAGGCTGACGTGTTAGCTAATTTCTTTATAGACCGTCCCATCTTTGCTTGGGTCATCGCCTTAGTAATCTTGCTTGGCGGGGGGCTCGCGCTACGTAGCTTGCCGGTCACTTCTTATCCGGCTGTGGCTCCTCCGGCTCTGGCTATTACTCTTAGCTACCCCGGTGCCTCCGCCCAAGTAGTTGAGGAAACCGCCGTCGCCTTGATTGAGCAGGAATTAAACGGCATTGAACACTTGCTCTACATGGATTCATCGTCTGAGCTTGGCCGCGGCACCATCACACTAACTTTCGAAGCTGGCTCCAATCTGGACATTGCCTCGGTCGAAACCCAAAACCGCATCAAGCGTGCCGAAGCGCGCTTGCCAGAGGATGTGCGCCGCTTGGGAGTAACTGTAGCGAAATCAGCGCGAAATTACTTGATGTTCGTCACACTTGTTTCGCCAGACAAAAGCCTCGATAACGTTGCGCTTGGTAGTTATGCTGCTGCCAACGTGCTGGAGAGCATCCGCCGTGTGCCCGGGGTAGGTGAAGGAATACTCTTTGGCACCGAATATTCAATGCGGATATGGCTTCAACCAGAGCGGCTTCATGCATTTAATTTGACTCCAAGCGATGTTTCACGCGCTGTACAAGTGCAGAATATACAGCTTGCCATGGGTGAGCTTGGGCAACTACCCGCACCGAACGGCCAGCAACTGAACGCTGTCATCGTTACCCAAGGCAGACTGTCAACCCCTGAAGAATTCGGTAATATCATAGTGCGTGCCAACCCGGATGGCTCCACAGTACGTATCAAAGACATAGCGTCGGTAGAGTTAGGGGCACAAGATTATTCCGTTGCCGCTCGTCTTGATGGCCAACCGGCTTCAGCAATAGCCATTCGCTTGGCACCAGGTGCCAATGCCCTGGATACAGCGAAAGCTGTCAAAGCCAAAATGGCTGAGCTAGCCAAATTTTTTCCAAAAGGAGTCAGCTGGGTGGTGCCTTATGACACCTCTCAATTTGTTGAAATATCGATCCGGGAAGTTGCGAAAACTTTGGCAGAAGCGATGGTCCTTGTTTTTTTGGTTATGTACCTATTCCTGGGAAATCTTCGAGCCACCCTCATTCCCTCTATCGTTGTACCGATCGCTCTCATCGGAGCCACCGTAGGACTGTACATTGTAGGTTACTCAATCAACACCTTAACGCTATTTGCCATGGTGTTGGCCATCGGCATTGTGGTGGATGACGCCATTGTGGTCGTGGAAAATGTCGAACGCATCATGACCGAAGAAGGACTCCAGCCGCGCGAAGCTACACGCAAGGCGATGGGACAGATTATAAATGCCATTATCGCCATCACTTTGGTGCTAATTGCAGTATTCATTCCTATGGCTTTCTTTAGTGGCTCTGTTGGAGCCATCTATCGTCAATTCTCGGTAACACTGATACTGACAATAGCCTTTTCAATGTTGATGGCGTTAACGTTAACGCCAGCGCTGTGCGCCACATTGCTGAAACACACACCAGTGCATGAGAAAAAACCTGGCACGGGTTTCTTTGGCTGGTTTAATCGTTTTTTCGGCAAAACGACCCAACGCTACAAATCTGGCGTGGGGCATGTGTTGAAAAAAACTTGGCTCTATCTTGTTCTCTATGCCGTCATGCTGATTGCGGTGGGGGGACTGTTTTCACGTTTGCCAACCAGCTTCCTGCCTGAGGAGGATCAAGGTTATTTTATTAGCGTGATCCAGTTGCCGCCGGGATCTACTCGTGAACGTACGCTCGAGGTTCTGACTCAAGTAGAGCAGTTTTACCTTAAACAGTCCGAAGTTGAGCACGTTATCGGAGTAGCTGGCTTTTCATTTTTTGGCCGTGGCCAGAATGCTGCTATTGCTTTCGTTCGGCTTAAGGGCTGGGATGCGCGCCCTACACCAGAAAATTCTGCTTCTTCTCTGGTCAAACGCGCCAATATGACATTGTTTCGCATCAAACAGGCCATGATTTTTTCAATTAACGTACCGCCCATTCCAGAGTTAGCCGCTGTGGGCGGATTCGATTTTCGCTTGCAAGATCGTTCCGGTCAGGGGCGAGAAAAATTACTTGAAGCGCGCAATATGGCATTGGGCATAGCCAGTCAAAATCCAGCATTAGTGGGCGTACGGCCAGAGGGACAAGAAGCGGGGCCGCAATTGCGGCTGGATATTGATCGGCTAAAAGCACGTGCCTTAGGCATCGATTTGGCTGATTTGAATGAAACCCTGCAATCAGCACTCGGTGTTGCCTACATCAACGACTTCGTGCGTGAAGGGCGTATCCTGCGGGTCCAGATGCAAGCGGAGCCCAGCGTAGTAGCAACACCCGAGGAAATGATGCGCTTGCCTGTGCGAAATGCTCAGGGCGCGATGGTGCCTTTGTCCGAATTTACCTCGCCGCGCTGGGATGTCGGATCACCAAAGCTGGATCGTTACAACGGCCTGCCATCCATGAAAATTTCCGGTGGCCCCGCTCCAGGCCGGAGCAGCGGCGATGCGATCGCGGCGATGGAGCAAATGGCTAGCCAATTACCCTCAGGTTTTGGTTTTGAATGGTCTGGAACCTCTTACGAGGAACGCCTGTCTGGCAGCCAGGCAATATTACTCTTTGGCCTTTCGGTAGTTGCCGTATTTTTGTGCTTGGCAGCGCTTTATGAGAGCTGGTCAGTTCCAGTAGCGGTTCTGCTGGTTGTGCCCATCGGTATCATGGGCGCATTGCTAGCCATGACGTTGCGAGGCATGCCAAATGATGTTTATTTCAAGGTAGGACTGATTGTTATCATCGGTCTTTCGGCCAAAAATGCGATCTTGATTATTGAATTTGCGCGTGACCTGCAGGAGCGTGGCTACAGTCTCTTTGATGCTACGCTGGAAGCCTGCAGGTTAAGATTCCGTCCCATATTAATGACATCGATCGCATTTATTTTAGGCGTACTGCCCTTGGCTATTTCCACAGGCGCAGGGGCTAATGGTCGCCAAGCCATTGGCACTAGTGTCATGGGAGGAATGATAGCGGCAACAGTTCTGGCGGTATTTTTGGTGCCGGTATTTTTTGTGGTTGTTCGTCGCATCTTTCCCGGTCATCCACGCCGGCATCAGGAAGACGATCATGCGTAAACAAAAAAATGCGCATTCTATTGATATGAAACATTTCACAAATAACTATTTCAAGAAAGCCAGAACATCGCTCACGCTTCTGTTTAGTGCTTCGCTACTATCGGCTTGCACCGCTGGGCCGAACTACCAGCGCCCAGAAATGGATTTGCCAGACCATTGGGTAACCAATCCAAGCGCTATTAGTCCTGCTACAGACAAACCGGTAAATGTTGCTGGAGAACGTTGGTGGAGCCTGTATGCCGATCCAGTCCTCGACAAGATCGAAGATGAGGCACTTGCTCATAATGTGGACGCCCAAGTTACCACTGCACGAATATTAGAAGCGCGTGCCCAACTCGGAATAACTGAATCAGATCAGTATCCAAAACTCAACGCCAATGGAACTCAATCACGCACCAAAAGAAGCATTAACCCCGGGCTTTTTATTCCTCCAGTACGCATCATTGAATTTTCGCATATCACCCTGGATGCCAGCTACGAGCTTGATCTATGGGGGAAATTCCGCCGCGCCAGCGAGGCCTCACGTGCTGATCTGTTTGCGACACAATTTAACAGAGACGCTGTACGCTTATCGCTCACTGCGCAAGTGGCGCAACAATATTTTTCTTTGCTGTCGTCTGATGCCCAGGAGTCTGCTATACACCGCGTGTTAGCCGGACGACTGGAGCGGCTCGCATTAGATAAAAAGCGTCACGAGGTAGGAGTCATTTCAGAATATGAGCTTCACCAATCTGAGGCCGATGCTGACACTGCTCAATCGCAACTCATCTCCATTACTAAAGCTCGTGACCAGCAAGAAGCAAGTCTCGCGCTGTTGCTGGGCCGCTCTCCGCGCAACGTGATGCATGGCAAACTGGAGCGCGGCAATCCCACACTTACTAACGTGTGGGTTCCCGATGGGTTACCGGCTGAATTGCTATTGCGCAGGCCAGATATACAAGAAGCAGAACAAAAGTTAATGGCAATGAATGCGCGTATCGGCGTAGCGCGCACGCAGTTCTTCCCTTCGATTAGCTTGACCTCCTATCTCGGCAGTGAAAGTATTTCACTCTCAAATCTATTTACCGGACCGGCGGGTATTTTTCAGTTTGCCGCTGGTATCGGTCAGCCAATTTTTAATGCTGGCCGCATTAAATTTGGCGTAAAGGTAGCAGAGGCTCGCCGTGATCAGGCATTAGCTCAATATAAGCAGGCAGTCGCTAGCGCTTTCGCCGATGTGCGCAACGCTTTGTTCGCACAAGAATCCGCGCGCCAAACGCTAGCCGCCGAAAGCTCCCGCAGCAGAGCGCTTTCTAAAGCACATAAACAAGGGGAATTACGATATCAAGTGGGGATTTCCAGCCGCTTGGAATTTTTAGATGTGGAGCGAAATTATCTGCAAGCAGAACTGAACCGCATAGATGCAGAGCGAGCCCAGCGTACGGCAGTTGCTGACTTGTTTAAGGCATTGGCTGGAGGGTGGCAGCAACCCATTGTTAAGCCGACACAACAACCAGAACCGTCTTGAAATTAATTATCAATCACAAGGTTTAAACCACCGGCTTTAGCCGGTCAGCTTTAGCTGCGACAATATGCCACACGAATGGAGATGTGGTATGGAATACAGATATGGCAGTCATACGGTGTTTCAAATTGAGTACCACTTTGTC
>JAIOPT010000140.1 GCA_021413765.1 Betaproteobacteria bacterium
CACTTGAGCGCTTGCGGTAGCAGCAATTCCAGTCCGGTCGCGCCTGCTTCGGCCTCGGCGAAAGGCAGTTGCTTGGCATCCTCGTCTACGGGCGTGTGATCGGAACAAATTGCGTCTATTGACCCGTCGAGCAAACCGGCATGCAATGCATCGCGATCGCGCTGACTGCGCAATGGTGGTACCAGATGGCAGTTGGCATCAAAGAATCCAATATCCATTTCGGACAGGTGTACATGGTTGGCAGATACATCGCAGGTAAGCGTCAGCCCCTGTTGTTTGGCGGCACGCACCTGCGCCACTCCTTCTGCACTGGAGATACGACAGATATGCAGCTGCACGCCGGTCTCTCGCGCCAATTGCAACATGGTGGACAGCGCAATGGTCTCCGCACACGCCGGAATGGCGGGCAAGCCCAAACGCGTCGCCACTTCGCCATCGTGCGCCACGCCGTCGCGTGTCAGGAAACTGTCCTGCGGGCGTAACCAAACACTGAAACCAAAGGTGGCGGCGTATTGCATGGCGCGCATCAGCACACGAGTGTCAGTAAGCGCAGCATCGGCTTGACTGAAGGCTATGCAGCCGGCATCGGCTAGTTCAGCCATTTCGGTAAGTTCCGCACCTTTCAGCCCGTAGGTCAGCGCGCCGACCGGATAAACACGCGCCTTATTCAATTCGCGGGCGCGATATTTAAGCATCTCTACCAGACCCGGTTCATCCAGTGGCGGATCAGTGTCCGGCGGACATGCCAGTGTCGTGATGCCGCCGGCTACTGCTGCATCCATCTCGGATTCAAGCGTGGCCTTGTATTCGTAACCCGGTTCGCGCAGACGCGCGGCAAGGTCGATCAACCCAGGGGCAACCACAAGACCTGTCGCATCAATTATCTGTTGCGCCACAAAACCTGCTGGCGCGCTGCCAATAGCAGCCACTTTACCAGCCACGATAAACAAATCGCAGAGGCCATCAATCTGGTTTTTTGGATCAATCAAATGTCCATTCTTAATCTGGATGTTCATCACCGAACTCCCGCCAAAGTGCTCATCACCGCCATGCGTACCGCGATGCCAAAAGTGACTTGGGGCAAGATCACCGATTGTGTCCCATCCGCAACGCTGGAATCGATTTCCACACCACGATTCATCGGCCCTGGGTGCATCACTATGGCATCCGTTTTGGCTCGCACCAATTTTTCCTGTGTAAGGCCATAGTATTTGAAATACTCTTGTGCGCTGGGCAGCACCGCGCCCTGCATGCGCTCGTTCTGCAAACGCAACATCATCACCACATCCACATCACGCAAGCCTTGTGCCATGTCGTGATAGACCTGCACCCCGAGTTTATCGACACAGCTTGGCAATAATGTCTTGGGAGCGATGACGCGAACTTCCGGCACACCCAAGGTAGTCAGCGCATGAATTTGCGAACGCGCCACGCGCGAATGCAGTATGTCGCCGATGATAGCCACTCGCAGGTTATGAAATTCTTTCTTGTAATGACGAATGGTGAACATATCAAGTAGCGCCTGCGTTGGGTGCGCATGGCGCCCGTCACCGGCATTAATGACATGGATTTCCGGCGCAACGTGCTTGGCGATGAGGTGGGCTGCGCCGCTCTGCGAGTGACGCACCACAAACATATCAGCGTGCATGGCGCATAAATTATCGACAGTATCAAGCAAAGTTTCGCCTTTACTGGCGGAGGAAGAGCCAATGTTCAAGTTGACTACATCGGCCGAAAGGCGCTTGGCAGCAATCTCAAAAGTAGTACGGGTGCGGGTGCTGTTTTCAAAAAATATGTTAAATATGGATTTGCCGTGCAGCAATGGAAGTTTTTTAATGTCGTGCCCTTCAGCCACGCTCATAAAGGAAGCTGCTGTGTCTAAAATACCGCGCAGGATAGGTGCTGGCAGCCCCTCTGTAGAGAGCAAGTGCTGTAGTTCGCCATGTTTGTTTAATTGTGGATTATTCATGCAATTTGTTCTATCGCGGGTTCATCAAAGTAGGCTTGCAGAATTTGCTGCGCCGCGACTTGGTCGAGTAGGGGCTTTTGCTTAATTCCACGTATACCCATCTCAGCCAGTTGCGAGCTTGCGGCAGTGGAAGTATATCGTTCGTCCACCAAAATGGTAGGCAAATTAAAGCGCCCCTTGAGGCGCTGGGCGAAGCGGCGGCATAAGCGGGTTAGTTCGTGCGGCGTGCCATCATCATGACAAGGCAACCCTACTACCAGTGCAGACGGCCCCCATTCACGGATAAGCTCAGCAATTGCAGCGAAGCGCTGCCCATTCTGTTCGCCATGCAAGGTGGTTAATGGTTGTGCGGTGCAAGAAATTGAATTGCCCACCGCCACGCCGATGCGTTTAGTGCCAAAATCGAATCCCAGCAAAGTGCCGTGTACTGTAATAGCAATGCCCTCGTCAGGCATGACCCGCATATTCTGAGAGCGATGCATAATCCACGCCTAGCAGCGCCATTGCAGCAGGCAAGCGTTCCTCTGAAGGCAACTCGAATAAAATGTGCTCAGATGCTGGCACAGTGAGCCAGGCATTTTGTGTTAATTCATGCTCCAATTGCCCCTGCGCCCAGCCGGAATAGCCCAAGGCCAATAGCAGATTTTTGGGCTCTAGCCCTGCACCGACCGCTAGCAGAATATCTCTGGAGGTAGTTAGACCAAGGTTGTCGTTGATGGTCAGAGTGGATTGCCATTGACCCAAAGGTTTATGCAACACAAACCCCCGATCAGTTTGCACCGGCCCACCAAAATATACCGGCATGCTACTTAATTCAAACTTGTCCATCGGAATTTTAGTTTGATCGAACAATTCGCCAAGTGTGAGATTGGTCGGGCGGTTCACTATAATGCCCAATGCACCTTGTTCATTGTGTTCACAAATGTAAACAAGTGTCTTGGCAAAAGGAGAGTCTGCCATGGCTGGCATGGCAATGAGAAAATGATGTCTGAAATCAAGTTGCGACATGGCTTCTATTGTAATCCACAAAGCAGCCTCTTAAGTTAAGAGAATTATTGTGCCGAGCAAAGAGGATAACCAATCACCTCATGGCCGTCAAAGTCCTAGGCGTTTCCATATTTCCAACGAGGGTGCTGACTGGTTGAGCGTATAGAAATGGAGACCAGGCGCACCACCAGCGAGCAGACGTTCACACAGTTGCGTAACAACATCAAGGCCAAATGCCTGCACGGATTCGTTGTCATCGCCATAGCTTTCCAATATCTTGCGTATCGAGCGCGGAATTTCTGCACCGCATAAATCCGAGAAGCGCGCTAACTGCGAGAATTTCATGATGGGCATTATGCCGGGCACGATGGGAAGGGTAACGCCCAACTTGCGACACTCCTCAACAAAGCGGAAGTAGCCGTCGGCGTTATAGAAATATTGGGTGATGGCGGAATTTGCGCCGGCCATTACTTTGCGCTTAAAGTTTAACAGGTCGTCGCGCGGTGATTTTGCTTGCGGATGGAATTCTGGGTAGGCTGCCACCTCGATATGGAAGTGTTCGCCAGTCTCGACGCGAATGAATGCTACCAACTCATTGGCATAATGGAATTCGCCAGAAGTGGCCATCCCAGAGGGCAGGTCGCCACGCAGTGCGACGATGCGCTTGATTCCCATATTTTTGTAGGTGTGCAAAATCGCGCGAATATTCTCACGTGTAGAGCCAACGCAAGACAAATGAGGCGCGGCTTCATAGCCATCGGCTTTGATCTGCTGTACCGCTTCTAAGGTGCGCTCACGAGTGGAGCCGCCCGCGCCGAAGGTAACCGAGAAGAATGCGGGCTTGAGTACTGCCAACTGCTTGCGAGTAGCGGCAAGTTTGCTGGCACCTTCCTGCGTTTGTGGTGGAAAGAATTCAAAACTGAATGACCTAGAGTTTGTCATGATTGAGATCACCGATCCAGCTGCGAAACATTTTGCCGCAGGAGTTGCGAGAATAAAAAGGAGAAAGCACTATATAACAAAGCACCCATTACACCTGCCCAGAAGCCGTTGACTTCGAAACCTTTACCATCCACATGAATATCTGGCAACAGATAAGCAACCGCCAGCAGTGCTAATGCATTTAAAATCCAGATCAGCATAAGACGCATAAGGCTGCCTTTGATGTTGTTTTCGAGTGTGTGGGCTCACATTTTAGTAGCGATAATGATCCGATTTGTAAGGGCCTTCCTTGGGCACGCCGATGTAAGCGGCTTGTTGGTCTGTTAGCGTACTCAGTTGCGCATTAAGTTTCTTCAATTGCAGTACCGCTACTTTTTCATCCAGATGTTTGGGCAAGGTATACACACCGACCGGATATTTTCCAGTGCCCTTTTCAGCTTCGCTCCACAGCTCAATCTGGGCGATGGTCTGATTGGCAAATGAGGAGCTCATCACATAAGAAGGATGGCCCGTGCCGCAACCCAGATTCACCAAGCGGCCTTCGGCCAGCAAAATAATGCGCTTGCTGGGTTGGCCATCAACTGCGGGGAAAATTATGTGATCGACTTGTGGTTTGATGTTATCCCAAGTGTAAGACTTAAGCGAGGCAACGTCGATTTCGTTGTCGAAATGGCCAATATTACACACGATGGACTGATTCTTCATTTTCTTCATGTGCTCATGAGTGATTACATGATAGTTGCCAGTGCAGGTCACGAAAATGTCGCCATGTTCAGCAGCGTAATCCATAGTAACAACGCGATAGCCTTCCATTGCAGCTTGCAACGCGCAAATCGGATCGATTTCAGTTACCCAAACTTGGGCGGACAGTGCGCGCATTGCTTGTGCCGAGCCTTTCCCCACATCCCCATAACCGGCAATAACAGCAATTTTTCCCGCAATCATTACATCGGTTGCACGTTTAATGCCATCCACAAGCGATTCGCGGCAACCGTACAAATTGTCGAATTTGGATTTGGTAACTGAATCGTTGACGTTAATAGCAGGAAATTTCAGTTCGCCGCGCATATGCATCTGGTACAGACGATGCACGCCTGTTGTAGTTTCTTCCGTCACCCCTTTAATTGTAGCCAAGCGTTTGGAATACCAGCCAGGCTGTGTAGCAAGGCGCTGTTTGATAGAGGCATACAGAAAAGTTTCTTCTTCCGAAGTGGGCTTGCTGATCAGCGATGCATCTATTTCGGCACGCGCCCCTAGGTGCAACAGTAATGTCGCATCGCCACCATCATCCAGAATCATGTTGGCGTGATTATCGTTAGGCCATTCGAAGATGCGATGGGTATATTCCCAATATTCTTCAAGCGATTCGCCTTTGATCGCAAATACAGGGGTACCGCCTTCGGCTATGGCTGATGCCGCATGATCCTGAGTGGAATATATGTTGCAGGAAGCCCAGCGTACCTCTGCTCCCAAGGCTTTCAGAGTTTCAATCAACACGGCAGTCTGGATAGTCATATGCAGCGAACCGGCGATGCGTGAACCGCGCAACGGTTGCACGGCTGCGTATTCTTCGCGAATCGCCATCAGCCCTGGCATTTCGGTTTCGGCAATAGCAATTTCCTTGCGTCCCCAAGGAGCAAGATTGATGTCGGCAATTTTATAGTCGGTAAAACTAGCATTGGTAACGGCGTTCATAAATTCCCTCCATTCAAGTTAATGAATGAGCGCCGTTGCTACAGATACACCCCAGTGTTCCAAGCCTGGCCTCGTCTAATGCAAGGTCGCAGCGCTCCTCGGAACCGGAGAAGGTAAGAAAAAATATTTGAACATTTTAACACAATCATGGCGGCTGCTTACAACCTTGGAAATTGAACCTTTGTTTAGCAAAGAAGTTGTGACCTCGTCCATGACGAGGTAAAAGAGGCCAGGATATCCACCTTCATGTCTTTTCAATCCAGATTGTCCATTAGAGCAGTGCTTCATTAAGAACTCTATTGTTTTTATTGGGTTCGAGATTCCGGTGGGCAATCTGGATTCAAAGAGTCAGTGATGC
>JAIOPT010000126.1 GCA_021413765.1 Betaproteobacteria bacterium
ATTTCTTCGACTTCGTGTGAGGTACTGCTTTTATGTCTTGAGTCATGATCATCAAGCGAACGAATCCACCTGATTTTCATTGCCTCAGCGCATGTACCCACACTCGTCGGTTGTCTGTAAACTTTTAAAGAACGGGCTGCCTAAATGCATTTGCATATGGGTTGCGGGGGCAGGATTTGAACCTACGACCTTCGGGTTATGAGCCCGACGAGCTGCCAGACTGCTCCACCCCGCGTCAGCTAAGAAGAGAACTATAGCAAAGCAGATAGAGTTCGTCAAGTATTTTCAAAGCGTGCTTATCTTGCTACCAACACATCACATAGCGTGGTTTATCATTGAGATTGCCGAATAACTGGATTTAAATGCATGAACCACGCCTACTGCACCAACAGTGGCGTACCGTTCCACCCCGCACGCTGAGTGTGCCCAATCTCGGCAACTTACTAAGTAACAATCAAATTTTTCCGTCAATTTCGAGTTATTGATGCATTTAATGGAATATTCGACAGATTGCTTCGTGTGAGTAAGCTTAAGGAACTTATCAAATAACCTCCGGCTTTGCCGGAGGTTATTTACTGTTATTTCGCATTTTGTCCGGCAATGTGATATTAAGCTCAAGTACATCATATTCGCCGTGCTTCTCTAATTGAACATTGATAGATTCACGATCTATATGAATGTATTTTGCAATCACAACCATAAGCTCTTCTTTGAGTGCAGGTAAATAATCTGGAGTAGATGAACCTCTTCCAGCACGTTCGTGGGCTAGAATAATCTGTAAACGTTCTTTAGCGACGATGGCAGTTTTTTTTTGGTTGCCACGCAAGTAGCCGATTAAGCCAGCAATCATGGACATCTCAGCGGCCTCCCAGCAGTCGTTTGAAAAACCCCTTTTTTTCTACAGTAACGAAACGCATCGGCAATCCTTCTTCGCCCATGAAGCGCCCCACTACATCTCGATAGGCGTCAGCCACGTCGCTCTTATCTAAATGGATAGCTGGGGTACCAGCATTAGAGGCTTGGAGTACTGATTCCGATTCCGGAATCACACCAATCAAGGGAATGCGCAAGATTTCCTGGATATCAGTAACCGACAACATTTCACCAGCCTCTACTCGCTTGGGATCGTAACGAGTAACCAGTAAGTGTTCTTTCACAGGGTCAAGGCCATCCACGGCGCGTTTGGATTTTGCTGCGAGAATCCCGAGAATGCGATCCGAATCCCGCACCGACGATACTTCAGGATTAGTTACTACCAAAGCTTCATCGGCAAAATACATAGCGGTAAATGCGCCTGATTCGATGCCTGCCGGAGAGTCGCATACGATAAAATCAAAAGTTTCCTTTAGCTCGTTAAGGATGCGCTCAACGCCTTCTAGGTTGAGCGCATCTTTGTCTCGGGTCTGGGATGCGGGGAGAATGTACAGGTTATCGCAGTTCTTATCTTTTATGAGTGCCTGCTTAAGGGACACCTCGCCGTTGATGACGTTGATAATGTCATACACCACACGGCGCTCACAGCCCATGATGAGATCAAGATTGCGCAAACCCACATCGAAGTCGATGACAACCGTTTTGTTTCCACGTAGGGCGAGACCGCTTGAGAAGCTAGCGCTGGTTGTGGTTTTACCTACACCACCTTTCCCTGAAGTAACTACAATAACTTTAGACACGTTTATATTCCTGAATAATATTTAGGTGTATTTTACCCGTAAATGAGGATGCTAAAAAATTCCTTTAGTTAAGCAAGGGCTCAATAATCAAATCAGAGCAATCCAGAAGCACCTGAACGGGTTTGCCGCGCAAATTTTCGGGAATGCCATTCTCGAATACCTTGAAACAACCAGCAATGGAAATCAGTTCTGCCTCAAGGCTATGTATGAAAATACGCGCATTCTCGTTGCCTTGAGCACCCGCGATCGCACGACCGCGCAAAGGAGCGTAAATGTGAATGTCTCCGTCAGCAATCAGTTCGGCGCCTGCATTGACAACGCACAGTACAACCAGATTGGCACCCTCAGCATAGATTCTCTGACCAGTGCGAACTGGTTTGTTGATTATCATGGTCGGACGGAATGTAGGCGGTACCTGGGAAACTGGTTTTTGAAGTTGAGTATCTGAGTCAAGGATGTTGCTGTTATTGGGTTCGCCCGTTGCAACTTTTATCGTCAATCCCAATCCTGGTAGTTCTGGCTGATTGTCTTCTGCATTAGGGATAATGCCTGGGGCTATCGTGGGAATCGATGCCGTCTTTACTGCAGGTTTTACAATCGTATCTGGAAAGAGCCCCAAGCCTGATTGTACAGCGGCTTCACGCTGTTCAGCGGATCCCCCCACAACACCAGTGGCATGCATGCCATGATCCAGCATGAATGACATAAGACCAGCAAAGTTCGGCGATATGCCGCTATTTGCGATAGCAGAGAGATCAAGAGCCACAGGCGTATTGGAGAAAAAGTCCAGCGTTTTATTAAAACGCATGTCCAATTGATTTTTTAGTTGAACCATGTCGGTTGTATTGACATAGAGTACAAATAAAGAGAGATTGGAAATTTTGAGTTTGAATGCCGGTTCTTCGCGTGCCATATTTTTTGGTTTTTTTAGAGCCTGTTACGTTACTAAGCTTGGTAGAACCAAGCCCTCTAAGGTTATAAGGAGGTCGCGCAGTTTAACGATGCCCTCCCTGATTTTCAAGCCCGTCACTGGTTGATGTTAATCTGATCTCCATCAAAATATGAGAACTGCTCCTCCCCATTCGCTCGAAATTTATCTTGCCATAATTAAAATTACTCACAAGTACTGCACTAGTGTAGTGTCAGACCCACGAGAATGTGCCTAGCTTCTATCGGCTTAGACCATAGCCGCATTAAATGATTACGCCAAAAATATAGACTATGGGGAAAGCTATGATCGCAGCCAACCCAGCCAGCCATATATTTTTTAAGTGGGAAATTTTCAAACGCAAGCCTGCATTGAAGATGAGTATGGCGAGCAGAATCATCAGCAACGAAATGTTCATTTTCTGCTAGTAGATTGTAATCTCACATAAAGAAAAATTCCTGATCCATAGGTCGGGAACTAGCAAAACCACGGCAATGACATATACTGCGATCAAAAAAAGCAGATGGTGGTTAAAGTCAGTGAGGTATCTGAAGCAAATTCAATTTATGTTACCTGTGAACTGCAGGTTTTTTTGAGATAATTAGACACAAAGTCTGCCCACTTTGGGCAAAGCAAAGGTTAGAGAGTATATGGGCAGCCCGCAAACGCAGCAAAATCTATCCGCACTTATGCTGGGCGCAATTGGTGTCGTGTATGGCGACATTGGCACCAGCCCCCTTTATGCGTTGAAGGAAACCTTCGCGGGGCATCACCCTCTGCCAATCGTCGAGGCCAACATCCTTGGTGTTCTCTCGATAATGTTCTGGACCATCATGGTATTGGTGTCACTGAAATACGTGACCATCATTATGCGAGCCGACAATCATGGTGAAGGGGGCTCATTAGCTTTGCTGGCCTTGGCTAGCGAATTGAATTCCGAGAGACCCAAATCCAAGTGGTTATTCGCAATGCTTGGTGTATTTGCCGCTGCATTGTTTTATGGCGACAGCATGATTACACCAGCCATTTCGGTGCTATCGGCTGTCGAAGGTCTGGATATTATCGCACCCCAACTAAATAGTTTTGTGCTGCCGATCACTATCATGGTGCTCACCGCATTGTTCTTTGTCCAGAAACGAGGTACTGGCGCGATGGGAATGGCATTCGGCCCCATTATGATACTTTGGTTCTCAGTCTTGGGCGTTCTAGGTATTTTATCTATTGCACAAAGTCCGCACGTACTTTTGGCACTCAATCCTGTTTATGCCTACCAATTTCTTTTCCTTGATCCTTGGCTTTCATTTCTGACCCTCGGCTCAGTCGTGCTTGCCGTCACGGGTGGCGAAGCTTTATATACCGACATGGGGCACTTCGGACGATTTCCAATTAGGCTGACCTGGTTCTCCTTTGTCCTTCCCGCGCTTGTACTCAATTATTTCGGGCAAGGTGCACTATTGCTAAATAACCCACAGGCTGTCAAAAGCCCATTCTTTTTGCTGGCTCCTGAGTGGGCATTGATCCCCATGGTGTTGCTTGCAACTGCGGCAACAGTGATTGCTTCGCAGGCAGTTATCTCAGGCGCTTTTTCGGTGGCAAGTCAGTCGGTGCAGATGGGATTTTTGCCACGAATGGAAATCCGCCAAACTTCCAGTAAAGCGCATGGTCAGATTTACGTCCCATTCACTAATTGGACGCTATATCTGGCGGTTATTTATTTGGTCTTCACCTTTCAAAGCTCCAGCAATCTGGCGGCAGCCTACGGTATTGCAGTTACTGGAACGATGATGATCGACACAATACTGATTGCCTTTGTGCTCATTGCTTGGCGTTGGTCCCCATTGCTGATTACCCCTCTGATAGGAACATTTTTTTGCGTTGACTTGGCTTATTTTGCCGCCAATGCCATAAAGATCCCACAGGGCGGCTGGTTCCCGTTGGGTATCGCTCTCGTTTCATTTATTGTCCTCACCACCTGGAAACGCGGAAGAGAATTGTTGTTCGAAGAGATTGCCCGTCGATCCATCCCTATTCAGACAATTGTGGATTATGTAGGCGAAGTCAACCGGGCACGCGGAACCGCTGTCTTCCTGGTTGGTATTAATGAGGGAGCACCTGCTGCATTACTTCACAATCTAAAACACAACCAAGTACTTCATGAACGCAACGTTTTACTTTCCGTTATTATTGAAGACAAACCTTTCGTTTCGAAGGGAAACCGCCTATTAATTAATGACTTGGGCAAGAGCTTTTATCAGGTAAAAGTTTTTTACGGATTCATGCAAACACCCGATGTACCTGCCGCTTTGGATTTATGTGCGCCGTTGGGGCTGTCATTTGACATGATGGATACCACCTTCTTTACGTCTCGGGCTTTAATTGTTTCAGCGCCGACTCCCGGCATGATGAAATGGCGTGAATGGCTATTTATTATGATGTCCAAGAACGCGATGAATGCAACAGAGTTCTTTAAAATTCCAACGAATCGGGTTATTGAAATGGGTACTCGTATTGAAATATAGAGAGTTACCGAAGCATCCCTTTCAAGTCGATTCTTGCAGTTTACGACCGATCAATATATGGCGACGAGACGCTATCGTAGATGGCCTCGATTTTGACACATCATTTGTTCAATTTTTCCAAAACTTCCACCATGGGCGTGGATCGACGACTGGCTTAACACCATCCTTCGCAAGGTTTTTGTCTAGCACGCGCTGCGAATCATCGCGTAAATCTTTCAGTCCCATAGCATCGTAGGCCTGTACCATGATTTGCAGAGCCTCGCGTGTAGCCGGAGCCTGCGGGAATTCAATGAGGACGCCATTAGCACGGTTGACAGCAGCCACATAGGCTCCGCGCCGTAAATAATAACTCGCGATTTGCGTTTCATGGCGCGCCAGCGCATTAATTAAGTATTGCATGCGTAATTTTGAATCGGCTGCATATTTGCTATTAGGAAAGCGGGTGACCAGATCCTTAAATGCATCAAAGGCCTCGCGCGGTGCCTTGGGGTTACGCTCAGACAAATCTGGATGAAACCCTTCGCCAAACAGACCGAGATCCTCGTCGAAATTAACCAATCCTTTCAAGTAATAGGCATAATCCACGTGCGAGCTGTTCGGGTACTGCTTAATAAAGCGCTCCACTGCAGAAAGTGCTGATTCTGGTTCATTTTGCTTATAGTATGCGTATGCTATTTCCATCTGTGCCTGCTGAGCATAACGTCCATAAGGAAATCGGGATTGCAAAGTCTCAAATAGTTTTATGGCACCCGTGTAATTGGCATTATTCATCTGCTCCATAGCCTGGGCGTAGACGCCTTCGGCAGAATCTGCTTTCGCGGAAGCGGATTTTTCGTCCTTCGGAGAGAAAATACTGCAAGCAGTTAGCATAAGCAGGAGAATTAAAGTTAAACTATGGCGCATGGCAGAATCCAAAAAAATAGTATCCAATTATACCGCAAACCTTGCTGCACCTAACCCGCTTACATTGAAGACTCAACCACTTTCGTTTAAAGTTCCCGACGAATGCGCGGGGATGCGCCTTGATCAGGTATTAGCCAAGCTGCTGCCGGAGTATTCTCGCAGCCGTCTGCAAGACTGGGTCACGCAGCAGCAAGTTAAACTCGACGGAGCAGCCACTACTTCCAAACAAAAAGTGTGGGGCGGCGAAGCGATAGAAGTCACGCTGCAATCGAATCCTGCCGAACAACCTTATCAGGCCGAGGATATCGAATTAAACATCTTGTTTGAAGATGACAGCATACTCATCATCAACAAGCTGGCAGGACTGGTGGTGCATCCCGGTAGTGGCAATTGGAATGGCACTCTTCTCAACGCGTTACTCCATCATGCGCCTCAACTTTCAGAAATACCGCGCGCCGGCATTGTGCATAGGCTGGATAAGGATACCAGCGGATTGCTGGTCGTTGCAAAAACCCTAACCGCACAGACGGCGCTAGTGCGCCAGCTGCAAGCTCGCAGCGTGCAGCGCGAATACTATGCGTTGGTATACGACGAAGTGGTTCGCGCCGGCACGGTAAATGCACCCATAGGCCGTCATCCTACGCTGCGCACCAAGATGGCAGTAGTGGAAGACGGCAAACCCGCAATCACACATTATACCATAGCGGAGCGCTTCCCTGGCTGCACCCTGCTTCGCTGCAAACTGGAAACCGGACGCACCCATCAGATCCGCGTTCACCTTGCCACTATTCGCCATCCGCTGATTGGAGACAGCGTATATATCAAGGGAGCACAGAAATGCGCGCCACATTTACGCCATATCTTGGCTGCTTTCCCACGCAAGGCGTTACACGCGACGCAACTCGGACTAGAACATCCGATAACGGGTGAATGGTTAGAATGGCAAGCCCCAATGCCAAACGACATAATGCAGCTGCTAAAAATCATCAGGAGCGCATCGAATGAACCTACTTAAACATTGCCTTATTCCTGACTGGCCTGCTCCAAAAAATGTTAGGACGCTACAAACCACACGCAACGGAGGAGTAAGTGCTACTCCTTATAACACCCTCAATCTCAGCAGCAACGTAGGCGATGCAC
>JAIOPT010000127.1 GCA_021413765.1 Betaproteobacteria bacterium
GCGCTACCTCATCACCTTCATGATGGAAGACCCGCGCACCATCTCCACTGCGCTGGAAATTCTGTTCATCGCCAAGGCCATTGAACGCATTGGCGATCATGCCAAGAACATGTCCGAATATGTGGTTTATATGGTTAAGGGAAAAGACGTGCGCCATGTCACTGTGGAAGAAATTGAGCGCGAAGTTTTAGAGTGATTTGCAAGGATGTGATTACCCTTTCATCATGGATACATAATTCACCTAAAATGTTGCGGGCATACTTGAATACTTAAGTCGAGGGAGAACAGCCTCTCATTCGACAATCCATACTCGCAGTAATTAACTGCGGTTTTATAGCTGTCATCTGTAATGAACGTCATTCTGCTGCACCGTGTACCCAACGATTTTCGCTTTAATGAAACAAACACAGTGTACTACAGCATCAAATAATATTTGAGCCTGTTTAGATTGACACGATCCCCATCAGCTTCATAGTTACGCCAAGGTTTTGGAAGCAGAGTTGAACGAACCCAAAGAAAAATTCTTTATTCCAGCACTCAAGGAGATGAACCATGAAAATGAGTAAGGACGTAAGCACAGGCACCACTAATTTGCGCCACCGCGCAGCGCAGCTTATGAAAAATAATTCATTGGAGCCAACACAGTGCAGCGACTGCAATATGCAAAAAAATTTGGACGAAGCGATAGCCAATCAGCTCCGACTGGAGATGCAACAGGAAGAGTTGCTCTCGGCGCATATGGAAATTTGCACGGGCTTTAAGTACTATACCGAGCTTTATGACTTCGCGCCGGTTGGCTACTTTAGCCTTAATCAAGTCGGCATCATTCACCAGTTAAATCTCACGGGCGCCGGCCAGCTCGGAATCGAACGTTCGAAGCTTGTAGGCCAATGTTTCAATACATTCGTTACAGTTGAGTCACAGCACTTATTTAATACTTTTTTCGCAAAGCTGTTTAAAGGTCATGCTAAAGAGACTTGCGAAATTAGGTTACATACCAATAACAACTCATATATCGATGTACTCATGGAGGGGATGGCGGCTGAGAATAGGCAAGTATGCCATTTGGCTTTTTTGGACATTACTGCACGCAAACATGCAGAAGAGTCGCTACGATGGGCCAATGAAAACACCCGCTTAATGATCGAAAGTATTGCTGATTGCTCCATAATCCAATTAGACAATGGAGGACGCGTGATGAGCTGGAATGCCGGAGCGCAACGGATCAAGGGTTACACGACAGAAGAAATTGTTGGTCAAAATTTCTCTCACTTTTATACTGATGAAGATGTTAAGAGCGGTAAGCCACAGCAAGAATTAGAGCAGGCAGTAGTTGATGGACGTTCAATAAACGAGGGTTGGCGTAAACGCAAGGATGGATCCCTATTTTGGGCTAGGGAAACTTGTAATTCAATTCTTGATCAATCTGGCAATCTACGCGGCTTTGCTAAACTCACTCGCGATTTGACCGCGCACCAATTACAGAACGCCGAGTTGAGTGCTGCCAAGACCGTCGCAGAAAAAGCCAATCTTGCGAAAACGGATTTTCTTTCCAGCATGAGCCATGAGCTGCGCACCCCGCTCAATGCCATCCTTGGTTTCGCCCAGTTAATAGAGGCCGGTACTCCACCACTTACGTCTACCCAACAGCTCGGATTAAGCGAGATACTTCGCGCTGGATGGTATTTGCTGGAACTGATTAATGAAATTCTCGACCTCGCGACGATCGAGTCCGGCAAAATATCGTTGTCGCAAACATCATTATCGCTTATTGAAGTCATGTCGGAATGCCAAGCCATAATATATCTGCAGGCGCAAAAGCGTGACATCCGAATGAGCTTCTTCACATTAGACACTCCACTATTAGTCAAAGCTAATCGAACTCGATTAAAGCAGATTTTGATCAATTTGCTATCCAACGCGATTAAGTACAACCGTGATGGAGGAATGGTTGAAGTAAGTTTTAGCGCGAGCACTTCGGAATGGATTCGCATCAACATTAAGGACACTGGTGCAGGATTACCACCAGAAAAATTGGCGCAATTGTTTCAACCATTCAATCGTCTCGGGCAAGAAGCCAGCACAATCGAGGGGACTGGTATCGGTTTGGCGGTAAGCAAACGACTCGTCGAATTAATGGGTGGCGCCATCGGTGCGGAAAGCACTGTCGGTGTGGGAAGTGTGTACTGGCTTGAGCTGAATGTGGCCGATGAGTTTCAGCCCGCATCGGATCGTGACGAACCCGCAGTGCCTGTTACAAAAATTTATGACCAAAATCAGCAGCGCACCCTGATGTATATTGAAGACAACCCGGCTAATTTGTTACTGGTTGAGCATATCATCGAGGGTCGTCCCGATATTCGCATGTTGAGCGCGATGAATGGCAATGTTGGTATCGAGCTGGCAAGTGCCCATCTGCCGGACGTGATCCTAATGGATATTAATCTAACAGGAGGCATCAGTGGTGTCGATGCCCTGAAAATTTTACGCAGAGATCCGTTGACGACACATATCCCTATCATTGCCCTAAGCGCCAATGTCATGCCTCATGACATTGCGAATGCCATGGAAGCAGGGTTCTTTCGTTACCTCACTAAGCCCATCAAGCTCAATGAATTTATGAGTGCAATTGACGAGGCGCTAGAATTTGCAGGAATGTGATCTGTTAAAGAAATAGAGGCACCCTATTCCGCAGTACTTAGAACACCAGACGCCCATCCATTCATTGCAAGAATGTTACACATATAAACCAGATTTATTTGTTCAACATGTTTATAAGCAGGCAGGACTTGACTGATAGGCTACTGGCAAGTAATTAAATCGTAACAAACGGCGCGTTACATTAATTCCATGAAAAATGCAAAACCTTCGCATCCATTCCAGGCAGATAGCAAAACGAAAGAATATTCCGCGCTGGCGAGGAAAGTCGAGTCTATCCGCAAGAGTTTGATCGACTTGGAAACAAGCAGCCTGATAGCAATCTCAGGAGTTATTCCTGAGCAACGCGAAAGCGCACACAACCTGTTGCATTACATTGCATTACGTCGTCACGATTTGCGTCCTCTGCAATCCCGTTTATCGCAACTGGGGTTGTCCTCGTTTGGACGATCCGAAGCGCATGTATTGGCGAGCATTGATGCGGTGCTTGCAGTGCTTGATCGGCTTTGTGGGGTGGAGCGCGCAGGTCTGGGAGCAGATACCACACCGAGTTTCATGAGTGGCCCACGTTTATTGCGTCACCATACTGAAGTGCTGCTGGGTCCGGGATCGTTAGAGCGTCAGGTCAGAATCATGGTCACTATGCCCAGCGAGGCAGCTAGCAACTACAGCTTGATTCGTGACTTGTTGGCCCAAGGCATGGATTGCATGCGCATTAACTGTGCCCATGATGACAAGGATGCCTGGCAAAACATGATTCAACACTTGCGGCAGGCTGAGCGTGAAGTTGGACGTACCTGCAGAGTTCACATGGATCTGGCGGGACCTAAGCTGCGAACCGGACCAGTTGAACCCGGTCCTGCCGTAGTACATATCCACCCAAAACGAGATGCATATGGCAGGATGATTGCACCAGCCAAGGTCTGGCTGTTTGACGAAACATCCAATCTTGTCCCGCCCTTGACAGCGGATGCAAGTTTACCTGTTTGTCCTAACTGGCTAAAGCGTCTATCCATTGGAGATAGCATTCAATTTTTAGATACAGCCGGCCGTAGCCGTCATCTGGAAGTAATTAAAATTAATAAGCATGCAGTATGGGCGCAGTCGGCGAATTCGGCCTTTGTCGTTCCGGGCACTATACTGCAACATCTGCCTTTAAAACATAAATTATCGTCACGCGTGCATGAAACCACGGTAGGCAATACTCCTCGACCAGAAGGATACATCCTGCTCCAGTGCGATGACATATTACTCCTCACCCCGACCTTACAGCTTGGTGTACCTGCAAAACTGGACAAAACAGGCCGAGTGCGCTACCCGGCAAAAATAGGGTGCACCCTACCAGAGATAGTCCAGGATGCCCGAATTGGGGATGCAATCTGGTTTGATGATGGCAAGATAGGCGGTGTGGTTGAGCAAAATGATGCCGCAGGTTTGCTTGTACGTATTTTGCATGCAACACCTGGCGGCGTAAAACTGCGTGGGGACAAAGGGATCAATTTGCCAGACAGCCAGTTGCGCTTGCCCGCTTTGACTGAACAGGATCGCACAGATTTGCAATTTGTGGTTGAACATGCTGATCTCGTTGCCATGTCCTTTACTAGTTCTGCGCAAGATGTTATCGACCTGATTAAAGAAATCGACCGTATCGGCAAGCGCCATCCTGGCATCATACTCAAGATCGAAACACGAAGTGGTTTTGAAAATCTGCCGGACATATTACTGGAAGCCATGCGATCGTCCGCTGCCTGTGGAGTAATGATCGCTCGTGGTGATCTGGCGGTGGAATGTGGTTATCAACGACTGGCTGAGGTGCAGGAAGAAATTCTATGGATATGTGAGGCAGCACATGTACCGGTAATTTGGGCGACTCAAGTACTGGAAAATTTAGCCAAAAATGGAATCCCCTCTCGAGCAGAAATCTCGGATGCAGCTTTAGGAAATCGAGCTGAATGCGTGATGTTAAACAAAGGCGAGCACATATTGCAGGCGCTGGAAACACTAAACGGTATTCTGTGCCGCATGCAAAATCATCAAAACAAAAAAAATTCAATGATGCGCAAACTGAAGCTGGCCCAGTCCTTTCATTCACATTCCTGACGTCATATATATGTAACAAATATCGATTACTATTCGTGAATGCTATATTTTTTCATTGTCAATAAAGCAAAAATTTTTAACGGCAGCAGCTTGGCTTACCGAAGAAATATTATGATTCCACAAGATATATCGTGCGCATCGCCCGCCAGTAACGCGCCGGAAATGCCCTCGGTAACCTTAACGAACATTTTAGAAAATGACACCATTTTGTACGCCATACAGCGCGCAACAACCATCGAATATTCGCCTGCACAATCGTCTGTAAACGAAGGACTGATCTCCACTTTGAAAAATGACAGCAACGAGACAATGCTGGCACAACTAAACGAAATCATCGACAAGCGTCTGTTGAATGCGATTTTTCAGCCGATCATTCATCTACAAAGCGGTGAAATTATTGGCTATGAAGGCCTGATCCGTGGCCCATCTGATAGCCCAATGCATTCACCTCTAAACTTGTTCAAGGTGGCATGGGCAAACAATCTAACCGTAATAGTTGAACATTTGTGCCGTCGTGTGGTATTGGAGCGGTTTGCGGCATTAGGACTGCCGGGAAAATTATTCCTCAATGTCAGCCCAGAAAGCCTGCTTCAAAGAGATGCGAAACATGGCGAAACACTCGATTACATTCACGAGATTGGCATCGATCCGGGGAACGTGATTATTGAGCTGACCGAGAGCCAGCCAACCTATGATTATAATTTGCTACTCGAAGCAGTCATACATTACCGAAACATGGGCTTCCAGATTGCTATTGACGATCTGGGCGAAGGATTTTCCAGTCTGCGGCTGTGGTCAGAGCTACGGCCAGAATACGTCAAGATTGACATGCACTTTATTCAGGGGATCAATCGTGATCCCATCAAGCTCCAGTTCGTGCGTTCTATCCAGGAGATCGCAGAACAATCCGGCACAATCGTAATCGCCGAAGGGATCGAGACACAGGCAGAATTGCTCCTGGTTCGCGACCTGGGCGTTGCCTGCGGTCAAGGCTATCATATTGCCCGTCCGCACAGCACCCCTGCCACTACTCTATCTGCAGAAGTGGCGAAGGCACTGATCCGTAACGGCATATCAGTCTATCCACAAAAAAATGGATTCCAGCAAAACATTGCGACTGTTCAAAAACTGCTGCGTAAAGTGCCCACCGTCACGCCCGACATGCTCAACTATGAGGTCTATGAACTCTTTTTGAAAGAACCGGATCTGCAGATTATCCCTGTGGTTGACAACGGCAAGCCAATTGGTCTGATTAACCGGATCAATATGATTGAACATTTCGCCCGTCCCTTCGAGCGCGAGCTATATGGGAAAAAATGCTGCACATTTTTCATGAATGCCGATCCGCTATTGACGGAAAAAGACACCTGCTTGCAGGATTTGAGCCGCCTAATTACGGAAGGGGATCCCCGCCACCTGATCAATGGCTATATCATCATGGATCAGGGACAATATCTTGGCATGGGTACCGGACATGACCTGATGCGCGAGATCACGCAAATACAGATCAATGCAGCGCGTTATGCCAATCCACTCACGCAACTTCCCGGCAGTGTGCCCATCAATGAGCATATAGACCGCTTACTGCAAAATGACACTCGATTTTGCGCGTGCTTCTGCGATCTAGATAATTTCAAGCCATACAATGACGTACAAGGCTATCGCAAGGGAGATGACGTAATTCAGATGACAGGCAAGATTCTGAGCAGCCATTGTGATCCAGACCGTGATTTTATCGGCCATATCGGCGGTGATGATTTCATAGTGCTCTTCCAGAGCGAGAACTGGGAAGAACGCTGTCGCGCGATGCTGGTCGATTTCGAGTCAGAGATCCAGAATTATTATAGTATCGAGGATCAAGATCGTGGCGGTTATGTCAGCGAAGACCGGCAAGGGAGAAAAATATTTTATTCGTTGATTAGTCTGTCGCTCGGCGTGGTCAAGGTCTGCCCGGGACAGTTCTATTCACATCATCAAATTTCTACGGCAGCAGCCGATGCCAAGAAGCAGGCAAAGAAAATTAACGGCAACAGCCTGTTCATCGATCGTCGTAATGATGCTGAAAATGGCGATCGCAAGTCCAATTGATTGGAATATATTAATAATGCAACCCACTAAACAACCACCGGCTAAAGCCGGAGGGTTTGAATTACGGACTGAAAGTCCGGATACGCGTCGCCTAAACGACGCGTCCTAATCGGGTTCCATTTTAAAATCATCGTTCGGCTTAGGCTCAAAATGATGCTCCAAATA
>JAIOPT010000128.1 GCA_021413765.1 Betaproteobacteria bacterium
TCAAAGCGGTAGAAATCTTGTTCGCTAATCAGGTCGGAAATTTTGTCCCATGCAGTGGAGTCCAAAAAAATGCCGCCCAATACCGATTGCTCGGCCTCCACAGAATGAGGCGGAAGTTTTAGCGACTCAAGCTGAGGATCAGTGGGAGTAGAGTATTGGTTCTGCATAGTGCCGAGTTGTTAGTAAGAGCTAGCTGGGCATTCTATCACTGAGAAAATTGTTGCCTGCAGAAATAAAATAGAGCTGTTGCCAGCTCTATTTTATTTACAACAATGCGTAGAGGACTACGATTTATGCTCGCCCAGTACCGAGACTATGATATTCGCTATCACATCGGTGTGCAATGCGATGCTGACTGGATAATCGCCAACTTGCTTTATATGTCCCGCCGACATGCGTACTTGAGTTTTTTCCACAGTAAAACCTTGCAGTGTCAAAGCCGCAACTATGTCGGCATTGGTCACTGAACCGAACAACTTGCCGTCAACACCGGCTTTTTGTACGATTTGCACAGTCAGTCCGTTGTACTTCTCAGCGCGTGCCTGAGCTTCCGCCACCTTAGCTTGCTCTGCGGCTTCCAGTTCAAGGCGACGAACTGCAAATTCCGCCTTATTACCTTCAGTCGCACGCTTGGCCTTGCCTTGCGGAATCAGAAAATTACGCGCATAGCCATTTTTAACATTGACTACGTCGCCCAATTGGCCAAGGTTTACCATTTTTTCCATAAGTATTACTTGCATGTTCTGCTCCTTAATGCAAATCTGTGTAAGGCAGCAACGCCAAAAATCTTGCACGCTTGATTGCAATGCCCAATTGACGCTGGAAGCGCGATTTGGTGCCAGTAATACGTGCCGGGATGACCTTGCCATTTTCGGCAATAAATTCCTTGAGAATGTTCAAATCCTTGTAATCCACCTCTGCGATCTTGTCTGCAGTGAAGCGGCAAAATTTGCGGCGTTTGAACAATTGACGCGAAGAGTTACTCTTCTTGTCATCTTTTTTCTTAAAAACACGAGCCATGCTATGCCCCTCATTCTAATGTAATGTTATCAATGTGCAGCACAAGTTGTGTGATGCGTAAACTGCGCTGTGCCAAAAATCCTTCTGCTTTTACCCGCTGTCCAAGTTGCAAACTGTTAGCTTGCTGAGCTGCGGCACCAAGTGCCAAAGCTGGGATATCGCACTGTACCTGACGCGCTATGCCTGCCTCTAGTTGCGTTGAAACATGGCGGATTTTTAATACGATTCGTGCTATGCCCGCCGGGGTATATCGCAAACTATCTAGTTCAACGAGTTCTCCGTCAACGGAGAACCGGTTGCAAGCTACATTCAATCAAGCATCCGCAGGAATTTCAGCTGGCACGACTGCTTCAGCCTGGGGTGTCTGTCCTGAGCCTGCCGCAGGGGAAGTCATCGAACGCGATTTTTCCTCCCTCATCATCGCCGAAGGAATTGTTACCGCAGATTTTGTTTTGATAGTCAAGTGGCGTAGCACGGCATCGTTAAACTTGAATGCATGCTCCATCTCGTCCAGAACTTCCTGGCTGCATTCAATATTCATCAGCACATAATGCGCTTTGTGGATTTTTTGGATAGGATAAGCCAATTGACGGCGACCCCAGTCTTCCAAGCGATGGATCACGCCATTCTTGGCCGTCACCAGAGCACGGTAGCGCTCAATCATAGCGGGCACCTGCTCGCTCTGGTCAGGGTGAACGATAAATATAATTTCGTAATGTCGCATTAATTCTCCTTTTGGATATAAAGCCCCCCGTCATGCGTAACGGTGGAGCAAGGGTTTGAGGGAGCGTGATTATAGCGAAAAATCCAGTCAGGTCAAGCAAAAGCCTGGTTATCAATCTTGTTGCAACAACTCAAATTTATTAAGGAGATACATTATTTGCCCATTTGAGATGACAAAATGGATGAGTAGGGTGCAATCTATGAAACGTAGTCGGCTAAATCGGGCGAATCTCCGAAAAGGGTTGATGCATGATAACTACAGGATTTCAGCGATGATTACTAAATCCGCGTAAAAAAACGACCATTCATTTCTTCCAGCCCCAGAGTTTGCAGCATTTCCTTCAATCGCTCAGTCGGATGGTTGCATGGCAAATTTTTGAAATTCGCGATAATTAGTTCATTTTTCATCGAATGCTCCCAACCCACCAGCTCAGTCACTGTAACCTGGTAGCCGTGAGCTTCTAATTGCAAACAGCGCAACACGTTGGTAATGTGGCTGCCAAATTCACGAGTATGGATGGGATGCCGCCATAGTTCAGTCAAAACATTTTTCGCCAAATCTTTGCCTTTATTTTTTCTTAGAACCGCCGCCACTTCGGCTTGGCAGCATGGCACCAAGACGATAAATTGAGCATTTTTTTTCAATGCAAAGCGTATGGCATCGTCAGTAGCCGTATTGCACGCATGAAGCGCTGTGACCATATTCACCTTGGCGGGCAAAGTCTCTGACTCAATAGATTGTTCTACCGATAGATTGAGGAATGACATACCTGAAAATTTTAGCCGTGACGCCAACTCCTGCGAGTGTTTGACCAAATCATCACGTGTTTCGATGCCGTAAATGCACGATGCATCATTTAACGTCTTGAAAAACAGGTCGTAGAGGATGAATCCCAGATACGACTTGCCTGCCCCATGATCCACAAGTTGAATGTTGTGTTGACTTTGCTTAATTTCTTGCAGTAACGGCTCGATGAATTGATAGAGGTGATTGACCTGCTTGAGCTTGCGTCGAGAATCTTGATTCATCTTCCCATCTCGAGTGAGAATATGCAGCTCTTTAAGCAGATCAACTGATTGGCCAGGTTTTATTTCATGCATACAGCTCCCAAAAGATCCCGTCAAAAATAAATTTCGCCTCCCTAAGGCTTGGCTTTTAACGGTTATTAGTAGTCAATTTATTGATAAAATTTAAGGCTTCATGGCGGCTACGAAACTAGCAAGGAGACCGAACCATACGGGCTATAGATACTGTAACGCGACTATTGGTACCGTGCAACGCATATGTCCACGCGATTGCATGCGTTACGATACCGACCCGTACAGTGAGGCAAGCTGAAGAAATGACACCAGCGTTATATTAAATTTGTGATGAATGCATCAAATGAAGCAAAAAAATACCAAAAACGATCTACAGCAAAGAATTTGAGAACAGGCAGTCAAGTAAATAGCGGAAGAGTAATTGAGCACCAAGGGATCAGCGCAACGCTTAACGCTGCTGCCTTCGACCTTGGCAAACTGGGTAAAAGTGCTGCAGACAGGCAAATTGGGCGAGATCGGTAGACCACAACTAGACCTTCACACCCTTCCTTTATTGCGATTCGTATGACCACTGACTATCCGCCTCATAGCCAGATACCAGAAGACTGGTAATTTTTTCGGGAGGCATGGGTTTGCTGAAATAATAGCCTTGCATTTCATCGCATTCCTGATTTTTCAGAAAAGATAATTGCTCGGCAGTTTCCACTCCTTCAGCGATCACTTTTAACTTAAGGGTGCGCGCCATATTAATGATTGTACTTACAATCGCAGCATCGTCCGAATCAACTGTTATATCGCGCACGAATGATTGATCGATCTTGAGCTTATCGATAGGGAAACGCTTGAGATAACTTAAGCTGGAATAGCCAGTGCCAAAATCGTCCACTGCGATTTGCAGTCCCATTGCCTTTAGTTCCAACAACAGTGCAATCGACGCTTCGGCATTGTGCATGACAGCACCTTCGGTAATTTCCAGTGCAAGACCAGACGGTTCGAGACTATACTCACATAAAACTGACTGAATCATTTCGATAAAATTATTTTGTCGAAACTGCACTGCCGACAGGTTCACCGCCACGGTTATTTCCGGTAAACCTAGCATGCGCCATTCGCTATTCTGCCTACAAGCCTCGCGCAATACCCATTCGCCAATTGGAATAATCAAACCGGTCTCTTCCGCGATGGGAATAAAATAACCCGGTGGAATCATTCCAGCCTCGGGATTATTCCATCGCAGCAATGCTTCTACACCAATGATGCGACCGTTACGCAAGTCCACCTGAGGCTGATAATGTAAACAGAACTCCTGGCGTCCTTCAGCATGACGAAGCTTCTGTATGGTCGAAATGCGTTCAAGCGCAAGCTTATTCAGTTCATTAGTAAAAAATTGGTAATTGTTGCGCCCATTTTTTTTAGCGTGGTACATCGCTGCATCAGCATACTTAATCAAGTGATCTCCATCACATCCATCTTCAGGAAATATGCTGATGCCGATACTAGTGGTTATTTCAATTTCATTGCCATCTATCTTGCACAGGCCAGAGATGGCCTCTAACAGCTTAACCGCAATAACGGCTGCATCATCTACTGTCTCCAAATCCGGCAGTATGACGACGAACTCGTCCCCCCCCCGCCTACTTACCGTATCACTTACGCGGCCCACACTACTGATGCGTCTTGCAACCTCTTGCAATAGCTTGTCGCCAACAAGGTGGCCCAGCATGTCATTAATGGCTTTGAAATGATCGAGATCAAGACACATGACCGCCACTTTGCGGTTTTCGCGGCCAGCACGGGAAATAGCCTGAGCTAAACGATCCTGTAATAGCAAGCCATTGGGAAGGTTGGTGAGAAAATCATGCAGCACAACGTAGGCCACGCGTTCTTCTGCCGCTTTACGCTCGCTGATATCGGAAAAAACGCAGATATAGTAGCTGACCTCTCCGCGCTCGTTCTTCATGGTGCTAATACTTAAATGTTCATCATAACTTTCTTCATTTTTTCGTCGACCGACCAACTCGCCCTGCCAGCGTCCAGTTTCGTCAATGCTACGCCATGTTTCATAGTTGAGCGTGTCGTCCATCAAGCCAGGATGCAACAACTGTAGGCTCTTTCCTATCAAATCGTTAGCGCTATAACCGGTAATTGCGGAAAAAGCCGGGTTAATAAACAACATAAATTTGTCGGCATCCATAACGATGATGCCTTCTTTTACCCTATCAAATATATGCGCGAACAAACTAAGTTGAGTATCTTTTTTCTGACGTACAACGTTACTCGCGGCATCTAAATCAATTTGTTGATTGGAGCTAGATAAATCCTGCATTAATATCACTCATTATCTTGGTTAATCAGGCTTGGCAGCTAATGCCAGGTAGAAGGAAAATCGTATTCTGGAATTACGATTAGACAAACGAGTAACCCTATGTACTGGAGCTGCTCTCTGCATATCAACCTTGCCCCGAGTATTCAAAAACAACGGGCTCCAGAGGCTGACGCTCGCATGCATCGCGCAATAAAGCGGCAGTTTCACTCAAGGCAAGCTCCTTCAGACGACAGCGCATGTGCCAGATCCCGTCATCAGATTCTGAAACTCCGCAGGAATGGTTGGCCATACTGCACTCTGCGTTGTCAGCCGATACAGGAGTGCCCACGTAATTTAATGCCGCTACCGGCAAGTCCGGAAAGAGGCGCCTAGCCTCACGAACCCATTCCAGCAAACGTACTTGCTGGGAGCAATCGCAAACATTACCATCTACCAGCACCATGTCGTATTGTTCCAAATCTGGCTCAGGCATATCCTCCCATGCTTGCTGGATTAACCGATGCCTGGATTTTTCCAACATCTTATTCAAAATGCTACGAGTGCCTGGTGCTTCTCCGAGTAACAAAATGTTCATGCAGCTAACCTATGGGCATGCTCGGGTAGGGTGCCGAACAGGGCGAATTCGGTTATCTCGTCGATTTCTAACGCACAGGCTACAGTTAGAACTCTGCCTATTTTTATGGGAGTGCCTAGTCTAGTTACACTTACTCCCAGCTTGCGGAACATACGCTCAACAGCCACACTAGTAACTGAAACATATCGCTCTATTCCATTTTTTTGAGCAAACCTCACAGCTGCCTGGATCATCTGGATGGGAATATTACTGAGCCCAAAACCACTGCTGTCCAATTTGTTACTTGATATTGCAAATCGGCTTAATTCCCACACAGCAGTTTGTTGAGGTGCCGGCTGCCCATGCAAAAGTTGAGGAAAGGTATCTCTTAACATATTTGGACCGGTAGTAGGCAGTAATCGCCAACAACCCTGCACCTCGTTATCTTCATTTCTTGCCAGCACATAAACAGGGTTAGCTTCATCAAACTCGTCGTGCTCCATGCCGTTGTCACTATTAACATCCCATCCTAGGCGGTCATGAAAAACTTCGTGTCTAAGACGGTACATTCCCAGCGCCGCTTGATGATCTAGTGATCCATCTCCATGTTGTGCAAGCATTATTTGTCTCATTTTTCTTCCTTCTGTCGTTAGTGGATGACAGAAGCAATGAGACTACGTATCTTAACGGCTAGCTAGCTGTAAAATCTTACAGGGTTAAATAACAATTAATGGTTGCAAACCTTAGCTTGGTAAGGTTCTAGAGTTAAGCGGTAAGTATTGCTATTGGATAAAAAGGGAGAAAGCTCGCGGTTTACGGCATCTCTTAGGTCGAACAATTTGCTACACCCATAAAATGGGGTAAATTCTGTTAGGCTCAAATATGGCAGCTACCAATCACCATGCTGATCCGTGGTCATACAGAGTTCAGGGAGCTATAAGTCCCATCGAAAGAGCACGAGCAATCGCATGTTGACGGTTGGATGCTCCCATTTTGTTGCCTGCATTTTGTAGATGAAAAGTCACGGTACGTTCCGTAATTTTAAGTATGTCAGCTATTTCACCTCCTGTTTTTCCTTCAGCCGCCCACAGAAGACACTCTTTTTCTCGAAGTGTAAGTTCCATTTTTGTCAACGGAAGCGGCCCTTTACTCAGTACAATGCGCTGAGTCGCTTCATGTAGATAACATGCCAGTAACTGAGACTTCCCTATGATAGAAGCGATATGTTGCTTAGCTTTATAAGAATCTTGGGAAGTAGCAATACTCAACATCGCAGCTTCACCATGACCACCATGGACAGCAAAGCTCGCACCACACAGCAAACCAAACTCTTTTGACTCGCTCCTCATTTTAGCCTCTTTATCGCCCTTAAACACCGGATTGTCCCAAATAACGGGGATAATCTGCTTCTTAACTATACAATGATGGTAAGTAGGGTCTACTTCTTGATAATTCTGTTCAACGTAACGAGCGCGCCATTCCTTTGGAAATCCATTTAAAACGAATTGGTAGGGGCGAGTAAGAGAGTTGTTAACCTGCACCCCGTAAATGAAATGTTCAAAGCCTAACTGGCCAGCGATATTGGCAGTCGTAGCATGCAGTTTTTCAACTGTGCCACAATTTAGCAATTGTTCAAACAAATCCAAATCAGACATGGCTTTACACCTTGTTCAAGTTCGGTGGTTGCAGGAATTTTATGATTTCATCCGCTATTACAGTATGTTGAAGAAAGCCACTACGCTGAGGATGCAATTTCGACGGGTCGAGTTCAACATATAACCTCAAACCCTCTCGTCAGAGATTGTTCCATAACGAATTACAAGGTTATCTTATGATGGAAGTATTGTCCGACGCAAATTTAAAACTGAACTACCAGTCACCTCTGAAGCACCTGAAGCTTAAAGACCTACAGCCCTACAGCCCGAAACTATTGAGGGCATATACGCGCCATCAGCCGAATCGGCGAATTCTTTGATCATCAAATGGACAATCTGTCCGAGCAGCAATTAGTAGATTACTATGTATGCAGTGATATCTGATTTTGCTTCCATTTGATTGGTATATTATAGTGGACCCCTCCGTCAAGACAATA
>JAIOPT010000037.1 GCA_021413765.1 Betaproteobacteria bacterium
GATCCGCAAATAAATACTCAAGATGCACCGACAAATACACAAGAAGCACCGATAAATTCTGGGCAAAATACTCAGGGGTCTTGGTGGTATTACTGCGTCGATTCCAATGCCTACTATCCGAATGTCAATCAGTGCCCAGGAGGTTGGTTGCGAGTCGCACCTCAACCCCCATCTGATTCAGGCAATCAACCTGCATTAAATAGTTCACCTGCACCATGATTCATCCTACATTGCGACTTTCATCTGTGCTGGTGACGACTTTGATATTAAGTGCCTGTACATCGTTTCCAAATGGTCCGAGTATGCTTGTGTTGCCAGGCACGGGGAAAAATTTTGATCAATTCCGTTTTGATGAAGCCGATTGCAGACAATACGCTAGTGCTCAGATCGGAGGAAAAACAGCAAACGAAGCAGTGACCGATAGTGGCGTGAAAAGTGCAGTGGTCGGAACTGCTATTGGTGCCGCTGCGGGTGCATTGATAGGCGGCCACAATAGTGCTGGCGTGGGTGCAGGTACTGGTTTGCTTATTGGTTCCATGGCAGGGACCGGCGCTGCTGAAGGTTCAGGAGGCAACCTTCAGCAGCATTATGATTTCGCATATCAACAATGCATGTATGCAAAGGGGCACCGTATCCCGGTATCGGGGCGCTTCGATTATTTTCAGTAGCCTGTCAGGAATAGAAATTATGTATCTGCACCAGCTCCGATCGACTCACTGTCGTCGCCATTTTCTGGCATTTCCATGTCACCGTCTAGTGGCTCCATGCCCCCACCTCCCTCAGGATATTTTTCTTCTCCGTCAACTAATTAAATAACAAACTCGTGTCCCATTCATGGCCGCTTCAATTTTTTCAAACTTTCAAATGAAAATGAGTCGAAGGAAGACAGGGACATTTCTACTTAGCGTTGACAATCGAGCCACAAGTCGAACTGGATACAGTTGATTTTCAGGCTACTAATCTCGCGCAATACCGGCAACGAGGGGCGTCGGTATTGGCATCAACTAGCTGCTGGCGAGTCAGTGCGTCCATGCCTTCGACTTCAAAATATTTGATGTAGCTAGGGAGTTTCCGGTCGCAGTACTGGCGGGCGAGAGTCAACTCCGGCATTCATTTTTCTCCCGTCACGCGCTTGCTATACACCCGAACGATATCGCCCACGTCCTCTCACATATCTGGCGGGAGACAACTGGCTTCAATGAACGCCTTATCGAGATTCTCACCAAGAATTTCTGCGACTTTGCAGATCAGTTCGTCATTTGGCGACTTTTCCATCTCGCGCTCAATGCGCGACCAGTAGGCCGATGAGATGTAAAGTCAGCGCCCGAAGTTATTCATCGCAATGTCCCTCGCGTCCCGTTTTTGTCTGATGTAGGTTCCTAAACCCATCATGTGGCCTAGTGTCGAAGGCGTATATTGGCGAAGGACTATCGGTTCATCAACCTCACCGCGAACGGTAACAGTTTTGCTAGAACTCACCTCTAGCTATTCGACTAGGCAGCCAAAAGACGATAGCCAAGTCGCTGTTTACCCGAATGAGCGGAACAGATTATTGACGTTGCTGCGCTTGATTGTGCAATTGGAATGAGAATCCGATTGATGTTTGATGTTTGATGCGAAACTTTGGGAGATACATAATGCGGACTACATTATCCATTGATGACGACGTGCTGGCTGCGGCAAAAGCTATGGCCTCCTTGCAACACAAGAGTGTTGGGGAGGTTATTTCAGCGCTCACGCGGCAGGCTCTGCGGCCCTCCCAGCCGAGCGGCAATACGCGTAATGGCGTTCCGTTGCTGCCTGTGCGCGCCGGGTCAACGCCGGTTACACCGGAATTAGTGAATCAGTTGCGCGACGAGTTGCCGTGAAAGTTTTTCTGCTTGATGTAAACGTGCTGATCGCGCTGATTGATCCGGCGCATGTCCAGCACGATGCGGCGCGTGAGTGGTTCGCGGCGCACTGGAAGCGGGCATGGGCAACCTGCCCACTGACGGAGAATGGTGTGCTGCGCATTGTGGGGCATCCCCGCTATCATAATTCACCAGGCACTCCAGCGGAGGTGGCACAGTTGATTAAGGGCTTGCGAGCACTCCCCGGTTATGTGTTTTGGCCAGACCAGATCAGCCTGCTGGACACCGAGAGGATAGACACGGAGCGCCTACTTAGTTCCGGCCAAGTGACTGATAGCAATTTTACTGGCGCTGGCATGTGCCCACAAAGGGCAACTGGCGACTTTCAACCGGCGTTTGGTTACGGATGCTGTATGTGGCAGCGCGCAGGGTTTGCATCCAATTGGCTAATTATCAATCGTAAGATTTAAACCATCGGTTTTAGCCGGTCAGCTTTAGCTGCGACAATAAGCTGCACGAAAGGATGTGCGGAATGAAATGCAGATATGGGTAGCGAAGTACTGATACCAGGTCTTGAGAGGACTGGGTAATGGCACCATCAGCACGTCGTAATCAACAGCAACACAATCACTCATGGCGCCAACGGCAAACTCACCTTCTACCAGCCCCCGTTTGATCTTTGCCCGCTCCATTTTCTTAGCGTACCTCAAGTATTGATAGCCGGCCATTTACTGCACATTACAAATCCGCGTGTCGCTTCACGCCAACTATTATCAATATCGCGCTGGAGTTCGACCACGTGCACAGACTCGTCGGAAACCGCGAAATGCGCATCGAGTGCAGCGCATATCTCAGTCTGCTGCATCACACTGGCTCCCGCATCCAAACGTACCGGAGCCAGAAAGCGTATGCGTGGCAATATAGTCCAGTAGCTATCCGGTGTTGTTTGCGGTAGTGAACCCACCGGGTGACGTATCCACCAGCCGGACAAATGGTTGTCAGATACGCCGGGGACGGAGGTGATGGGAATGAAATACTTTCCTGCGTGGGTTGCAGGATAAAACAAATATCCTTTGATATAGGCCTGTGTTTTCTTCAGCACTGCCCCTTTTGGCAGTGCTGCTCGCCCAGCGGGTGTGTGGCCTAATTGAAGTTGGTGTTGGAATACGCGATCCAATTTAATATCAAGTCGGTCGCGCACCGCACGGCCGATGAATGCACGCTGCTCGGACAGCGGTTCAGCTTGAAGGTAGAACTTTACGGCAGTTTCCCAATGACAAATATTTCCATCGGCATCACGAAACAAGAAGTCATATTCACCCAAGGTGCGTTGCGCATTTTTCACCTGTAAATTGGTGGCGATAATTTGTGTATCAGGTATGTGTGCTAACAAAAATGCAATGAGCGATTCAAAATATTGGCCAAGGCGGCGGGTTGGACGTTGGGCAATAAAATCATGCAGGCTGCGCGGCTCAGTATCCAATGCAGCCAGCCACTGGGCACATGCTTTTAATTGAGTGCGACACCAGGCATCGTCCACCACGCGTCCGGCATAAGCGGCCCAAGTTTCATCCAGCAATCCCGGTGAACCGATAACCCATGCGAGATCGCGAACAGCAGGGTCGCGCAATGAGTCCATGAATGAATCTTTTGGGAGAGGGGAAATGTGTTGACTCAAGTTGCCAGGCTTGGCGGTTGCGTGAGTGTAGTTGGGTAACTGCGGGGTATTCATCTATACGGGCCTATAGCCCACGCTGATAATAATATCAACATTCAGCCAAATTCCTTGTTCGTCGACAAGTAATTCAATTTCTTCCTGATGTGCTTGGCGGAAGCGTACTAAATCAGAGGAAGAAAGCTGACTCAATAAGCCTCGGAAGCCGCTATACCATAAAATATCCCACCAATCTTCAAACCCGGCAAGATGGTATCCAACCTGATATGTTTGCGTATGCAGTCGTTCAAGTCCCGCTGATTGATACAAAGTGCGGATTTTCTCTACACTATCCAGTCGTTTCCAGGATAGGGACGGCATAGCTACCCCATACGTCAGAATGCGCTCGATAAATTTTTGCGAAAGGGGTTCCATAACCGCGCCCGTAAAACTTGAAATTCCAATTGCGCCACCGGGTTTAACAAGTTTGGCGATGGCCTTGAATCCGAGCTCCATATCAGGAAGGAAGAATATGCCAAAACCGCAGCAAGCGGCATCGAATGAGTCGGCAGTTAAATTCGAGGCCTCTATATCCAGGCACAGAAAATCGAGATTGGTTAACTGCTGTTCCTGAGCTTTGACCTTGGCTTTCGCCAACATTCCGTCGGATAAATCAATGGCCGTTACATGCCCTGTGCCCAGCCGTTGTGCACAAGCCAGCGCAACCGAACCTGTGCCAGCGGCTACATCTAAGGCATGTTCATTTCCTGCAAACCTCATGCTGCTCGCCAAATGTTCTGCCGCCGCTGAAAAAAACCGCAATGCAGGCTTGTCATAGCCTTCTGCCGCATCATTAAAGGTTTCTTTGATTTTATATTTGCGTTCTTGCATATCCATTAATCATTGCCCGCGTTAGGTTTACCTCAGTGAATTAAATGCATAACTGCTTGGCCGTTGACCATATTGCTTACTCATTTTGGTAATAAGCAGCAACTGCTTCCAGTCAATGTATCTCAATCAATCATAAATGAAGGATTTCCTAGGAATACTGAACTTTTGATATTATTCACAGACCTCCTGGAGCATAAGTGATGCGCCATTTCCGTAACTTGACGCAAACCTGGGGCGTACTTTTATCGTTTGTTGCCGATCTGCATGCTGCCTGGCACAGTCGCTGAAATATAATTTTAATAGAAAAGTTGATCAATCAATATGCCAAAATTTTCCATCCCTCCCCTGACTTTTTTTATCGCATTCTTGCTCATGTTGTTGCCATGCTTGGCACAAGCCGAAGAGCACGTTTACCAACAGCCGGAAGAATTCATTGATGAAATCTTCAAGGTAAAGCCGAAAGTAAAATTGCTATTGTTGACTACGGATATGCAGTCCGAGGTTACACGCATCCTTGGCCATGCACCCAGACAGTTGCGTCAGCGATATTGGAGTGAGGGTGCGCGAACGTTATGGATTCTGGAAGAGATCGGCAAAACCGATCCAATTACCGCAGGATTTGTTGTAAAAGAAGGGCGAATCGAACAGGCCAAGGTATTGATTTACCGTGAACATAGGGGGATGGAAGTGCGCTTCCCAGCTTTTTTGAAGCAATTTACTGGTGTTTCGCTAAGCAGTGGAAACAGTCTTGATCGGCAAATTGACGGTATTTCCGGCGCCACACTTTCGGTGCATGCCATGGAACGCATGGCACGTGCAGCACTATATTTTGACAAGCTTAGCCGCGCCAAATGAGCTAAAACCCATTGCATTGCTGACCACAATTCCTGGCTTATTTAATTACGTTTTTTAATTGTTCAAGAATCGCCGGGTTTTCCAGCGTCGAAATGTCCTGCGTTATTTCTTCGCCTTTGGCAATGGCGCGCAACAGACGACGCATGATTTTGCCGGAGCGCGTTTTGGGCAGGTTGTCACCGAAGCGAATTTCGTCCGGCTTGGCGATTGGGCCGAGTTCCTTGCTGACCCAGTTACGCAGATTTTCCGAAATTAGTTTTGCGGTCGCGGCATCTTCCGGCCGCGAGCCTTTCAACACCACAAATGCCACTATGGCCTCCCCTTTTATATCATGCGGCTTTCCAACTACAGCGGCTTCCGCTACCAGCGGATTGGATGCCAGCGCAGATTCTATTTCCATAGTTCCCAAACGATGGCCGGATACTTTCAGTACGTCGTCAATGCGTCCCATGATCCAGAAATAACCGTCCTCGTTGCGGTGTGCTGAATCACCCGCCAGGTAAGCGCCTTTCATTTCTTCTGGGAAATAGCCTGTGCGATAGCGCTCATCATCGCCCCATATGGTACGAATTTGAGACGGGAAAGAACGCTTGATGACGAGAAACCCCCCATGTTGGTCATGCACTTCGTCACCTGCTTCGTTGACGATGGTGGCCATTATGCCGGGCAACGGCAGGGTGCAGGAACCAGGTTTGGTTGCCATTGCTCCTGGCAGAGGTGCAATCATGTGGCAGCCGGTTTCTGTCTGCCACCAGGTGTCCACAATGGGACAGCGCGACTGGCCGACCATGGTGTAATACCACATCCATGCTTCCGGGTTGATCGGCTCACCTACGCTACCGAGCAGACGCAGACTGGAAAGGTTGTATTGCTTGGGCAATTCGCCACCTAATTTAATCAGCGAGCGAATGGCGGTAGGCGCAGTGTAGAAAGTGGTGACTTGATGATCCTGAATCATCTTCCAGAAGCGCCCGGCATCGGGCCAAGTAGGCACGCCCTCAAATATCACTTGTGTCGCACCCATCGCCAGCGGGCCGTATGTCACATAGCTGTGGCCAGTCACCCAACCCACGTCAGCAGTACACCAAAAAACATCAGTAGGCTTATAGTCAAATACCCATTGCATGGAAACCATAGTGCCGAGCAGATAGCCGCCGCTGGAATGCTGTACCCCTTTGGGTTTTCCGGTAGAACCTGAGGTATATAAAATGAATAAAGGATGTTCCGCGCCCACCCATTCCGGTTCGCATGTGGATGAGAGATCGGCGATCACATCATGCCACCACAGGTCATGTTTCGCATTCCACTGCACATCATTACCCGCGCGTTTATATACAATGACGCTGTGCACTGCATCGCAACCGCCCATGTTTAACGCCTCATCCACGGCGGGTTTGAGTGGCATCATCTTGCCACCGCGAATTTGCGCATCGGCGGTAATGACGGCACACGCCTGCGCATTTTCGATACGCTCATTCAGACTTTTGGAAGAGAAACCGCCAAAAACGACCGAATGGATTGCTCCAATGCGCGCGCATGCCTGCATCGCTACAACTACCTCAATGCTCATGGGCATATAGATAACTACACGATCGCCCTTTTGAATATTGCGAGACTTTAGCGCATTGGCAAATTGGCACACTCGAGCGTGTAACTCGCGGTAGGAAATCCTGGTCACTTGGCTGTCGTCCGCCTCAAAAATCAGCGCGGTTTTTTCAGGTTGCGTCGCTAGGTGCTTATCCAGGCAATTATAAGAAACATTCAATTCGCCATCCGCAAACCACTCGAAAAATGGCGCGCGACTCTCATCCAAAACCGTATTGAAAGGTTTCTGCCATACGATATGCTCGCGTGCCAGCCGTGCCCAATACCCTTCATAGTTTTGCGCCGCCTCCGCGCACAGGACCTGGTAAGCTGACATGCCAGAAATATTAGCCTGCTCAACGAATGCATTGGCAGGCTGAAAAACACGGGTTTCTTGCAAAACTGATTTGATGCTGGTGGGCATGGTGCTCCCTCGGTATAGTTAACGTTTCGTATTTGGCTTGGTCAATGTAGATTTTTTTTGGGATACCGTCAACAATATAGCTCACTGATATAGTGACAAACGCAACTACCACCTACTATTCAGAAATATTTATAAATGGAGAAATTGTTACTACTTCATTTCTTCTGGCTCGCCGAAAGATCATATCCAGCCAATATGATCAAAGCCTATAATATGTTCCTACTTAGACTGACTCACATTGGGCCATAAGTTATCAATTACGTTCAGGAGATTCTATGCATAAAAATTTGACGAACTTGGCTAAACAATATGGAATTGACATGCCCAAGATTAATAATGGTGCAGCAACATCTCAGGTTTGCATTACCCAGGAAATGGCGAATCAAAAAATTCCTACTTTTTTGAATCAAAATCAATATGGATGTGATATTAAAAATGTGACCCAAACAGGGGGCGACTACAAAATAAACCTTATTTGTGCGAACTCCGTCCTTAAAGGGAATGGAATTTCCGAAGGGATTTTTACTAGTCCAGAGAGCTTTGCGGGACGAACGGAATTCAATGGTGTTGTACAAGGCAATCCCGTGAATGAAGTTGCCTACACTGACGGTCGATGGACAAATGCAAGCTGCGGATCAGTGAAACCTTTCCATGCTGATCGTTAAGCTCATGCACAACAATTATGTCCATTGGGAAAACTTTCCATAACGAATCGTAGCAAGAAAGTTGGTTAATCGGTCAAACTCCTTAACCGGCTCATCGCTTTGATCCAGCACAACCGCTACATAGTAGTTCGCTCAACTCATGTTGATTCCCGCTTCGCGGGGATGCATGACCGTTCATTCTAGCTTTTGCACTGCCATGACCTCATCAATCATTACGTTCAGGAATGCCAAGTCAGTGAAAATACATAGTAGCGGGATGCTGATACATATTCAGGTCATGGAACGGCTTTAGATAAGCGCGATATGCCATAATATTCGGCTGTTCACCAACCCGCAGTAAAAAATCAAGCAGCGGATGCTTTTTTAGAGATTTAAATGAACGCATCTTGCGCACTTTCACCGGCTGTCGATTACCCGGCTCAATGGCCTGTATCAGGCAACCGTCTTCTATTGAAACTGCTTGAGCCAGGTTCCAATCCACAAGATACTGTGCTGGTGCCGCCACCTGCTGCACCGAATGGGCCGCTGGTATCCTGCCTGATGGTTAGTCGTGGCCGACTGTTACCGGCGCGTTATGCCATTGAGTGTTTTCGCAGCCAAACCTACAGGCAGCGTGAATTAGTAATCATTGATGATAACCCTGCATCAGAGTTGGCGGAGTTTCTGGCGGTTTTAGACGATCCGCTGATCCGCCACATTATTTTGCCGGCAGGCCAAGGAAGTCTGGGTAGCATGCGCAACCGTGCGTTAGCCGAATCGCGCGGCGACTTGGTGTGCCAGTGGGATGATGATGACCTGTTTGATGCTCGCCGTATCGCCTGGCAGGTGGCGGCTCTACAGACGTGCAAGGCGCAAGCTTGCTTCTTGCATCGTTGGACGCTGTGGTGGCCGGCCGAGCGCCGCATCGCAGTGTCCGGCGAGCGCATATGGGAAGGTAGTATGCTGGCGCGGCGTACGGCAGTGCCGGCCTATCCTGATCAGCGGCGAGGCGAGGACACCGTGGTCACCGGGCAGATCACTACAGACCACCGCGTGGTGCTGATGAATGCGCCAGAGCTCTACTGCTATACCATTCACGGCGGTAATACTTTCCACTACCAGCATTTCCTTGGCATCTACAACGCTGCCAGTGAGTTTGCGGGCCGTCATGCCTATGAAGACTATCTGCAACTGCTTGGTCGCCGATTGCCGATCCTGGATTACACTGTTGCATTGGAACAGGGAGGCAGCTTGGCCGCCTATCGGCGTCCGCAGCCAGTACCAATGCCAGATCGATTCATCGACCCGGCGCGGCCGCGCCCCGGATGGTCGCCGTCGTGCAACGAGCCGCGCGTATCGATCATCGTGCGCAGTATGGGCCGCAGCTGTCTGGCGGATGCCCTGAATTCGCTGGCCGCGCAGTCCTATCGCCAACTTGAAGTAGTGGTGGTGGATGCCACCGGCGGGCGTCATCCGCCGTTGCCGGCATCCATTGCGGCTGATGTGCGCTTTCGTTTGATGAGTGCTCGCCGTCCACTGAAGCGCCCGGCGGCGGCAAATTTCGGCCTCGAAGCAGCCACTGGGGAATACATCGGTTTTCTGGATGACGACGACCTGTTTGATCCGGAACACGTCGCACTGCTGGTTCGCCGCATACTCGAGCCGGATCACCCGGACCTGGTATATGCCAGTTTGTGGCTGGTCGATCGCTATCACCGCCTTACCCAAAGACAGTGCAATCCGTTCAATCCGCTGATGTTCCAGTTCTTCAATCTAATCCCGGCAATCTCAGTGTTGTTTCATCGCCGCGTGATTGAACTCGGCTGCCATTTTGATGAGAGCCTGGAAGTCTTCGAGGACTGGGATTTCTGGCTTCAGCTCGCACCACATGTGCGCATAGAGCGCATTGAAGCGCCGACACAGTTTTACTTCATCGAAGCCGGAACATCCGGCTGCAGCATCGGCTTGAACGCCGATCAGGCACGTGCCGGACACTACTCAAAACGCGTGCGTCAACGCTGGGAGCCCTGTAGTTCAGCGCTGTGGCGCGAATACACTGCGCTGGTGCACGACCTACTTGCGCGCTTTCACGATGGCGAACGCGCTGAACTGCGCCCTGCGATGCGGGCGCTGCTGTGGCGCTATCCGGAAGAGCCTAACATTGAATTCCACCTCGGGCGCAGCTATCTCGCAGAAGGCCATGTTTTCAGTGCGCGCCGGCTTTATGAATCGGCCGTTTCGCACAACCGCAGCTGCCCAGAATTCATGCTGTCTCTAGCACGGCTTTGGGAGATACAAGGTTCGCCGGAAGACGCACTGTCGTGCTTGGAAGAAGCACGCCCAGCGCTGTCAATAAAGACGCAAGTAGTGGATACCGAAATCACCCGTCTGAAACGCCTGATCAAGAGCCGCCAGACTTTTCCGGAGAGTGGGGCGGGCGGTGGACGCATTGGCCGCAATGAACCCTGTTCCTGTGGCAGCGGTTCACGTTACAAACATTGTTGCGGCCACCACAGTGCGCGGCCAAATTTGGGAGTTACAAATCAGTTGTTGCAGGCGGAATGCGACCGGCTACAGGTGGCTGGTATAGAACACTACCAGCGTGGCGAACTACCAGCCGCTGGCGATTCTCTGGCAGCGGCCAATGCATTGTTGCCGGGCCAGCCGATGGTCAATCATGCGCTGGCGCTGCTGGCTTTTGATCAGGGCGCGCTTGATGAGGCTGCGCGTTATGCCGATGTTGCATTGGCCGCGACCACCGATTCCATTATCACGAGCTTTCATCGCAAATTGAATTACCGACGGCGCCGCATCGCCGAAGCGCAACTACTGCGCGAAGCGCTACATGCTTCGGGGCGCCTTTTGCCATCCGATGGCGTGCGCCTTGCGTTGGAGGCCGCACAGACCATACTGGTGTTGCGCTGCAGCGATATTTTTCCTCTGGTCGAGGATGATTTCAATGGTTGGCGGGGCGGGCTACATTTCTTGCAGGGCAAACTAGAGACACTGCCGGATGTCGCACTTTCAACGTGGCCGGAGCAAGGTGGCATGTTAGTGATCGACGGGGTGCCTGAGGTTCTGCCGCCACTCCTGGATTCGCAACCGCGGGCACAGGTACTAATTCGAGTTACCCGAGATTGTCCAACCATACTGTTCGAAATCGCTCATGCAGTGCCCGGCATTATTGGCCTCGTTTATCCCGACGATACCACTGCGCGACAGATCGGCCTCCCTGGGCTTGTTTTGCGGCCAACGCTGCCACCCGCTGCATTCGAGATTGTGCGCCCGGCGCCCGAAAACACTTTCCGGGTCGGGCTGCGCGGTAGGTGCGAAGTCGATGGCCTGCATCCGCTTGATGCAGTGCTGATCCGCCGCCTGCTGGCCGACAGCCTGTCGGTAAACGTGCATGGTGGCACGCCACTGCTGCGTCATTTTCCGCCATCAACGCTACCGTCGGGGCTGCAATTACAGGGCTTCGATGCGTCGCAGGAAGATTTTCTCGCCAACATCGACTGCCTGGTGCTTCGACGCGCACCGCTGGCAAGTGGTGAAGCAGCGCTTGGCTTTGTTGCCAGCGCGCTGGCAGCGGGTTGTCCGCTGATTTGTGCGGATGGGTTGCCGGGCGCCGAGTTGATCATCGACGGTCGCAATGGCTTTCTAGTCGCCGCCGGAGACGAGGCAGCAATCTGCGAGCGTATTGCGCTTCTGCGCGAGGATGCGACTCTCATGCAATCCATCTCCGAAGAGGCTCGCGCGACCGCCCGCCGGTATTTAGCCGCGCAGGACTTGGGCCGCTGGACGCGCGTTCACTTGGGGCTGGAGGTCTGATGCGCGGCATAAAACTAATTTCTTGGTCGGGCACATCGGGTTACGCGCTGTCAGCGCTAGATTATCTGCGCGGCTTGGTGGCACAGCAGGTGCCGGTTGAATGGGTGCCACTGTGTTCCGGGCCTGATGGCTACATACCCTGGCGCGCGGATCTTGGCATTGATGCACTCAACTTTTTTCCAGCATTGTCGAATGATCAGGCGCATGCCGACCTGCAGCAGCTTGTTGAGCACTGTTGCAAACCTTGTGATTACGACACGGTACTGGTGCATCTGACGCCGGAATACTGGCCGGTGTATTTCGAACCCGGACGGCGCAATATCGGCTTTACTGCGTGGGAATCCGATCGTTTGCCGCCACACTGGCCCTCGCTGCTCAATCTGGCTGAACGCGTGCTGGTACCCAGCAGCATGAACCGCGAGGTGAGCGAGCGTTGTGGTGTTGTGGCACCAGTGCGCGTGGTGCCACACATGCAGCGCGAAATACCGCCACCGATGTCGGACGAACGGCGCCGACGAATACGTGCCGAGCTTGGCATTGGTCCGCATACCACGGTGTTTTATTCGATCAACACTTGGGAGCCGCGCAAGGGCACCTATGATCTATTGAGCGCCTTTGCAAGCGCGTTCTCTGACGCAGACGATGTCCTGCTATTACTCAAGCCCTCGCCACGGGGTATCGGTGCACCGCCGTCTTATACTGTCGAGCCGGTCGCGGATTTACTTGCGAAATGGCTCCAACGCGCCGCGCGCGGGCGCATGGCCTGCCTGCCGCCGATCCGCGTGATTGGGGACAACCTGTCCGGCGAGCAGATCGAGAATCTGCACTGTGCAGGAGATGTGTTTGTTTCACTGACACGCGGCGAAGGCTGGGGCATGGGCGGCTGTGAGGCGCTGGCGCGCGGCCGCCCGGTACTGATGACCGGATGGGGCGGTCAGCTCGACTACCTTGGCAATGATTGGCCGTGGCTTGTAAACCACCGTCTGATACAAGTAACGCCATGGCCGCAACAGGCAAGTTACCTTGCTACTCAGCGATGGGCGCAGGCCGACCTGGCGCATGCTGCCGAATTGATGCGCGGTCTGCACCGCGATCTGCCAGCGGCCATGGCGCACGCTACGCAGGCCGCTGAAACGCTGCGCCAGAGGCTGTCGATGCGGCGAGTGACCGAACATTTACTGGAGAGTCTGGATGACTGAGATACCGCGCATCTTCCATTTTGTGTTCGGGCTGAGACCGCAGGATGAGCCGTTTCACCTGTTGCACTACCTGTGCCTGGAATCATGCCGTCAGGTCAATCAGCCTGAGACAATCCACTTTCACTACCTCAATGAACCTTGGGGGTATTGGTGGGACCGCATCCGGCCGCACTTGGTGCTGCATCATGTCGATCCGGAGCCATTCGTTCGTGATAGTTCCCGATATGCCAACACGCCTGAGGGACGCATCATCCGCCAGCGCAACCTAGACTACGCTCACGAATCAGACTTCATCCGCATGAAAGCGCTGCAGACTTGGGGCGGGGTATATGCCGACATGGATACACTGTTCCTGCAGCCGATGCCGGACGAGTTTTACCGCGAGCAGTTTGTCATCGGCGCGGAGCAGGACGAGTTGGAAGAGCGCAATTCGATGAAACGATCGCTGTGCAACGCGTTGATGCTGGCGCGGCCGGAATCAGCCTATTTAGCGCGCTGGCTGGAGAACATGTATCTGGTATTCGACGGCACCTGGAGTCGTCACTCCTGCCAAGAAGCGACGCAAGTGCGGCAACAGAGACCGGATACCGTGCGCGTGCTGCCCAAACGCTGCTTCCACCGGCACGGCGCCGACCCGGTCGGAGTGCGCACTCTGTTGGAAGGACTTGATGAGGATTTCTCGGGCATGTATTCGATGCACTTGTGGGCGCATCTGTGGTGGGACGAATGGCGCACCGATTTTACCATTGTGCATGGTGGCATGATCGACGAAGACTACGTGCGTTACGCCGAGACCACTTACGCAATTGCGGCTCGGAGGTTTCTTGACTGAATCAGGCGGAGTGATGGCTATTAGATGAGCTACCATCCTGTCTCTTAACGTCATGTAAAAAACATATGGATCGGACAGAACGATTTTACAAAATTGAACAACTGCTGATTTCACGTCGGGTAGTACCAATTTCTATCTTTCTGGAAGCGCTTGGAATTTCGCAGGCCACTTTCAAACGTGATCTGGATTACCTGCGTGACCGCATGAACATGCCCATCGAGTGGGATCGGGACGCCAAGGGGTATCGGTATGTAACAACCCATCCAAATGACAGCGCCTCAACGTTGCCCGGAATGTGGTTCAGTGCATCAGAAGTGCATGCCCTGCTGACAATGCAACACTTGCTCGCCAATCTTGGCAATGGATTGTTAAGCAACCATATCGCACCCTTGCAGACCCGCCTTAAAGCCTTGCTTGGCAGCGCTGACCATAGCGTTGAAGAAGTGGAAAAACGCATCAAGTTGGAGCACGCCAGCAGACGTGCCTTGCCACTTGAATGTTTTGAAACCATCGCCACGGCAACACTGCAACGGAAACAATTGAAGATCACCCACTTCAATCGCCAGAACGGGCAAGAAAACACCCGCACTATTTCACCCCAGCAACTTCTATTCTATCGGGATAACTGGTACGTCGATGCATGGTGCCATCTGAGAGAAGGAATCCGCAGTTTTTCAATTGATGCCATCCGTCATGCGGAATTGGTAGAGGCACCCGCAATTGAATTGTCGCAGCATGAACTGAAGAAATACTTCGAAAAGGGCTACGGCATATTCTCAGGCACAAAAGTAGCTTGGGCAAAGCTTAGGTTTACCCCAGAGCGGGCACGATGGGTTTCCACTGAACAATGGCATCCCGAGCAAAAATCTCGTTTTGACAAAGATGGATATTATTGCCTGGAAGTGCCCTATTCCGATGACCGCGAACTATTGATGGACATACTCAAGCACGGCACTGAAGTCGAAGTTATAGCACCTAAGGCATTGAGAGGTAGCGTCAGCAAATTGCTTGAATCTGCTTTGGCGCAATATAAAATCTGAAATTTATTTCAGTAGCTCACGCCATGAGCTACTGACCCCACTATCATGGGTTCATCCAAATTAATTCAATAAGGAGAAACCCATGTGTAAAGAAATCAAAATTGACCCAGACCGGCTGGTATTTTTCGGATGTATGTTCGGGGGAATTGTGCTGGCCGTTGTGAATATGGTTTACTGAGAATAGTGGCCTATTCTAGCAAGCTGATTGCCTATGTTTTGACCGGCTGAAATAAAGCACTCAGCAGTCAAAGTAATTTTGCGGACAGCATGTAGGCATGGTACTAATTGTCTTCACCAAACTCTGGATCAATTTGATGACTTCTGAAGGATATCAACCCTGATTCAGGGTATGTGTGATATGTTAAAACCCGTTGGGCAAATAAAATTGGCTATTGGGGAACTTTGGCATGAAAAACCGCATGCGGTTGCTAACTTACAGCGCGATATCGATCTTGGCGATCTTTTTGGTCATCATGATATTGGGGATGTCTGAATTGCGTTTATCCCAGGATGAAACAAATAAGAAGGAAATGCTTGCTCGCGCTTTGATGGAAATCAAGTCCGCAGCACTTTCTACTATTATGCTTGATCCATTGCTTGTGGAAACGAAACAAGTTTTCAAAGATGCCGAGGTCTCCATTCAACACCAAGCTGAGTTAATTCTTGCCAAAGAGCAGAACCCGCAGATGCGTGCTGAATTTGAAGATGTTTTAAAGCAATGGCAGCAGTATGACAAATCCTCCCGTCAATTGATTGACCAGGCTACCTATCACCTAGATAGCAGCAATGAATCCGTTGTCCGCTTCTACCATGAATCATTTAAGCCCTTACAGAACAAAATTGAAAAATTATTACAGCGTGTAATTGAAGAGGCCAATCGAGCAGATGTTGAAGCAAAAAATGATGCCAAGCTGGTGTATTGGATTTTATTTCCGCTGCTGATATTGATTTGCATTGTAATTGCCGGGTTGATGATTGTGCTGCAAAAAGCAGAAGGTGCGATTCGGGACTTGGCTTTCCTTGATCCGCTAACGCACCTTGCCAACAGGCGTCAATTGTTAAATCGACTTGAGCAATCATTGGCAGAGAGCAATCGCAACGGCATGTATGGTGCATTACTCTATCTTGACATGGACAAATTCAAATCCCTAAACGACAGTATGGGTCACCAATATGGTGATAAATTTCTGTGCGAAGTCGCAAATCGATTGAAAGATTGTGTTCGCACCGAAGACACAATTGCACGGATTGGTGGAGACGAGTTTTGCATCATGCTAGAAAACATAGGCATGGATGCAGGGATATCTATTGAGAAGGTTAGAAGCGCTGCCGATAAAATCATCGCAGCACTAGGAAGGCCATATGCATTGAATGCCCACAAGTATTACTCAACTGCCAGTGTAGGCATATCTCTCTATCATGAACCTGACAGCAATGTCGATGTAGTGCTAAATCAGGCCGACTCAGCCATGTATGAGGCCAAGCATGCAGGCGGAGGTACTTGGCGTTTATATGAACAAATTATAAGTTAGCAAACTTTAATATGCCTCTAAACCTTTTTTCAATTTGACCTGCGTATACATCAGGCAGGCGTTGAGGAGGCGTGATGACAATTTCACTTCCCACGCACACCAACTGAATCGATAACTGCACTTATTGAGATACCTTGCAGATACTTTGATGATAGCTCGTGATAGGTTCCCATCAGAAATGCCTTGAAGTTGCTGTTGTAGATATACACCCAAGGTGCCATTTTCCGTTTTTTTCATGCAGAGTCACTCATGCGGCGTAGAGACGTGCCGATCTCCACACTAACGAAGCCTGAGTATCACTACTCACCCGTTGGCTGGTCGGTCGTAAGGTGACAAAGGCTTCTTTTGCACGGAGGAGACCTGTTGTATAGCGATATAACAGGCACGCCGACCACGGATCTCAACCTCAACCGGAAATTTCCCTTCAGCACCGTGCCCCTGCCCTCCACTGCGTCGACCACCTGCCGGAAAAATGATGGCATAGCCTAATTTATTTCATACTTTAAAGTTAAAGGTTTTTTTGCCGTTATTAATTTAACCGCTCGAACTGTTTCAAGCGGCCTATTTTACCTAGGGAACTTTGAAGTAGGCCCTATATAGTCGGCCATCAAATAAATTGATCAGAACATTCGTATTAGGGCCTTCGCGGGCATGACCGAATCGTACTATTAAATAGCCGGCTTTATAGTTTAGTGTTCCACATTAATTAGCCCTCACTGTCCCAATGGGAGCGCGAGCCCATTTAAATTAATAAGATTTCTAATAGCATCAATTATGAATTTATTTATTTTTCAATATATTGCTGTTCAAGTGTGCAATCTGGGTTTGAACCAGTTTAAGTGATTAAATCGAAGAGGGTTTATGCGAATTTTGATCATTGATGATGTACAGATAAACATTACGATATTGCAGCATCTCATCAGAAAAATTCCGGGATGTGAATCCGTTGCTTTTACCAACCCACTTCTGGCAATTGACTGGTGTAGGTGCAACGAGCCGGATCTTGTCGTGGTCGACTATATGATGCCGGAGATGGATGGCATCCAATTCACCCGAGAGTTTCGCAGCCTTGAGAACTATGAAGTAATTCCAATCCTGATGGTTACAGCCAATGATGAGATCAGTGTGCGGCATGATGCGCTCAATAGTGGGATAACCGATTTTCTTATTAAGCCACTAGATAATATCGAGTTTATGGCGCGTACCAAAAACATGCTTGAACTACGAAAAAGCCACAAACGCATCACCGATCGCGCCGAATGGTTAGCAGAAGAAGTACACAAAGCCACGACCGAGATACTGGCGCGTGAACGTGAAACTATTTTTTGTCTATCTCGTGCGGCGGAGTACCGCGACCCAGAGACAGGGGCTCACATACTACGCATGGCGCATTATTCAAAACACATTGCCCGTGTTCTTGGACTGACTCTAGATCAGCAGGAGTTGCTACTGGAAGCTGCACCAATGCATGACATTGGAAAGGTAGGTATTCCCGATTCAATCCTGCTCAAACCAGGCAAGTTGACTGTTGAAGAGTTCACCATCATGAAGCAGCATCCGGTAATCGGTTTTGAGGTGCTCAGCACTGGCAATTCGCAGATGCTTAAAGCTGCTGCGACCATAGCCCTTTCACATCACGAAAAATTCGATGGCAGTGGTTATCCAAATGGCTTATCCGGCAATGATATCCCATTGTATGGACGCATTGTGGCGGTCGCCGACGTTTTCGATGCATTGACTTCTGAACGTCCGTATAAAAAAGCTTGGACCATTGAACGGGCTAAACAATTGATTTGCAATTCTGCTGGCCAGCATTTCGATATGACCTGCGTCAATGCATTTTTCTCTGATTTTGATGAAGTATTGAGGATCAAAAATTCATTTGTTGACGATCAATAAACCAGCATTTAAAAAGTGAGCTTTGGTTCGAAGAGGGGTTTGGTCCGGAAATGAAAACATAATTGGAAACAGGTGACATGCAAATCAGTCAAATCCGATGGTCTGAAAAATCTGGATGGGTGAACACTCCAGGATTGTTAATAGTTGCTGATATGGTATTAGTCTTTGCCGACAATGCCTTTTTTCAGACTGAGGCTTGCTATGCCCAGCTACATGAGATGTTCCCCCAAGCTCATCTTATTGGTTGTTCGTCTTCCGGTAATGTCTTGGGCGTAGAAATTAGTGATGGGGACATAGTGGCGACGGCAGTCAAGCTAAATCATTCCAAGGTTTTACTTACATCAGTTGATGTTGAACCTGGCAAAAATGCGCAGGAGGTGGGGATGCGCTTGATGGCTAAGCTGGGTGGCCCTGAATTGCGCCATGTGATAGTTCTTTCTGATGGCCTGCTAGTGAATGGCAGCGAGCTAGCAAATGGACTGAACCAAGCAGGCATACCGGCCACCGGCGGCCTGGCAGGCGATGGTGAACGGTTCGGGAAAACCTGGGTGATGGCGGATGCACCTGCCAAAACTGGGCTCATTGCTGCCTTAGGTTTCTATGGCGACGTTACCATCAAAAGTGGATGTTTTGCCGGCTGTGAAGAATTTGGTGCCGAGCGAATCATCACTAAGTCGGAAGGAAATGTGGTGTATGAAATTGATGGTCAGCCAGCACTGGATCTGTATAAAAGATATCTGGGTGAGCAGGCAAAAGATCTTCCCGCCAGTGGCTTGCGATTCCCCTTAAGCATTCAGGCGAGCACAGGGAACAAGGCAGTGATACGCACTTTATTGGCAGTAGACGAAGTTACACATAGCTTAACTTTTGCTGGTGATACGCCTCAAGGCCATCTTTGCAAACTGATGCACGCCAATTTTGATAGCTTGGTCGACAGTGCCGGATTGGCAGCTGAAGCGGCACAACCTGCCAGTCATAATGCTGCTGGATTGTGTCTGTTGGTGAGCTGTCTCGGACGGCGCCTGGTGATGGGGCAGATAACTGAAGATGAGCTGGATATCGTACAAGAAAAGCTGGGCGCTGAAACTTTTATTACCGGTTTCTACTCTTACGGCGAACTTGCACCTTTCAGTGATGTCATGCAGTGCCAATTACACAACCAGACAATGACTCTGACTACTATTTACGAATAGACTATCCTCATGCATCGTTTACTTAAACGTCAGCTACAGCGCCATCTAGGAAAAGACTATCAGCCTAATGAAATGATGGGAGCATTTTTAGAGATCATTGATAGCTATTATCATGAGGTGGACAGAGAGCAACGCTTGCTGCAGAACGCCCTATGTATAAATACCGCCGAGTTAAATGCGGTGAATGAGCATATGCGTGTTCAGAATGCTGAAATAACGCGAACTTTGCTCAATACTTTGAGTGATGGTGTATACGCTACCGATATGCAGGGGCAACTTACTTTCATGAATGCTGCTGCCGAGAAAATTTTGGGTAGGAGTGAGCAAGAGCTTATCGGACGCCCAATTAATGAGATAGTGCAACATCATCTCCCAGATGGATCATCATTCCCTGCTGAACATTGTCCACAATTTATAGTGATTCGGAGTGGTAAATCCATTAATGGCAATGGTCATTATATCGGACGTGATGGCAGCTTTATTCCGGTGAAATATTTATCGCGTCCTATCATTCAGGGAGGCAAATTTATTGGGGCGCTAGTATCGTTTCAAGATATTAGCTTGCATCAGGAAACGGAAAATAATTTACGACTAGCCTATGACAGCTTAAGAGAAACACTGAGTGAGCTGGAGTTCCAAAAATATGCTTTGGATCAGCATGCCATCGTGAGTATGGCAGATCCAAGCGGAAAAATTACCTATGCCAACAATAAATTTTGTGAGCTTAGTCTGTACGATCGCGAGGAATTGTTAGGACAAGATCATCGTATCTTGAATTCCGGCCACCATCCACACTCATTCTTCACGGAAATGTGGAAAGTCATCAGTCTTGGCCAAATTTGGCAAGGTGAAGTAAAAAACCGTCGCAAAGATGGTGTTTACTACTGGGTGGACTCCACTATCGTTCCATTATTGAATGACCAGGGAAGGCCATTACGATATATCTCTATCCGTACAGACATTACTGCACGTAAGGCAATAGAGATTCAAATAAAAGAGCAGCGAGCATTTTACGAGCACATCAGCGAAACACTGGATGAAGGTTTGCTTGTGCAGGATACAAATGGGCGATGCATCTACATGAACTCCGAAGCTGAGCGTTTATTAGGATGGTCGCGCACGGAATTCATAAATATGCCTATGCATGACACAATTCACAAACAGACAGCAGATGGACATCCGTTATTAGAGTGCGATTGCCCTATCATATCGGGGGCGAAAGTAAAAGGAGGTGTACGCCTCGACGATCAGGTTTTTGTGCGCAAGAATGGCACAGTGTTTCCAGTTGAGGTTTCCTCTCAGGTGTTTATGCGCAGCGGAGTGATCGACTCTATCGTAGTGGCATTCCAGGATATCACTGAGCGAAAAAAAAATGAGCTTTGTATTAGCCAGATTCAAGAGCGACTGAATCTTGCATTAGAGGGCTCCAATTTAGCATTGTGGGACATCGATATTACCAGCAACCACATTTATCTAAGCAGCAAATGGGCGGAAATGTTAGGTGAGGCGCCAGAAGAAAAACTAATGACGTTGGAGAGCCTATTCAATGATATTCATCCAGAAGACCGCGAACAAGTACAAATGCTGTGGGTGCCTGTCCTTAAAGGGTTGTCACCTTATTATTCAGTTGAATGCCGAATAAAATGCCGAAATAACGAGTGGCTATGGGTATATACGCGTGGCATGGTAGTTGAGCGTGACAAGACAGGACGTGCAGTGCGCTTGACCGGTACCTGCGCCAACGTAACAGATAAAAAACGGGCAGAAGAGGCGCTACATAAGTCTGAGACTAAGTTGCGTACATTGTATGATTCGACTAGCGACGCAGTGATGTTGTTGGACGAAAAAGGATTTTTTGATTGCAACTTGGCAACGTTGCAGATGTTTGGATGCGAATCACGGGAATATTTTTGCTCACGGCATCCAGCAGATTTCTCGCCTGAAAAGCAACCTGGCGGCTTAGATTCGATGGAACTAGCAAACAAGCAGATTGCAATAGCGATGAGAGAGAGCAGCAACCGTTTCGAATGGGTGCATAAGCGCGCGGACAATGGCAACACTTTTGACGCAGATGTTCTGCTCAATGTCATGATATTAAACGACAGGCCGGTTCTGCAAGCTACTGTGCGCGACGCTACCCAACGCAAACAGGTAGAAAATGCGTTGCGTCAGTCGAAAGCAATCGCGGAACAAGCGAGCAAGATCAAAAGCGATTTTTTGGCCAATATGAGCCACGAGATACGTACGCCAATGAACGGTATTATCGGCATGACCGGATTGGCGCTGGACACGGAATTAAGCCCTGAGCAACGTGAATATCTGAATTTGGTAAAAATTTCCGCTGACTCACTACTCAGCATCGTTAACGATATCTTGGATTTCTCTAAGATCGAGTCGGGCAAGATGGAAATTGAGAAGGTAGAGTTTTCATTGGAGCACATGTTGCGCGATACGATAAAGCTGTTAGCTGTACGTGCGCACCAAAAGAATTTAGAACTGATACTGAATATTGCCACCGATGTGCCAGATCGCGTGTTTGGCGACCCTGGCCGTTTGCGTCAGGTTATCGTTAACTTAGTGAGTAATGCTATAAAATTCACGGAATTTGGCGAAGTTGAAATGTCCGTTCGCCTTGCAGATGATGTACAGCAAACGAGCGCCAGACTGAATTTCTGCGTACGTGACACGGGTATAGGCATACCCCTCGAAAAATTCCAAACCATATTTAATTCATTCTCGCAGGCAGATACTTCAACCACTCGTAAGTATGGTGGAACTGGTCTCGGGCTGACCATTTCAGCGCAGATAATTGGGCTGATGGGAGGGAAGATTGACTTGGATAGCGAGGTGGGTAAGGGAAGTACATTTCATTTCACTATTGACATACCGGTAAATCCTGAGGCTGTCCATAATCAATATCAACGTTTCGGACGAATTGCCGGTATGCATGTTTTAGTGGTGGATGACAACGCTACCAATCGTGAATTACTACACAATATGTTGAGTAGCTGGGGGATGTTGCCAACTGAAGTAAGCAGTGGAGAGGGAGCGTTGATCGAAATGCAACGCGCAGCAAATTTTGGTCAGCCTTACTCACTTGCAATACTTGATTTACAAATGCCGGATATGGATGGTTTTGAGCTGGCTGACCACATTTGCCGACAGCCGCAACATGTTGGAGCAATGGTAATGATGCTAACGTCAGAAGGGCAGCGCGGACATGCAGCAAGATGCAAAGAATTAGGCATCTCTGGCTATCTGACGAAACCTGTATCACATTCTGATTTACTCAATGCAATCATGATCGCGTTAGGTGAGCCAAAGTCACAAACGGCTCAGCTTATCACTCGTCATTCACTGCGGGAATCGCGTCGCAAGCTGAAGTTGTTATTGGCAGAAGACAACGCAGTGAATCAAGTACTGGCGATCCGCATACTGGAAAAATCGGGTCATACTGTCACTGTGGCGAACAATGGCTTCGAGGCCGTGCAATGCTGGCAGAATGAACAATTCGATGCGATTCTGATGGATATTGATATGCCAGGGATGAACGGAAATGAAGCGACCCAGCTCATCCGCGAGCAGGAACAACAAAACGGTACGCATATTCCCATTATTGCAATGACCGCTCATGCTATGAAAGGTATGCGTGAGGAGTGCCTGGGTCGTGGTATGGATGGCTATCTATCCAAACCTATCAATACCGTAGCATTATGGTGCGAATTAGACCAAGTGATGCAACATATTAAGGACAGAGCTGACACGCCAGCTTTGCCTTCTGAGCAATTGCATGTAGCAGATTTTAAAAAAGCACGGCAAACGGTGGATGACAACCGCGAGTTGTTCGATGAAATCGTACGTATGTTTCTGGCTGATGCATCGCCCCATTTGCATCGTATTAAAACGGCAATTATTGAAGGAGATACTAATACAGTGCGTCACAGCGCTCACGCGCTAAACGGCATGGTCAGCATATTTGCTGCCGAGCGTACTATGCGAGCCGCCACTTTGGTCGAGCACGGAATCGGGCAACCGGAATTAATTGATACGGTGACTGAGCTCGAAACGTCGCTGCTCGAGCTGCAAGCCAGCATTCGCTCCTATAAGTGGTGATTGGTGTTGTCCAATCACCTTGAAATCCTGGCGAGTTTATATTGTAATTAATTGATTATATTTGCTAATAATTACAATTAAAATATGCCGCTTGAACGTAATTGTGACTCAAGTGTAGTGTGTCAATTAGGAAGAGTACTCATTCAAGGTGGCACGAACGTGTGCGACCTTGGCGAAAATGTCACTGCCCTTTGCTGTCCAGATACTACGGCTTTGCTCTGGCGCTATGCATAGAGATACATACGTTGATAGCGGTCTCCAGTTCGGCCATGCTCGGCGTAGGTAGCGCCCGTCCATACATTATCTTTTTAAGATATTCTTAAGATCTGCGAAAGGATTAAAGGTAGCCAGTGAATCAGGGTTTTGAGCAGCGGAACGACCTGTTGAATCCTTAATTCGAGAGTGCTCATTTTCATGACAATAGGTGCATAAAAGCTCCCAATTGCTACCATCCGTGGGATTATCGTCATGGTTATTATTCTTGTGATGGACTTCTAATAACTGAAGATTCTCGCGGGTAAAAGTACGAGCACAGCGACCGCAAACCCACGGATACATCTTGAGCGCTTGCTCTCGATATCCCATAGCACGCTTCTCTGCATTTTGACGTGCCTCAAGCACAATTTTGTCTAGCTTACTATTATTTAGCGTCATAAATATTCGTTTATATGGAAATTAATACATGCTATGGTAAATTTTGTCATTCTCCCTATACTTCTATGTGCATATCCACGAAATGGAGAGCATTAATTATAAGGGGAAATCATTTCGAAGGTAGCTCCATGTAACTGGTCAGTATTTCCCATTTCTTAAGCAGGAATCTTGCGGTTAATGCCTGCTCTGCTTTAGACAGTGCAAGCAGGTTGTCGAAGCAGAACGCATCTGGCGTTTTGTCGTCAAGCGAAGAATGCAGCCTATCATCTCCACTACCAAAGAATCCAATATGAACAATAGACACTGGCATGCCAGCTATGGCACCATTCCCGCAGAGATCAACCCTGACGCTTACCCTTCGGTGGTTGCGATGCTGGAGGCAGCCATGGTCACTTTCGCCGACCAATCTGCCTTCAAGTGTTTCGACCAGACCGTGAGTTATGCCGATGTAGACTATCAGTCGCGCGCTTTTGCGGCCTATTTACAGAATAAATTGGGCATTCAAACAGGCGATCGTATCGCTGTTATGATGCCAAACTTCATTGCCTTCCCCATTGCGTTTCTTGGCATTGCCCGGGTAGGTGCCATACAGGTCAACGTCAATCCGCTGTATACCCCCCGTGAACTCGAGCACCAGCTAAACGATGCGCGTGTAACTGCTATCATCGTCTTCAGCGGTGTGTCCAGCACGGTGGCCGAAGTCATGGCCAACACCTCACTCAAGACCGTGATCACGGTCACCCCAGGTGACGGCACTTCTGCCAAGCTGCCGAGCCCACCAATTGATGCCCGCATTAGTGGCTCTATTGCCTTTGCCAACTGCCTGGCAGAAGGCTCAGCGATGGTTTTCAACCCAGTGAAACTCGTTGGCGATAACCTGCTGTTTTTGCAATATACCGGTGGGACGACCGGCCTATCCAAAGGTGCAGCCCTGTCGCACCGCAACTTGGTGGCCAATGTAGAGCAATTCAAAGCATTTATGCCCGATAACTTGCGCCCGGGTCAGGAGGTAGTGGTTACTGCCATTCCGCTCTACCATGTCTTTGCGCTGATGGTGAACTTCATTTCCTACTTTGCGGTGGGCGCCGAAAACTGGCTGGTGCCCAACCCTCGGGACTTTGACAGCTTTATTGACGTAATGAAGATGGCACGCCCCACGGTGTTTACTGGCGTCAATACGCTCTTTAGTGGGCTGGTGGCGCATCCCCGTTCCAAGGAAATCGATTTCTCCCGTCTGCGACTAGCCATCGGTGGTGGATCGGCCATTATCGAAGCCAACTCTGCCAAGTGGCAAGTGCTGACCGGCGGGTTTATACGTGAGGGCTACGGCCTTTCGGAAACCAGCCCGGTACTCAGCTTCAACCCGGCATCGGTTACTGCATTCAGCGGAACTACGGGGCTGCCCATGCCCTCCACCGATATCAAACTAATCACTGACGAGGGTCTGGAAGCGGCAATCGGCGAGCCGGGTGAAGTCTGCGTCAAGGGTCCGCAGGTGATGGACGGCTACTGGAACCAACCCGAAGCCAATGCCACATGCTTTACAGATGATGGCTACTTCCGCACCGGTGACGTAGGCGTGTTCGATGAACGTGGTTTCCTTAAGATTGTCGACCGCAAGAAAGACATGATCATTGTCTCGGGCTTCAAAGTGTTCCCCAACGAAGTGGAGGCCATTGCCACGGGCTGCCCTGGTGTGCTGGAGTGCGCTTGTATTGGAGTGCCCGATGAAAAAACCGGTGAGGCTGTCAAACTATTTGCAGTGCGTGCACCCAATGGCACTCTCACAGCAGCCGAGGTGACCGAATTTTGCCACAAAGAGCTGACTTCATACAAAGTGCCAAAACAGGTCGTATTCGTTGAAACGTTGCCCAAGTCTTCCGTTGGCAAAATTCTACGCCGTGAGCTGCGGGACATGGCCTCTGCCTGATTTCAAACTTGAGCCGATGTAGTTCAATAAGTACCGTTTTTGGGTACACACTGGCAGGTAAAGAGAGCCACCCCGTTCGACGAGTGGAGAATAACCAGCTTCTAGCGGCTTAAAGCTTCCGCAGTGCGCCTTCCAGCAACAGCATCGGAATAAAGCGGGAATTGAACGCCAACCACAAACCTATTGGAGCCAAGGCAGGAAGAATAAGCGCCCCGAACTGATAGCCCAAAGCTATGCCTTCAATTTTCCAGGGAGAGAGCCCCGTTTGTTCCGAAATATCCGGCCCTGCGGTGACCGCCACCTGCTTGAGAAGGTCGAAACAGATTCCCCATGCCTGAAACGGAATTAGCAGCAGTGCGCCCAGCGCCAATTTGCGCCAGTTGATTGCCTCGCTGCCGGCGAGGAACAGTGCAACAAACAACGGCAATCCGAAACCGTAGGTCAGCGGATTAACCTCCAGCACCAATGCATATTCTCCCTCCGGCATTCCAGGCGACATGCCAAGTTTCAGGGTGGTAGCGACACTGAGGATGCGCTGCGACCACTCCACCGATTCCACCCAGCCGGAAAAGAACGATTTCATAATCCAACCCGATACCATGGCAGCGGGGCCGTTAAACCATTCCGCCTTCCAGTACCAGAGTCCCAGGCACACAGGCAGCCAGAGGGCGGCCTTCAACAAAAAACTGTACAAGGGGTTACGCACCATGGTGAGCAGGGCTTTCAACCGGCATAGTGCGTATCCTGATCAACCATACCACCAGCACGTCCAGCATGATGAGTCCCTGCCAGAGGTATAGGTGGGCGAATTCAAAGGCGTCCATGCGCCATTGCTCCAGGTAGAAAAGACTGATGATGCGCAAGATGTTGAACATCTGCACGACAACCAAACCCATAACGAGTCCAAGCATCTTGTGGCGCCAAGGCGAGGGGAAAGCAAGGATAGCTGCCACCAGGACAATGCAGGCTTCAACAGCATTGCACCCTGCTTCGATGGCGACCCCAAAGCCATTAACCTGGCTCTGAATGATGTTGCCGTAAGTAATAACCTTGGGGGCAAACAGGGTAATCAGGGCGGTGCTGAAGCCAGCCAACAATGCAGCCCACGGATGCACTAAGGCTTGACCGGGCGGTGTAAGCTCAAGCGCGAATAGCATGCCCATAATCAGTAGGAAAATTAGAAGAAATCGCAGCATGGTCGTTTATCAAGATAAAGTTTGTCTGCGCCGCAATCCACAAAAAAAGGTGATTCCGATTTCTTACCTTTCTACTATCAACACAACTTGCTTGTCGACATTCTTCAGGGCAACGGATGCACTGACATGATGCCGATGGGGAGAAATTAGGCACAGTCTTCTGAACTATAAAATATAGTTGGGTCAGCGAGCTTCGGTGGTTGGATTAGCGAATTTGGGCAGGAAGGGCATCAGCAAAAGTTGATCCAGTCTGGAGTACTTCCGCTCGCGAAAGTAAGTTAAACCCAAGGGCATGGTTTTTTGTTGCTCTGCAGTGCATTTGGTTGCGGTGCGGAACAAGTAGTCAAACATCGGCAATTTGGACGCGTGATTACTGTCTGTATAGCGCTGTTCGGAACTGTGGTGTACTCGGTGAAAGTCAGGTGTAACGATAAGAAACCTCAATACCCGATCTACAGATTGCCCCAATGAATAGTTGCCATGGTTTAACGCGCTTACTGCGGCATGTATCACGTTGTAGCCCAACAAGACCAAGGGGTCTGATCCCAGCGCAATCAAGGCCGGCACGAATACCAACGCGCTGATTACGTGTTCCAGGGGATGATGGCGGAGCGATGTAGTGGCATCCATTTCCACATCGCTATGATGAACAGCGTGGATACGCCACAACACCGGCACAGAATGGGACACACGATGGAGCCAGTAGCCGACAAATTCGAGGCACAGCAGAGTCAGGATGAAAGACGGAATGTAGCCAATTTCAAAACGATGCAGCAGCCCAACATTCTCCAAACCCATGACCCGGGCAATCAGAATGGAAACCAGGGGAGCCATGCTGAAAATAATGGTGTAACCCACCGCGCTTAAAATGATGTTGTTGAGCCAGCGCATGAGCGGAGCTTTTGGTTCGGCCCGCAACGGCGACAGAGATTCAATCAGCATTGCAAGCGCTACACCGCCAAAAACTGTCCCCAACAGAATCTGGGCGCTATTGGCGATGATGACATCTACCATGGCCTGTTATGCTGGCGGAACAGGATCACCAGGTTCATAAGGAGGGGAAGGTCCATTAAAAGTAAAATTCATATAGCAGGAGGAGTTGTTCTGCACTACCAACCCTATGGTACACCTCGATTGTTGAGAAGTTGGGATGTCCACGAATAGCGGGGATACTGTCACACTTATGACCCGTTGGGGCTGGCCGCTGTTATTCAAAATCGGGGTCTCCCCTACATGCAATACGTTGAGGACACCGCCGGACGGGTTACTGAAGAATAAAGAAGGGGGTGGGGGGAAGATTACTGCCTGTGCATTCTGGATGAGTTGATTTCCGGATGCTGCACCCAGGACCAAAACTCCCACAGCCACAATGGATGCAAGCGGTTTACTGGCCGAATGAGCTCGGAGGACACGAAAAGCGAATACTGCAAGCAACAATCCGAGAGCTATGAGCATAAATCCAGACAGGGTGGGAATCGATTGCGGTACAGGCCCATAGGTAATGGTTCCAATAGCAGCTATGGCATCGGCACCAGACAGCATAAAGGCTAGCGCGGGGGCTATATGTATGAATTTTATAGCATGTCGAATCATGGATTGACTACCCTTCATTGTTGTAATTATTAAAAAAATCCGGGTGCCCTGAATTAATATTTTTCGTGGAATAGATGATGCCTTACCGCACTTACCCCAGCACATCTAACAACGTTGAACTGTAACAATAAAAATCGGGCATGGGCAAGTTTAAATGAATACTTGCAATTGAATATTGCAGAAAAATGGCTCAGGAAATTCAGTCAGACACAATCAGAAAATATTTCTACACAGCTTCCAGATAGACTTTTTGCTGGGTTACCTATTGAACCGTTCAACTAGTGCATACAAGCCACGAGATATACTTTCAAGCTCACGACCGCGAACCACTGCTGTGTTAGCATTTTTAGCTGTATTTTCAACCGTTGCAGTAATGTTGTTGATCTGTCCATAGATATCCTCAACCACATGAGATTGCTCTTCTGAGGCTGCCGCCATTTGTTGGCTCACTCCGCTGATTCGCTCAACGGCCTCACGAATACCTTGCAGGGCAAGCTGCGCCTCTATGACTTGTTGTACGCCGTGGTCTGCCTCGCCAATACCTAGATTAGCTATATTTACGGCATCATCAGCACCTTGTTTAAGAGTTCCAATGATGCGCTGTATTTGCTGAGTAGTCTCGCTAGTTTTGCCAGCCAAAGCGCGGACTTCATCTGCTACCACAGCAAAACCACGCCCCTGCTCACCGGCCCTGGCAGCTTCAATTGCAGCGTTGAGAGCAAGCAGGTTGATTTGATCAGCAATGGATTGAATCATGCCTGTGGCAGTCATGATTTGTTGGGTTTCATTGGCTAGGTTGCCTACAGCATGACTGATATTGGTTACCGTACCGGCCAAAAGCTGAATTGCCTCACGTGAAGTGCCTGCTACTTTATCGCCTTGCACTGCTAGCTCCCTTGCAGTTTGAGCCTCTGCTGCGGTTTGTTTGACATGGCCAGCTACCTCGGTGATTGACGTAACCATCTCAGTCATGGCGGTAGCTGCCGTTTTCGTCTCGACTAGCTGCTCAAGCAAAGTGTGTTCAGTTTTACCAGAGAGCATTGAGGAGTGTGCGGCTGCTTCAGCCACCTGGCTAGCCATATCATTCAGGCGAGTAAGAGCTGTTCTGAGACGCGCATCCTCACTAATCAATATCATTTCCAATTGCACTATAGGACCATAACTATCGCTGTAGGTAATGGCGCTGATCGGATCTGCAAAAGAGTCAGGAACACTTTTAAGAATTTTCTTTAGCTGATGTCTCATGCGCATATGTGCCCACAATCCAATAGCTAGAAAAAGTCCGGCTGTTATTACTTGAGATGCTAGGCTTGGCAGCAAGTTAACTGCTCCAATAGCCACTACAGCTGCAAATACGGGCAAGGCTGAATTTTTCACAAAAGCAACAAAGTGGAGCTTTTTTGGGATGGCTTCTTTACCTGCACTCAATCGCTTATAAAGCGCTTCTGCGCGATTAATTTGTTCGCGAGTAGGCTTGACTCTAACCGACTCATAACCCGTTAAGCGACCCCCTTCAAGAATGGGGGTGACGTAAGCACTGACCCAGTAATAGTCCCCATTCTTACAGCGATTTTAACGATGCCCATCCAGCTTTTTCCAGCCTTCAAATAGCTCCACATAAGCCCAAAAACAGCAGGAGGCATGTCGGGATGACGAACCAAATTGTGTGGGCTACCCATCAACTCTTCGCGAGAGAACCCGCTTATTTTTGAGAACTCTTCATTGCAATAGGTGATTTTTCCGCTGGGGTCTGTAGCGGATATCAGACGCTGCTGAGCCGGGAATGTTTGCTCAACAGCTGTGATAGGCTTGTTTGTTCGCACGCTTAATCTCCATGGACAATGAAAGCTTAACTATTATTTAAAGACGACGCTGAAATCTAGCAGCAATTTTCAGGGGGCCTTAATTGCTAAAACTGTCAATGTAGAAATTTGAGTGCAGAATTTCTACATATAGTTGAAGAGTGACAATCCAGACACAGCCAGAAAGGATTTCTGCGCAGCTTCCAAGCTGGTTTTTTGTTGGGTTAAATCGCTGATCGCCTTGTTGTAATCCAAATCCTGCAATTGCGATAGCGTCTGTTTGTACTGCACCCCCAAACTTTCGCCTGCACTTTGCAGGGCCTCCAGCTCATTCAGCCGGACACCTAATGACGCGCGCACTGTCGACACATTATCGATGCCGCGATCCAGACCATTTATCGCCGTTGCAATCGCTCCCCCCAGTGAACCAGGCGTTTTCAGAGCTGTAATTAAATCGGAAATAGTCTTGAATATGCTTTCGTTGGTGCTGGGCGCTACGGTGAATACATCACCGCTAGCCGGCACCCCTGTGACATTAAGCTGCAAGCCATCAAAACTGATTACCTGTCCGCTGACATAAGGAGTACCTGCTGCAACTGGCACCGGCACCAATGCTCCCGGCGTGGTATTAGTCACACCATAAGTTGTTACACCAGCGGTCACAGTGAATGTCACCTGATAATTATTTCCAGTCAGCAACGCCGGATTAGTAACCGCTCCTGAGCTGACAATGCCACTTCCGACATTCGCGGGTGCCGCCTGTGTAATAAAAGTTCCATTGCCATTCTTGATGCGCATAAAAATGTCCGCGCCGGAATCGCTGGCTGCCAATTGTCTTGAACTACTGACCTGAATCATGCGTTGACCATCATCGGTCTGATACTGGACGCCAGCGTTGGTGCTGGCGAAAGGTTGTGTTTTGCCCTGAAAACCAGAAAACAGGTAATTACCTACCCCATCCGTACTATTTGCCAACGCCAGTAGATCTTCCAGACGCCCACTCAAATCCGACGCAAAAGTTTGCTTGTCAGAATTATTTAGCGCCCCGCTACCCGCATTGACCGCTACAGTTCTGACCTCCTGCAGCAAGCTCGTTACGCTTTGCAAAATTCCCTCACTCATCGAGGTGGAATGCTGTGCAACATTTCGATTGGTCGCATATTGTGAATTAGAAATGTCTGCTTGCGACACCTCCAATGCGCGCGCTGAAGCAATCGGATCATCAGCCGGCGTGAGAATACGCCGCTGAGTAGCAATCTGCTGTTGGGTATGCAATTGCTTAGCCTGTTGCTGATTAAGCAAACTTACGTTGGCATTGTAAATGGTGCTAGTGCTAATACGCATGGCTTGCTACCCCCCTAAACTTAACAAAGTATCAAACAAAGTGCCGGCAATTTGAATTGCCTTACCCGCAGCTTGATAGGCGCGCTGATAACGCATCAGGTTAGCTGCCTCCTCATCCAGATTCACTCCAGAGACCGATTGTTGCGTTTGGATAATTTGATTAACCATGCTGGTTTGCGCCGAACTGGTCGTTTCCAGCTCGCGTGTTTTATTACCAACTTGACTGACCAATTGCGCATAAGCACCCTGATAGGAGGCTGTTCCGCCCGCAACTGTATTTTTGGTTTGCAAGCTAGCCAGCAGCAATGCATTACGATTATCAGCTGTAGCATTGGTATTACTTGCCACAGTAAAAGTATCCCCAGCGGCTGGGGCACCGGCGATCTGCATGGTCCAGCCGTTATAGGTGATATCTGTGCCCGCAGAATAAGCAACTCCGGCAACTGGAGAACCCGGGACACCTGTACCCGTAACAGTAAATGTAGTCGGTGGATTATCGAAAACAATGCTAACTGGTTGCTGCAAGTTCGCATTGACTGGAAGAATAGCATTTACCGTACCCCCACTAATGCGCCCCGAACCAATATTAGCCAATGATGCATTGGTACGAATTGGCACCGATGCTGCAATCTTGGAGGGATCACTGATGGCAACAGCAATGTCACGTGCCCCATTTACGGTCGGGCGTATCGTGTAACTATCACCTGCTATTGCTCCCGCAGTGGTGGTGATCGTAAGGCCATCCACCGTTTGTGGCAAGGCAGCAAAGGCCGTAACCGTATTATCCGAAAGGCGCGTCAGCGTATAAGCAGTCCCACCGTTAAATCGCAACGAATAATCGCTGCCGGTCAACGCTGAAGAACTGACAATGCTGGCACTAATGGTAGCAGTGCCAGTATTTGCAGTATTGGTATTGACTAAAGGCACTGGCTGAGTAAAAAAATTACCGCCCATATTGCCACTCAAATCCTGTCCAAACTTATGCTGTTGATTAAACGTATCTGCCAAAACCATGGCCATCCGGCCCAAGGCATTTTGTGTAACATCCAGCGACTCACTGCGGAAGGCAATAAGCCCTCCCAGATTGCCCCCCTGAAAACTATTTTGCTGCAGGCGAATTACGCTTGCACCTGAGCCATACGCCACTTCAATCCTGGAAGGGTCACTGAGCGATTGAACGGCCTGCAAAGTCATGGCCTGTTCCCCAACTACCAGCGATTGACCGGATCCGATAAATACGTTGAAACTTCCATCACTTTGCTTAACTACAGTCGCCTTGGTTTCCTGATTCAACTGCGAAATAAGCTGGTCACGCTGATCTAATAAGTCGTTAGGCGGCTGCCCATTAGATGTTGCTTGTGCCAACACAATATTCTTGTTCATCGATGCAATCTGCTGAGCATAACTATTAATGGTAGTTACGCTGCTCCTAATCTGCCCATTGATGCTGCTATTAATGTCACTCATGCGTTGATTTAGCGACTGAAATCTCGACACCAGGGACTGTGCGCTACCCAGCATGACTTGCCGCGCGGCTTGCGAATCCGGCGAGCTGGCGACATTATTTACCGCGCTGAAAAGCTCCTGCAATGCAGGCGACAGACCGGCATCGGAATCGGCCAACATATTATCGATCTGACCGATCTGCTGGTAATAGGTTTCCAATTGACTGGCCTGCGCCTGTCCTTGCAAAACTTGATTAGACAGAAACTCGTTATACATTCGCTTGACAGTGCTTACATCTACTCCCTGGCCAATAAACCCTGCACCAGTAGCTTGGGGTATACGTGTGCCCAGCATGACTTCCTGCCGATTAAAACCGGGCGTATTCGCATTGGCAATATTATGTTCAGTTGTCGACAACCCAATTTGGGCTGCATTCAATGCACTGACGCCACTCCCGAAAATACCGATTCCCATATATTCCTTGTCACACTCTACGTGTTTAAACTTATCGTATGAACTCAGCCCAGAATGAAAGGTTTTAAATAATCACTTTTTTCCCCCTCATCTGTGGAAAAGGGAGTTATCCATCTAACCTGAATCATTGCAGGACGTTTTATAAATTATCGGCGTCCCATAAAATTACTTGAATTTTAGCAACGCTATTAACTGGCCCCATGTGAAATAGAGTGGGCGATCAACATTCAACCTCCCGCAGAAGCAATAATTCCATTCGTCCTAAATTTGTCGAAGGGCTGCGCACTATGAGTCTCATAAATCCAATTAACTTATCGTATTAATCCGATTCATGACTTTTACCAATTTGTCCGCATACTCAGGATCAGTCGCATAACCTGCCCGCTGCACGGCATGGGCTAACTCGGGACTCCCCTGCCCTGACTGCAGCACTTGAGCGTAGCGTGGGTTGTCTCGTAGTAGATGTGCATAATCGCTGAATGCTTCTGTATAGGATGAATAAGCACGGAATTTTTCTACCTGCTTGCTAGCTATTCCATTGTGGTACTCGGTGGTTACCACTTCAACTACCTTTCCATTCCAGTTACCACCAGCCTTGATACCAAACAAGTTGAAACTGGTGCTGCCATCAGACATCCGTATCTCCCGCTTGCCCCAGCCACTTTCCAACGCAGCTTGTCCCAATACGAGGTGCGTCGGCACACCGGTTTCCTGGCTTGCTTGCACGGCGTGAGGTGTCATGCGATGCACAAAATCTTGCTGAAGCGAGGTAGGCTGGGATAGGCTGTTTTTCATCCCATTCACGAAGCTGTCACCATACGGCACAGGCGTCGCGCTAACAGAACGCGCCGACGGCGTAGCCAATAAAGCTCCTGGACCTGCCTGAGCAACATCAGAACTGGCCGGCCGGCTTAGCTGCTTGATCATGATGTCAGCCAAACCTACCCCTCGGCCGGACATGCTCTGCACCAATTGCTGATCCAGCATTCCAGTAAACATTTTGGTCTGCTCGCTATCAAACATACCGTCTTGCGGTGTAGCCTCTCGCATGGATTTCAGCATCATGTTCATGAATACTGTTTCAAATTGCTGGGCAACCACTTTTAGTGCCTGATCGGGCGATTGTTTGGCCTGCATACGCAGCTTGTCCAAGCTTTGCGCACTCACCGCCAAGCTGCTGGAAGCATCAGACCTGCCAGAAATGTCGATTGGATTGATCATTATCGGTATCTCAATGTATTCAGAGCTCTAAGCCAGATGGACAATTAATGCAACTCAAGATGATGCTGTTGCGTTTATAGAGATGCTCATTAAATTATCTCGAGTTCAGCGCGCAATGCCCCCGCAGACTTCATCGCCTGCAAGATAGCCAACAGATCCTGTGGAGTTGCACCTATTGAATTCAGCGCCTTCACTACTTCGTTTAGCGACACGCCTTTATTCAAGATGACCAATCCCCCTTTATCTGACTGAATGTCGATAGTGGATTTAGCGACCTGCACAGTTGTACCTTGTGAAAGTGGGTTAGGTTGACTCACCGAGACATCGGTATTGATCACCACGGTCAAATTGCCGTGTGAAATCGCGCAATTATCCAATGTCACCATCTGATTCATAACGACCGAACCGGTGCGTGCATTTACAATCACGCGCGCCCCACCCTGCGCGGGATCAACCTGCAAATTTTCGACCTGCGAAACGAAAGCCACTCGCGCGCTGCCTGTCGGCGCACGCACCTGAATAGTCCGACCATCCAATGCGTCAGCAATTTCCGTAGTCGGCGAAAGTGCTGAATTGATTACAGAAGCAAGACGCGTTGCAGTAGTGAAATCCATGACGTTCAACTCCAGATGGATGAAATCGCCCTGCCCCAATACTGTCGGCACGGATCGCTCTACTGTTGCCCCACCGGGAATGCGACCGACACTCAAGTGGTTGACCTGTACCTTGGCATTGCCGGCTGCCGCCCCCACACCACCAACCAGTAAATTACCCTGCGACATGGCATACACCTGACCGTCTGCACCTTTGAGTGGCGTCATTAAAAGTGTTCCTCCGCGCAGGCTTTTTGCATTACCCATCGAAGATACGGTAACGTCTATGGCCTGTCCGGGACGTGCGAATGGCGGGAGCATTGTCGTCACCACTACCGCCGCCACATTTTTCAGTTGCAACGTGATATTGGGCGGTAGACTAACCCCCATTTGCGTCAACATACTGATCACGCTTTGAACAGTGAATGGCGTTTGAGTGGTCATGTCACCGCTGCCATCCAGGCCTACAACCAAGCCGTAACCAAGCAACTGGTTTTCTCGCACACCCTGGATGCTAGCGAGATCCTTGATGCGCTCAGCATATAAGGAAGTAGGTACAGCAACTAGCAGTATCAGTAATATTATTTGGGCGATTCGCATAATAATTTTGAATATATCCATTGCATCAGCCCATTTCAGAACGGCATTACAGACATAAAAGCGCGTCCCAGCATACTCATGACTACAGACATATCAATATGATTGGCACCCTTATATTCAATATGCGCATCTGCCACTTGTGTGGATTGCACGGTATTAGTGCCAGTTATGTTGTACGGATTGACCACACCGGAAAACCGGATGTATTCATTAGCTTGATTAATCGCCACCTGCTTCTCACCGCTGACTAATAAATTGCCGTTTGTTAACACTTCAACCACTGTCACTGTGACAGTTCCAGTAAAAGTGTTATCACCCGCGTTATTGCTTTTGTTATCCAAGCTGCCGCTTGAGTTACCGGCAATGCCAATGCCATGAGTCATCAAATTGGCACCAGGAATTTGCGTGATACTCGGCGTTTGCACAGAAATGCTCCCTTTGTGTTCTGCGCCGCTAGTAGATTTTCCGGCAGCTGAAGTCGTTTCTGAAATGACAATGGTGAGGGTATCGCCCACATTACGCGCGCGCTTGCCTTCATACAATGGTCGCTCGTTCTGCCCGGCTTGGAATATGCCACCGTTACCAGCCCCTACTTTTATATCGGGTGCACGTGCAGTCATCGGCTGATGGATGTTGGTTGAAGGAGTAGTCGCACAACCACCAACAATCAACATCAATCCACACATAATCCAGCTAGATATGTTCCACATCGCTCACCTCACTCCACTTACATCTGCGATAATTTTTGCAACATCTGATCCGAAACCGTGATTGCCTTGGAGTTGATTTCATAAGCACGCTGCGTCTGTATCATATTAACCAGCTCCTCAACTACATTCACATTAGAGGTTTCCACATAGCCCTGATTCAGCAGTCCGGCACCATTGGTGCCCGGAACATTAGTGTTGGGAGTGCCGGACGATGCAGTTTCTACATACAGATTTTCGCCTTGGCTTTGCAGGCCCACCGGATTAATGAAAACAACCAATTGCATGCTGCCGATCTGCACTGGTGCTGCAACCCCGGCCTGCGTCACCGACACCGTTCCGTCGCGGGCTATGGTTACGTTGGTAGCATTAACAGGAATAGTCAAAGCCGGCTGCACTACAAAACCGTTAGAAGTCACCAACTGCCCTTGGCTGTCAGTCTGAAATGATCCGCTTCGTGTGTAAGCCGTCGTTCCATCAGGCATCAATACTTGAAAAAAACCCGCCCCCTGTATTGCTATGTCAAATTGGTTGCTGGTTTGCTGCAAGTTGCCTTGGGTTTGAATGCGCTCTGAGGCAGTTGGACGGACGCCGGTACCGATCTGCAAACCGGATGGAATCTGGGTCTGTTGCGAAGATTGCGCGCCAGGCTGGCGTATAGTCTGGTACAACATATCCTCGAACACCGCACGCGAACGTTTGAAACCAGTGGTGCTAACGTTCGCAAGATTGTTAGCGATTACATCCATCTGGGTTTGCTGCGCTTCCAGCCCCGTTTTAGAAATCCATAAAGAACGTATCATGGTTACTATCCTTTCAATATTTATAGGAGTGCGATTAGTCTCGCCGAAATCAAGCGTTCATATTGAGCAATTGGCTGGCCTGCTTGGCGTTATTTTCAGCGCTCTGCAACATCTTCATCTGCATATCAAACTGCCGTGCCAGCGAAATCATATGTACCATTACTTCCACTGTATTCACGTTGCTGCTTTCCAGATTACCGGGAACGACTGTTACCTCGACATCAGCCACGACAGGTTTGCCATCCCTGGTGCGAAACAAGCCGTCATCACCGCGCACCATCTGCTTGTCCGCCGGGTTCACCAACTTGATTCGCCCAACCACCTCAACCTGATTTGGCAACAATCCGCTCGGCACAGTGGATATAGTGCCATCCTTGGCCACGGTCACCTCAGTATTTGGCGGAATAGAAATCAAACCTGATTCACCAGCCACATTCAAGCCGGCACGAGTCTGCAAAATACCTTCGGGAGAAACCTGGAAACTGCCGTTACGTGTATATGCTTCACTGCCGTTTTCCAATTGAACGGCAATCCAGCCTCTACCATTTACCGCGATATCCAAGTTACGCCCTGTTGGCTGCATTACCCCTGGTGAAAAATCTGCACCAGCCGAAGAATCCACCACAAAAGCACGCGTTGGCAAACCTTCGCCTACAAGAGGTACTGCGCGGAATGCATTAACGGCAGCGCGATAACCAGGGGTATTCACATTGGATAAATTATGCCCCACCGTCGCTTGCTGTTGCATCGTGTGCGATGCCCCGCTCATAGCGGTATAAATAAGCCTGTCCACTTTCCTCTCCTCAGTTAACCAGCAATCAGATAACTAATTAGCGTAGATTGGTAATCGTTTGCAGCACTGCGTCCTGCGTCTTGATGGTTTGTGCGTTAGCCTGATATACACGCTGTGCCAGAATCATGTTCACCAACTCAGCAGTTAAATCCACGTTGGAATCTTCTACTGCACCTGTCTGCAACACGCCCAAACTTGAGGTACCCGGTGTACCTACCAATGCTGGTCCAGAGCTTGAAGAAGCATTCCACTCATTGTTGCCAACAGGCTGCAAGCCTTGTGGATTGGCAAAGTTAGCCATTAAAACCTGCCCCAATGCCTTGGATTGCCCATTGGAATAACGCCCCATAATGGTACCGTCTGCACTTGTGTTAAAACCACTTAACTGACCGGATGTATAGCCGTTTTGAGCCAACTGATTCACTGCAAATGTCGCACCAAATTGCGTAGTAGAAAGAAAATTGAATGTCAAAGGCTGAGGCGTAGTCGAACCTGTCGCATAAACGATACCGCCAGTTACGGGTACTACACCTGTCGCCGGGGTAATTAATGCGCCGGTTGTGCTAAAGGTTAAGGTAGGAGATGTCCCCAATAGAGTATTCGCTGCAGTCGCAGCTGCGCCGTTCAGACCGAAACCATCCACGGTCACATGAATATCCCAAGTATTCACAGTCGCATTTTTTACATAATACGTAGTCGCAATATGGCTATTGCCCAAACTGTCATAGAGCGTCAATGCGGTAGAACTATTATAGGAGGTTGGATCAGCCGCGCTAAAAACGGCCGTGGCAGGCACTAAATTACGAGAATCCAGATTTAAACCAACTGAAGCCGTGGAAGAAGGCAGTGGAGTGAGAGCCTGTGTAGATATTTGCAATGGCACAGAACTGCCCAGTGATATAGCTCCCGTCACCGGGTCTGCCGCGAAACCAGTTAACTTATGACCCTGCGCATTAATTATAAAACCGTTCTTGTCCAACTGAAATTGGCCATTCCGGCTATACGATACCGAGCCATTGTTGTCCATTTGATAAAACCCCTGGCCGCTAATCGCAATATCCAATGGGTTATTGGTTACACTAACATTACCTTGCCCAAATTGCTGAGCCACAGTTGAAATTTTAGTACCAATCCCAACAGCCGCGCTACCTGAGCCACCCATAGTATTAGCATACACATCCGCAAACTGTGCTTGCGATTGCTTAAAACCAACGGTAGTCGCATTAGCAACGTTATTGCCAATTACGTCCAAATTCTTGGCCGCAGCATTTAATCCGCTTAATCCTTGTTGAAATCCCATGACACTCTCCTTACGTTAGATAATTTGCTTTACTGCAGACATTGCAACGCTACCCGCTGTCCCTACATTCAAAGTAGCTCCATTGGTTCCTGGAGTTACAGCATTTACCATGCCAAAGGTCAAAGTATTAACGTCAATCTTATTACCAGCCGCCATTGCTTCTACCGAAAATTTGTAGGTTCCATTTACGGCAGGTGTACCTGCGTCTGTCAGACCATCCCATGCCAGCGGTGTCACACCAGCTTTCTGCGGACCCATTTGCAATGTACTCACAGTGTTACCCGCAGCATCCTGTATCAGCACCTTTACGCTGTCAGCAGGCTGAGTCAGCTCAATCCCACCAATTGCCTTGCCATCTTGTAGGGTAATCGCAGAGCCTGGTATCAAAACCCCATGCCCTATCATGCTGGTGGCTGATAATGACTGTCCAACGGACATGCTGTCACTTAAGGCTTGCAAGGTAGCATTAAGCTTATCAATACCGCTTACCGTGCTAAGTTGCGCCATCTGCGATGTCACCTGTGCGTTATCCATCGGATTCAGCGGATCCTGATTTTTCATTTGGGTAACTAACAGCTTCAAAAATCTATCCTCCGTAGAAGCGGCACTGCTTTCTTTACTCGAAGCAGCATTGCTCTTGGCATTAAGAGAGGAAATAAGTGCGGCAGCAGAGCCTGTATCTTGAGTTGCGCTAATCATGGTTTATCCTTTCGTTATTGACCTATGGACAGAGTTTTGAGCAACAAACTCTTGGAAGTATTCATCACCTCCACATTATTTTGATAGGAACGCGAAGACGAAATCATGTTCACCATCTCTTCCACCACATTGACATTGGGCAGCGTGACAAAACCCTGCGCGTTGGCCATGGGATGCTTGGGGTCGTACAGCATTTTCATCGGTGAAGCATCTTCCACCACTCCTGACACTTTTACACCGGCACCCCCTCCATCACCCATCGGCGTGGCGCTAAACATCACCTGCTTTGCACGATAAGGCTGACCATTTGCACTAGTCGTACTGTCGGCATTGGCCAGATTGCTTGCCACTACATTCAGACGCTGCGACTGTGCTGCCATGGCAGAACCTGAAATGTTAAAAATATTAAATAAAGACATAATGATTATCCTTGTAAAGCGGTTAATACATTTTTGATTTGGTTGTCCACGAATTTCACGCTGGCCTCATAGCGCAAGGCATTGTCAGCAAACTGCGCACGCTCGACATCCATGTCCACTGTATTTCCGTCCGCGCTAGGCTGCAGTACATTGCGAAACATTACCGGGGCACCCATTACGCTTTCACCTGTGCCACTGCTCAAGTGATGGGGCACGGTACCTGCCATCTGCAACTTCGGCTCGTTACCTGACATTGCGCCTTGCAACGTTTTAGCGAAATCAATATCTTTTGCCTTATAGTTAGGTGTATCCACATTAGCGATATTGGAAGCAATAAGTTCCTGACGCGCCGAGCGCAAGTTCAGCACGGTTCGATTAAACTGTAATGCGTTGTCAATTTTGCTGACCATACTGTTAATCTCCTTCATTACTTTTATACTTCTTCCATGACACACATACTAATCACCAATGCGCTATGACTATTGAACGAATAAGCGTGGGAAACCGTCTTAGTTTCTGCGTTATGAATGCAATAAAAACTTAGCACTCTTAAGTTGCCCACCAAAAATACTAAACAACCACCGGCTAAAGCCGGAGGGTTTGAATTACGGACTGAAAGTCCGGATACGCGTCGCCTAAACGACGCGTCCTAATCGGGTTCCATTTTAAAATCATCGTTCGGCTTAGGCTCAAAATGATGCTCCAAAT
>JAIOPT010000017.1 GCA_021413765.1 Betaproteobacteria bacterium
ATATTTGGAGCATCATTTTGAGCCTAAGCCGAACGATGATTTTAAAATGGAACCCGATTAGGACGCGTCGTTTAGGCGACGCGTATCCGGACTTTCAGTCCGTAATTCAAACCCTCCGGCTTTAGCCGGTGGTTGTTTAGTTTTAAGCAGTTAAGACAGCCAAGTAATAAGTTGTCGATGGCTGCAGAATTGCAGGGCATGGAAATCTTGAACGTCACGGCGCATAATCCGCTGAGAGTATGATCGGGAGGGGCAAGCGATGTTTGAAAATTTTCTAAAGTTGATTCCGACACAGATTTCGACGGCTTGGCTAGCGCCGGTATTTGCGATTGCATTTGCGTGCTGGAAATTTTTTCGGGAGCAAAAGCGGTTGGAAGAAACCGTGGAAGTTGAAAAAACAAAAGTGGTCAAGCTGGAGGCGGCGCTGGAACAGCAGAAACGCTCTAACGAGTTATTGCATCAAGGTTTGCTGGAAATGCAGCAGCATAAGGAACAGCTCGACACGCTGCTGGCTGATGCGCGCAGCCAGATTCGTGCCGTGGCCGATTCCATTATTATTCGTAATCCCTATTCTGATCAAGCCTTGGTGTTTTTGATTGCACATGGCCCGGCTGCTCAGAGCGTGGTTAAAATGCAAATTGATTTGCATGGCAGTCAAGCCGGGGAAGTGTACCTGTCACGCAAGACTTCAATTTATTCGCCCTCGATGGTGAATAAGGCACATGAAAAACGGCTGGATACCAAATCCGGATTTCAATCGAATAATATTCTTACCAAGCCTTTGTTAAAATTTGGCAGCGAGTTGGTTGGTGTGGTGCAGTTTCTCAATGAGGATCGTAATACACCATTTACGGTAGAGGATGAAAAAAAGATCGAACCGATCTGCGTTAAGTTGGCATTGGCGGTTTCAAATATCATTGCTGATCCGGTCAATCTGGTGCATTTGGGTGTCGTGCTTGATCCGCACATCAATCAAGCCACAATTCTGTTTACTGATATCACCAACTCCGACTTGCTGTTTCAACAACTAGCGGTGGCGGATGCGACCGCGTTGGTGGATGAATATCTGGAGCGTTTGGGTGCAATTGGCGTACAACACGGTGCGCGCATCGATAAATATCTGGGTGATGGCATGATGCTGAGCTTTGAAACAGCAGGTGTTGAAAACGCCCCGAAAGCGCTGCGAGCGGCGCTCGAAATGCAGCGAGAGTTTTCTGAAATCAAACAGGAATGGCAACGATTGAATTATGCGCTGGATTTGCTGGATCATAGGATAGGTATTGCGAGTGGTCCGGTTTACGGGCGTCGCATGGGTTACAGTGGTACCAGTATATTTACGATCATGGGTGCGCCTGTAAATTTGGCTGCGCATCTGTGTGATCAGGCGCGTACTGCAAGTGAGCGCATCCTGATCAGTGAAGATACCGAACAAAAATTACGTCACGCCATGCCATCCGGCTGGTATTTGGAACGCTTTGCGTTACCGCGCTATGCAGCGTATCAAGTTAGCAACAATGCGGCCGGGCAAATGGCCAAAGTAGTTGCATCACAGTGAATTCCTCTATCGAATGTCTTGGACAGGAACCGTTGTTGCTTAAATAACAAGTCTTGCATGTGGTATTTGGACGCAATTTATTGGAACGAGCGTCATCAAATCCTTATGGAGTTTTAAATTCTAGTCGATCTTGCCCGGAACTTTTGGTGTGGTGCATACCACGTCTGCGTTCTGAGCTCGGTGGCGCAGGGCATGGTCGATCAGTACCAAGGCCAGCATGGCCTCGGCGATGGGTGTAGCGCGGATACCTACGCACGGGTCGTGGCGACCATGGGTTTCCACTAGCGTTGGTTCACCCGCTTTATTGATAGAGCGGCGCGGAAGGCGGATGCTGGAAGTGGGCTTTATGGCGACATGCGCCACAATATCCTGTCCAGTGGAAATGCCTCCCAGGATGCCGCCAGCGTGGTTGGATAAAAATCCTTGCGGAGTGATTTCGTCGCCATGCTCGCTACCTTTCTGTGTAACTGAAGCGAAGCCGGCACCAATCTCTACGCCTTTTACAGCATTAATGCTCATCATAGCGTAGCCAATGTCGGCATCGAGACGGTCATACACCGGCTCGCCCCAGCCCACAGGCATATGTTCGGCCACGACAGTGAGCTTTGCACCAATGGAATCGCCGGATTTGCGCAACGCATCCATGTAGGCTTCCAATTGTTCAACATAACTGTCATCGGCGACAAAGAAGGGATTGCAGTTGACTTCATCCCAGCTCTTGAATGGCACCACCACTTCACCCAATTGCGATAAATAGCCACGTATCACAACACCATAACGTTCGTTCAGCCATTTTTTCGCAATCGCTCCAGCTGCTACGCGCACGGCGGTCTCGCGTGCCGACGCCCGTCCGCCACCGCGATGGTCGCGGATGCCATATTTCTGCCAATAAGTGTAATCGGCATGGCCGGGACGAAAGCTTTCGGCGATGTTGCCATAGTCTTTGCTACGTTGGTCTTCATTGCGGATCAACAACGCAATCGGTGTGCCAGTGGTCTTGCCTTCAAAGATGCCGGATAAAATTTCTACCGTGTCTGTCTCGCGCCGTTGGGTGACATGGCGCGAAGTGCCGGGCTTACGGCGATCCAGTTCGTGTTGAATATCTGCCGCTCCAACTAGGCGGTTGATGTGCAATGAGTTTTTTTGAGAGACTTTTGGGCGATTTGCGGCCTCGGTCTGATTACCCCGCTAACCATCCATTCATGGCTATGTAAATGAAAGCAATTTTAATGACCGCAGCAGGCAACCCCGATGTGTTGCAGCTGCGTGAAATTCCCCTACCCGAGCTACCCTCAGAACATCATGTGCGGGTCAAGCTGGCCGCCGCAGGCATCAATCCGCTGGACACCAAGCTGCGCACCAAGCCTGCCTATTACCCCGACAAACTTCCCGCTATCCTGGGCTGTGATGGTGCCGGTATCATAGATGCCATCGGCACGGGCGTGACACGATTTAAAGTTGGTGATGCGGTCTATTTCTGTAATGGTGGTATTGGCGACGAACCCGGCTGCTATGCCGAATACACCAACGTGCATGAAGACTACTGCGCTTTAAAGCCAGCCAACCTCAGTCTGCATGAAAGCGCCGCGTTGCCACTGGTGCTGATCACCGTGTGGGAGGCGCTAGTCGAACGCGTTAATCTGCAAGCCAAACAAACTATCCTTATCCATGCTGCGGCTGGGGGTGTCGGCCATATCGCCGTGCAACTAGCCCACCATCTGGGCGCGTATGTCGCGGTAACAGTAAGCGAGGACAAAAAAGCCGGGCTGGTGCAGGGTCTCGGTGCAGAAAAAATCATTAATTACCGCGAGCAGGATTTCGTGCGAGAAGCTCTTGTCTGGACCGCCGATAAGGGTGTAGACGTGGTGTTTGATACTGTAGGTGGCGAGGTCTTTCTGCGATCTTTCAATGCAACGCGCATTGGCGGCAAAGTGGTCAGCTTGCTGTCCACCCCGTTGTCATTGGCTGATACCCAACTGGCGCGATTGCGCAATCTGTCGCTGTGTTATGAGCTGATGCTCACGCCGCAAGTGATGCATTTGCATGACGAGCGTATACGCCAGCGCAAAATACTGGAACAGGGCGCACAGCTAATTGAAGCAGGTAAGCTCGGCGTGCTGGTGAACAGGATGCTGCCATTGAAAGATGCTGCCCAAGCTCACCGACTCATTGAACAAGGCGGCGTCACCGGCAAGGTTGTGCTGGTGATGGATTAACACGGGCAACTACAAGCCAAGCTCCCCCCACATTGCATCTACACGGCGTTTAGTCACGTCGTCCATCGCAATTGGCGTACCCCACTCGCGTTGCGTTTCACCCGGCCATTTGTTGGTTGCATCCAGTCCCATCTTGCTGCCCAAGCCGGATACCGGGCTGGCGAAGTCCAGATAATCAATGGGCGTGTTGTCCACCAGCAGGGTGTCGCGTGTGGGATCGACGCGTGTAGTGATCGCCCAGATGACTTCCTGCCATTTGCGGATATCGATGTCGTCATCCACCACGATGATGAACTTGGTGTACATGAATTGGCGCAGGTAGGACCAGATGCCGAACATCACGCGTTTGGCATGTCCCGGGTACTGTTTCTTCATGGATACAATTGCCAAACGGTAAGAACAGCCTTCCGGCGGCAGGTAGAAATCCGAAATCTCGGGAAACTGCTTCTGTAGAAGTGGCACGAACACTTCGTTCAATGCAACGCCCAAAATGGCTGGCTCATCTGGCGGTTTGCCGGTATAGGTGGAGTGATAAATGGGATTGCGACGCATGGTAATGTGCTCAATGGTGAATACCGGAAATTTTTCTTGCTCATTGTAATAACCGGTATGGTCACCAAATGGGCCTTCCAACGCGATTTCATTTGGGTGAATCATTCCCTCCAGCACGATCTCGGCGCTGGCAGGCACGTGCAAATTGCTACCAATACATTTAACCAGTTCTGTTTTCGATCCTCGCAGCAAGCCGGCAAATTGATATTCAGACAGGCTGTCCGGCACCGGCGTGACCGCGCCCAAAATGGTAGCCGGGTCGGCACCGATCACCACTGCCAGTGGGAACGGCTGGCCCGGATGCGCTTTGCACCACTCCTGATAATCCAGCGCTCCTCCACGATGCGCCAGCCAGCGCATAATGACTTTGTTGGGCGCGATCACCTGCTGGCGGTAAATGCCCAGATTCTGGCGCGGCTTGTTGGGGCCGCGGGTAACCACCAGCCCCCAACTAATCAGTGGTGCCACATCTCCCGGCCAGCAAGTTTGTATGGGCAGTCTGCTCAAGTCTACTTCGCTGCCTTCCCATACGACTTCCTGACAGGCAGCGCTCGAAACCACCTTCGGCGTCATATTCAACACCTGCTTCAATACAGGCCATTTGTCCCAGGCATCCCTCAAACCTTTGGGTGGCTCGGGTTCTTTCAGGTAAGCCAGCAATTTTCCCACTTCGCGTAATGCCGTTATGCTTTCCTCACCCATGCCCAATGCCACGCGGTGCGGCGTGCCAAACAAGTTAGCCAGAACCGGCATATTGTGTCCTGCCGGATTTTCAAACAGCACGGCAGGACCTTGTGCATGCAACACGCGATCGCAGATTTCCGTCATTTCCAAATAGGGGGAAACTGACGTAATCACGCGCTTGAGCTCACCCAGTTTTTCTAGTTGCGAGATAAAGTCGCGCAGGTCATGATATTTCATTTGTAAAAACTTTCTTCGCCCTCGGGTCGAGTTTTAAATCGTCTGTGCAGCCAGAAATATTGATCCGGCATTTCCCGCACTCGCTGTTCTATGAATTCGTTGATGCGGCGGGTATCAGCTATCAAATCATTGGTGGGATAGTTTTCCCACGCTGGATAGAAGCGTACCTCATACCCCTTGTAATCCGGCAATACACGCGTGATACACGGTACTACCTTTGCGTTAGTCATTGTTACCAGGCGAGGTAAAGTCGCCAACGTAGCTGCGGGTATACCAAAGAATGGAACGAATACTCCATCCTTGGTAGTCCAATCTTGATCCGTAAAATAATAAAATGGCCGACATTCACGTATCGATTTTATTACCGGGCGCATCCCTGCTTGTCGCGCATATAAAAATTGCTTGCCGAAACGCGCGCGCTTCTGTAACACCAGGTTTTGCATGTAAGTATTCTTTTGTTTGGAGTACACGCTAACCCCATCAGTATGCTGGGTAATCCAGGATCCACCAACATCCAGGGCGGCAAAATGTGCTGTAAGCAAAATCACTGGCTTACCCAGTGCGTTTTGAAAATGCTCTGCTCCCTCAACCCGTATTAACTTTTGAATCCTCTCGCGGCTGCCCCACCATAAAATACCCCGTTCCACAATGCTGCGACCGAAGGCGTTAAAATTTTGTCGCACTAGCTTCGACCGCTGTGCTTCATTCAATTCGGGAAAACATAAACGCAAATTGATACTTGCCACGCGCCGCCGTCTGGCTGAAAACAGATAAAACAGCGCTCCTAGGATATTACCAATCCACGCTTGCAGTCGGTATGGAAAGAAATGCAGTAGCCACAGCAGAAAAATACCAAAACGCACCATCATGTTGGATGAGCTTCTTGCTCTGTAGCGGGCTTAATGCCTGCTGGAGTCTTGTAACGATTGTAACTCCACAGATATTGCGCAGGATTTATGAGCACCAATTTTTCAAGCGCTGCATTGATCTGCCTGCTTATGGGCAAATCATCAACGAACTCAAGTGGCGTGAAGCGTAGGATATATCCCGATCCATACGTTAATCGCTCGACGGAAGTCATCACTACCGATGCGCCGCTGGATTTCAACAAGCGTCCAATTAGCGTCATGGTGTAGGCTGGTCGCCCGAAGAAATCTGCCCACTCCCCCTCTCCATTGCCGGGTACCTGATCTGGCAAAAGCCCTATCGCTTCAGCCCGCTTGAGTGCCTTATACATCTGACGCACCCCGCTCACATCGGTACGTGCTAGCTGCACTTGGGCTCGCTCGCGACCGCTACGCATTACACGTTCCAGCCAAATTAACTTAGGTTGGCGATACAGCACGGTGAGTGGCATGTGTTCGGAGACATATAAGGATGACACATCGAAACAACCCAAGTGCGGCGTTAAAAAAATTATCCCCTTGCCGCGCGCACGTGCCGCCTCGATATGCTCCCAGCCATAGCATGCTTTGACGCTCGCGGTCACCTCTGCTAGAGGCCGGCACCAAACCCACAGCAGCTCGATCGCTCCCTTACCTGCTTCAACTATGCTGGCGTTCAGTACCTTGTTAAAATCTGCTTCGGGACGCCCTTTCCAGGCATAACTGAGGTTTTCGCGCATTCTTTCGGCATATTTGTTTGACAGGCTATAAGTCAATTTGCCCACTACGGCGCCTAGACGGTGTAACACACGCAGTGGCAAACGTGCTGCCAAATTGAATAGCCAGGCTACAAGGGAAGATATCATGGGGGTAATTACAACCGAGTTATTGCTATAATGAATTACTTTCTCAACCAACCCTATCGCGGAGCACCATGAGTGAATTTTTGTTTACATCCGAATCAGTATCTGAAGGTCATCCCGACAAAGTTGCGGATCAAATTTCTGATTCCATTCTGGATGCTATTCTAGCGCAAGACCCCTATGCGCGAGTAGCAGCTGAAACATTAGTCAACACTGGCCTCGTGGTGCTTGCCGGTGAAATAACCACCAGCGCTAATGTGGACTATATCAAAGTGGCACGCGATTGCATCAAACGCATCGGCTATGATAATACAGAATATGGCATAGACTACAAAGGCTGTGCCGTGCTTGTTGCCTATGACAAGCAAAGTCCGGACATCGCTCAAGGCGTTGATCGCGCATCTCATGAGTACATGGATCAGGGCGCAGGCGATCAAGGCCTGATGTTCGGTTATGCTTGCGATGAAACACCCACGTTGATGCCGTTGCCGATTTATTTAGCGCACCGCGTGGTCGAACGCCAGTCGCAACTGCGCCGCGATGGTCGCCTTAATTGGCTGCGCCCGGATGCTAAAGCGCAAGTTACTATCCGTTATGTGGATGGCAAACCACATTCCATCGACACGGTATTGCTATCTACTCAGCACGCCCCCGAGATGGTGCTAGAGACCATTCGCGAAGCCGTCATTGAAGATATTATCAAGCCTGTGTTACCACAGGAGCTAATCAAAGGCGACATTAAGTATTTGGTAAATCCTACTGGCCGTTTTGTTATCGGTGGCCCGCAAGGTGACTGCGGCCTGACGGGGCGCAAGATCATTGTGGACACCTATGGTGGTTCAGCCCCACACGGCGGTGGTGCATTTTCCGGCAAGGATCCATCCAAGGTAGATCGTTCCGCGGCCTACGCTGGCCGTTATATCGCCAAGAACATCGTAGCTGCTGGTCTGGCCAGCAAGTGTCTGATCCAGATTTCCTACGCGATTGGCGTGGCTTTACCCACCAGTGTGTGGGTCACCAGTTATGGCACTGGTAAAATTTCCGATGAGAAGATTGCGGAGCTGGTAAAAAAACATTTCGACCTGCGGCCTAAAGGCATTGTGCAAATGCTCGAATTATTGCGCCCAATTTATACCAGCACTGCTGCCTACGGCCACTTTGGTCGAGAAGAACCAGAGTTTACCTGGGAAGCAACAGACAAGGCATCTGCCCTGCGCGCTGACGCCGGACTATAAATCTCTGCAGAAAGATATAAACCTGTATGTTCATTAGAAACGAATGTTGTTTATGTATTTGGAAAATTAAAAACGGATGTAATCAGATGGTTA
>JAIOPT010000130.1 GCA_021413765.1 Betaproteobacteria bacterium
TGTTACGGGTTGTGATCCGTCTATGCCTTTAATCGTGATCTTGTCAGCTGGGAGTCCTGCAGATTTCACCAGGTAGACTTTGGCTGCTTGAGCACGGCGTGTCGATAGCTTCATGTTGTATGCATGCGAACCAATCCTATCAGTGTGTCCAGTTATGGTGATGTAATCAAAATCAGCACCTTTAAGATCTGCAGCAAACACGTCAAGGGCTTGTTTGCCAGCAGGTTTCAGCGTTGATTTATCGAAATCAAAAAGCGAAGCTGCGGAAGAGTCTACTGAAAAAACCTGCTTCTTCGGCGGTGCTCGCGGGCGTGGTGGAGGTACCACGGCAACAGGTTCTGGTGCTGCGGCAATTGGCTCTGGCGCAGGAGATTTCGCAATAGGTTCTTGCGCAGGAGATTTCGCAATAGACTCTGGCGCAGGTGTTTTTTGGCCAAATTTATAAACTAAACCGAGCGAGAGAAGATTAATGTCGCCTTTGTTGCCTACGGCATCGTCGATACGGTAGCGCTCTGCCTCAGCTCGGATGCCGATAGATTCAGTTAACGCGTACTGAAGTCCTACTCCGAACTTGTAGTTTGTATCGTACTTACTCGGATTTGGATTGAGCACGCTGACTGATCCAGTTCCAGAGAAGGAGTCTTTTGCATGAGCGTAGTTCATTCCGACCCGGCCGAACGCAGAAAACTTTTCAGTAAGCGGCAAAATGCCGACGGCATCAAGATTCAGACCATTGAGCTTGATGTTGCCATTTAGCGTACCCGTTGGGAGTTTGAGCGCCTTAAAGCCGAACTCCCCCAGATCAAAATAACCACCTTCAATGGCAAATTTCTTGTTGATTTGGTACCCACCAAAAATCTTATAGCCATGGTCTCGGTTGTTCTCGCTGATCGAGGTCGTGACAAGGTTTCCATTCAGTAGCTGTGCGGTGATTCGATCATCAGCAATTTTTGCTCTTGACTGGCCAATATTGGCACCTACGTACCATCCTGAATCATCCGTCATTGCGAATAGATTGTTCATGACTGCGCACCCCAAGAGACCCAGCATGCCTACAGTTTTAATTATTCTATTCATGTAATGTGCGGTTCGTAACTGCACATAACGCCGAAGTAATATGAAGTGGCTGCGATGTGGCAAAGTGGAGTGCGACATTGCATAAGACCGATGTAGCAACGGTGCATATTGCCTGTGGGCTATCTTAGTCATGAGTGATGCCATTGACATTTTGAACTGGCATGGCGGTTCGCAACCGGTGCCCCGATACCCCATTTGAATGAGAGAGCAAGACGGCGTAACGATTCGGAGCCACGTTCCAAACAGAATGACGAAGCACACTAAACGGTAGGGCTCAGTATCTACGATCACGGTGGTCATGATCTTGGTCTCTATCCCGCCCGCCAGCGTGGCTTTTGAACCTGGTCTCTTTAGGGTAGTGACTCCTAGGGAGATCTACCCAAGGACCAGATCTAGAATTTGAGTAGCTCCAGCGGTCATTGTTGTAGTAATAGTGATATCCACTTTGATAGTAATATGGCTCTGCGCCTAATTCCACAATCACCGGCAGTGCTGGTGCCACAACGGCTCCATAGCCGCCGGGCGCGGGTGCCATTACACACGCGGTGAGCAGTAGCGCCGCAAGTGGCGCGACAATTAGCATTCTATACATTTCTATTCTCCTAAATGAGCGGCGCTTCAGATCAAAGATCACCAGCCCTGTGCTTACTAGCGCCAGCAATCTGAAAACCACACCTGCTATCCATACGGTTAAATGATAGATGACCGTCCGCTAGCAGTCTGTACGATAGCGAACATAACAATTGGCTCTAATCAATAGGTTCATTTTAATGTCCAGTGAGGGGCGATTAGAGACGGTTAGGTTTACTGATTTACATCGGTTGTTACGTCTGCTTTAGGGGTCATTGCAGTCGTTTGGATGTCATACTTTCTATAGCAGCAATATGGCGAGCAGTAGTTATTCAGTGGTGTGATGGATGGGGATTTTATACAGCGGCAACGTTTGAGCTTTGGGCGCGGACCGGCATGGCCATCGTCCCTGCAGCGCATGGTTAGGTGTTGCGGATTCTTGGCTGGAGCGCTACATGAGGTTAATAGTGCGCCAGAATCCCATATTCATGCGTTGATACATGCTCGAATATAAAAATATGAGGGGGCATGTAAGTGAAAAGCACAAACACCAATATCGTGCTCACAATACCCAGGATACCCAGCCACCGTACTTGAACGCATAGCTCGGCTACAAAGAACAACTTGTAACTGACCAACTGACCGATGGCAATCGCTATCAAAAACGACAGAATATCCACCCAGAGATAACGCGTCCCTAATGCTGTGGTATAGCCGTATGAAATTACTGCAATGATGACCGGCATGCACCATAAACCACAAGCCCTGCCAATCCAATAATTCTTTACAGTTTGCCCGACCACCACATATGCAGCACCTGCCCAGATAAGGCCCGGCCAAAAAGCCATCTTGAAATGCTCCCAAACGCTTTCATTTACCGGGGCCAACCACGCAATTGGTTGCCAATAGCCAGACCATTCAAATACAAAGTGCCACGCTGACCCTGCAAAAAAAATCACAGCCATGCCAGCTAGTTCCCAATTTCGAATCCGGATTGCTGATGACATAGTTTTGTCCTGTTGGAGTCTTGTGTTCTGCGCCTAACCTTGCGCATGAGTCTTGTCGTGCTTAATGCGGATGTTGAGCGCTCTCTTAGTTAGCGCCTCCATCTACCGGGATCAGAATCTCGTTCCTCCGCAAAAACCACGGGGTAAAGGGAGCGTTGTAGCGGGCCCATGCTGGATCGCCCACAATGGTAAGGCCCTTTTCATGAATCCATGACTCCAGCTCCATCTTGTATCGAAGGTAGTTCTTCTCGCTCCAGAAACCGGAGTAGCTCACCGCTGCCATCCGGCGAGCGGGCACCTGACGCAACGTGACCTGTGGATCCTCCGGCGCTGGAAGGGTTGCCAGAGTGTACGAGGCTGGCATCATGAAACTGACAGCCCACTTTTCCTGGATACGTTGCTGTCCTACGGGAGCCGTCATCTTGATCTTTTCCCCCATTGGCTCTTGGGATATGGGGGCGGTCATCGCCACTTTGTCGCGCGACCGGTTGTCGCCGGAGATGTAGCGAAAGAGCCTGCTGAATGCTTTGTTTCCAGCCTCTTCAAGATCTCCTTCCACGACGGTTTCGGCGAGGATGTGAGGGGCATAATCGCGGATCTCGAACTGGTCGTCTCTTTTCACCACATTGTACGTAGCCTCTTCGATCGCCATGGCATCCATCGCTCCTATAATTATGACCGCTGCTGCAAATATGATTCGCATTGAACGCTTCATGACCACCGCCTCTAATGGTTTACATGCATAGTGGCCCAACGTAATTGAGTTAAGCGGCAGACGCCAGCTTGCCGGCGGCTGCTCGCGAGATGGAAGGGTTGAGCTCACCTCGCGCGAACATTGACGCCCTCAATAAACTGCCTTGCCTCGGTGTCTAGGCCACTGTGAATGATTTCGCCTCGATGCGAGTGGCCGGCCACAAACGCGGCGTCTTGTGCATGAGGGTGTATGCAATAGAGCGAATGCGTCTGCATCTTGGGTGCCTTTGCCTCCGCGACAGACAGCAGGAGAGCAAAGTTACAGATCGCGACGAGGCAGCGTATAACGGCTCTGGTGAGCCTAAGGTCTGAATTCACTGGTCTGCGCGGCAATTTCGAGCAGGTCCGGTGGAATGATGAGTTCGCCACTTATTTACTTGCAGCCATTATCTCAGCAATAAAATCCTGCTGGATTTTTTGCATTTGTGGAGTTGCCCCAGAGAGCATTATCTGAATTTCCAACATGGTTTTCTGCATTAATTCAGGCATCTTGTTGATCAGTGCCTGCCCTCCCGGTGTTCTGTAGAAGGACAACATGCTGCCAATTTCTTCTTCGCTAAAAGACTCCTTGTACAGGCGTAGATACATTGGTTCGATCTTTTTCCATGCCAGTTCTTCTTGCATGAGAGCAAACATTCTATTTTTCATATTTTGTATAGCTTGTTGCTGCGTAGGAGTTGGAGTATTTCCTTTCAGCGCTTGTTGAACGGCATTATTCATTAGTGAATTGAATTGGACTCGCATGTCATCAAGCAGTTTTTGCACTTGAGTAACGGCTAGCAACTGCTTTATCGAGCTTTCACTCGCGGGCGCCGCTGCCGCGGTCGATGAACAAAACAAAAGAGCTATCAGGGTATTTCTAACAACGTTCATGTGATCTCCTTAATGGCTAACGTTCGAGCTGAGCAGCGAGCATCCGCAGGCTGCGCAAGGCCCAGAATAAAATGGGGGTCTGGAGCGGCCTGCTGGTGCGAGTTGGCTCGAGCGACCTGTTAGGGCTCAGTTGCACCATTGCTGCTCGCAAGGAATTCCATCGTGGTCACCATCCATGTCCTGGATTCCGCATCGCTCCTGATGAAACAGAGCTTCAGCACAGGAAGTCATTTTTGAACAAGAGTTCATCTCTGGATGACATTGAAATTCCGGATGTGACCTCAGTGCATCTCTTGCTGAAACTATCTTGTAGATGCTGGCGGAAACGGTGCTGTTTGGGTTTGAAAATCGCACGTAGCCGACATAGCCAACTAACAACACAACCAGCAGCCCCACCACCGCGGACCCAAACGCCCCGGTTTCTCTCGCAGTGGCTGGCCGTCCCGCACCGACGAACTGCGCTTGCCGCACCTGCATTCGGCCCTTTTCGTCTTTCCCGAGCTCATACGTAATTAAGTTTCCGACTGTT
>JAIOPT010000132.1 GCA_021413765.1 Betaproteobacteria bacterium
ATGTAATCAGATGGTTATTTTACCATCTGATTGATGATGAATGGTTTCGGCAAGCAGAACCAAGACTGGTTCAAAAAGTATTATTCAATACTTTTAATATCGGAAACAAAAAATTCCGTATCACCAAAACAGTTTGTTGGAAGCATTTTGTATTGATCATAACTAAGAGCTACTTTTTTACCGAGACTTCGATTGATTTTTTCAGCAACGATATTATTTCGTACAGTGAAGAAAAATTTTTCAGGCACTTGATTAGGAAGAGACATCATACTTAATTCACCTTCCCATGTTTTGCATACCCATCCCTTTTTTGAAAACTTCTGAACATATCCAGCTCGTTCACCAGTTGAATAGCTCCAAGTAAAAGCAAACCACAGATAAGCAGCGCAGAGAGCGAATAATACTGCCGCTACAAGGGCAATATTTTTAATTAAATTTGCTTTTGTCGTTATCGAGCTCATGGATTTGTAAAGTTGTAGATCGACAGGCTGAGCTGGAGCCTTGAAACCACCATTTTATTCACTTGCTCCAGCTATCCTGTGCGTTCCGTCGTCATCAGAGACGCTTAGCGCATGGGAATGAAACATCAATAACTATCCCATTTTATATTGAATAATTGCTTATCGCTGCTAAACGCGAGTTCCCTTATTACCGCGACACTAAAATGGCAACGATGGATAATCGATGTAGCCAGCGGCATCGCCGCCATAGAACGTTGCCGTATCTGGTGGGTTGTAATCTCTACGTTCCCGCAACCGTAATAGTAAATCTGGGTTGGCAATAAATAGCGCGCCGAATGATACGAAGTCAGCGGTCTTTTCAACAATCGCAGCCTCGGCACGCGCTGCATCGTAGCCGCCATTTGCTATGTACTGGCCTCTAAATAAGCTTCGTAAGCGTTTAAAATTGAATGTTGAAGGATGCTCCTCAACTACATGTATATAAGCTAAATGGAAACGATTCAACTGTTCTGCGACGTATTCGAAGGTCTCTTGCGGCGTTGAGTCGAAAATGTCATTTAACGGATTGACTGGGGACAGACGGACGCCGACTTTTTGCGATGGATACACACTGCAAACCGCCTGAATTACTTCAAACAGCAAGCGGCTACGATTCTCGATTGAGCCACCATACTCATCCGTCCGTTGATTAGTGCTATCCCGCAAAAACTGGTCGAGCAGATATCCATTCGCCGCATCAATTTCGATGCCATCCAGCCATGCTTCCTCGGCATTAAGCGCAGCTTGCCTGTATTGTTCGACGATGCCCGCCATCTCAGCAATTTCAAGCGCACGGGGTGCAACGTAGGGCGCCATTCCCTTGGGAGTGAAAACCTCCCCTGCCGGTTGAATAGCAGAAGGTGCGACTGGCAAACTCTGGAATGGCTGTAGCGAGGGATGTGAGATTCGACCGACATGTGATAGGTTCATAAAAAGCTTGCCCCCCGTTCTTGAAACGTGGGCAGTCACTTTTTTCCAGCCTTCTATCTGTTCGCGGGTGGATATACCCGGTGTACCCGGATAACCAATTCCTTGAGCAGAAACTTGAGTGGGTTCGGAAATCATCAGGCCAGCACAACTGCGTTGAGAGTAGTACATTGCATTCATCTCATTCGGCACGTTGCCTAGCCCCGCCCGGCTGCGGGTCATTGGCGCCATAACAACGCGGTTATTCAGCTCAAGCGCGCCGAGCCACCCTTTTCTATACAAGGGATGTATTTCCGGCGGCAGAATGTGTGACATATCCGTCCACCCGGAAGGGCTGGATTCACGCTTGACCGGCTTTTTCTTGGGATAGTTTCTAGGATCAGCGATCGGATTGGGGTTCTCATTGAGAGCCTTGGGAACATCGGGATAAGCGGGAACCAGGGGAGGATTGTCATCAATATCCCAGTCTTCCATCGGAATCATGGGTATGTCTTTTTTAGGCGATGGCTTACCGACAACAGGCATGGGCGTGTCGGTATTAGGTGTAAGTTTGTTGTCACTAGGTGTGAAATTGTTGTCGTTTGGCATGGGTTTGTCGTTCGGTTAGATACTAAGAATAAGTCATTATAGCTTGTTCTATTGGCTCATCAAACCGAACGTTTATAAATGGGCTTAGCGACCTGATATTCGTTGAACTAAACCGCTATTGTGGTGGCGCTCCAATTCATTCGCCTCCTCTCTCAGTTGCCTCAGATGCATCACGCTTCATACCCGGTTTTTGTTCACCATCCGTGCCGTTCTGCTGAGTTTTTGGCTCTGCGAAAACCTGGCTACAGGACTGTCACCTGCAAAGTAACAGCCAGGTACGGCGCACCGTTTGAATTGAGAAACGTGCTGCTTTGGCGCGTTCCGCTCAAATGCCGAGTTAAGCCAAAAGTGGAATGTCAAGACTTGCCCCTCTTTATCGTGCGATGGTCACTACGCTGAATTTGCCCGCACTGGAGATATAGCGTTTTTATCGGGGGCGAGCGGATTGCGAAAATCGTATCAAGGAACTCAAAACAGATTTTGGTTTGAGCAGCTTCAACGTCAATGATTTTTAAGCGACTGAAGCAGCATTGGGCTTTGTCATGCTGGCATACAATCTGATGAGTTTGTTTCGGCAGCTGTGTTATGAGGCTTGGTACAACATACCCTTGCCACCCTGCATCACAAGGTGTTTACAGTAGCGGCGTTGGTACAAAGAGCCAGACAAGCAACAACTAAACTTGGCGGTGAGTCAACGACGAAGAGCTTGGTTTGAGGGACTCTGGACTAATGCAGGTAAGGTCTGGAATGGCGACCGCTGCTCCGTAGAATCTCTTATGGACAATCTGGGTTCAAAGTTCAATCTTTGATCCATGCAATTTCTTCATATAGTCGTCTATTGATTTATTGATATCATTGATAGTTCGATGAACATTAAGCCTTGTATCAGTATAACTGATGAAGGTTAACTCTTGGCTTGCCGATTGGTCGGTACTTATCTCTACTTCGTTTGCATACCCAATATTTACTCGCCATGATGTTGCTGTGAAAATATCTCTTGGCTTATCGTAGGGTTGCCCATATTTGTTGTTGAGCAAATTGAGATAGTTGGTTCCAACCTTAACAGGCTTTCCGCCAGTTCTGTAGGGGTCAATGAACCAATAGGTAAATTCCCTTAGGGTATTTCCATCATAGCCTGCTGTTAGCACAAAGACATCAGCTGGTTCCTGTGGCTTTATGATGTATGTTACTTCACCTGTCTTATTAAAACTAAAGAGATCTTCCTTTTTGGTAACTTTCCAGTTGTTTTTGCGTGCCGCATTTTTAAGATCTTCCATTGTTGACTTGCCAACCTCCAAGCCATACAGAGACACATCCATTGAACCGTTTGTGGCCTTTCGTTGGTACTCTTCTGCTAGGAGATAAGGAGGACGTGCGCTGATTATCGTTTCATATGTTCCCTCAGTAAAGTCAATCGCAGCAATAGAAGAATGGAAGCTACAACGTCTTGAGTTATTGACCCACTTACTGCAACTTATGTTTGCTTGCTTAATAACCTGACGAAGTGAGTCTACCTTGTCTTCAAAGTATTTGTGATAATCAATATTCTTATCCACGGGCTTATAAACTGAAAGGAAGTTCGTTAATCTGTTGTTGGTAAAGTACAGGGTATGTTTGATATTACTTTCGTTCTCACCATAAACATATTGGGAGCACATCTTCTGATCCAGGCCAGGCCTAAAGAATGCGTCATCAGGAGGAAGTTCTCTGCACCCCAGCTGGTTGTCGTTGCTACCAAGCGCTTTACCGACCATATCAGGGGTCATGCCAAACCTTAGTTTGTTATAGAAAAGCGTGGATGGAATACTAATAAACTCATCAGCGTAAGAAGAGACTACAAAGAGAAAAATGAGTATGGCGGTGGCAAATTTTGAATATCGCATATTGCTTCCTTTTCTATATTTATTCTAGAACCATACTATTGATGCTAATGTTGAGTTCTACTCTTAAATTTGCTATTCATATCAGATAATGTGTCCAATATCCATTAGAACCGTTTGTGATTACCTGACTGCCGTTGTGCTAAGGTTATATATAGCGGGTAGGGCGCGCGATGTGCATTTTCCTTGAGTATCACCTTGGTGGCGCGTAAAAAATGGGGGCTATCAAGATTGCATGAAGCGGTGTGCAATTTAGCTAGTGACCCCGCATGCATGTACTACAATGTTTGTACCTGACCCCGGAGTGCGGAGTGCGTAGACCTGACACCGGAGTTCGCGCTTCACTATTGCCTGCACTCTGCTTCGAGAGTAGTACGAAGTACCCGACCACAGATATTCCATACGATTGGAGCGATTGCCCCAACTTCCGCTTCTGGATAGTTGGTTCGTATTTTCTTGTAATCGTTGCCGAGCGTTCTGCCAAGAGCCTCAACTTGGTCATTTGATATCTGATGTCCAAAGACGTGGGCACAGTCGTTTCTAATCGAATTCAGCTTTGACAGTGACTCAAGCAACTGCGGCTCAAATTCTCCGAAGCCCTTGATCAGTTTGAGCTTGTTTGCGAATGAAAGCCCGCGCTCTCCGAAAAGTTTGGCTTCGTGAGGTATTTTTATTTTCAGGTACCTATTAAGTAGATGCTCAAGGTAAAGGTGCGCGATTAGTGTGCCATATATCGAATCAGTGGCCTTACATATCTCAGCTTCGAATATGGCAAGTTCACCCTGCAATTGTTCTTCGATGCTCATGGCATGTTCATGCATAACGTTGGGCTATCTATGCTTGAGAAACTCATCAAGTGCGAGACCGATGTCTTTGGCAATTTGACGGAACAAGATGGGAGAGGTGTCTCGGCCTTGATGGAACGGAACCGTTGTGCAGCGGCCTGCACAATTGAAATTTTTTGTGTGATCCGCGTTGACGGACTTTGGTGAAGCCGAGGTTGAGGAGAATGGCGTTGACTTCACTGAGTTTGAGGGCGGGAAAATTGCCCATGACTCAAGCGACGGCGACGTTTTGAATCCCAACAAACTCGGACTCCAGCACAGGCTCGTCGTCTGCCAGAAGCATTGTAATAAGAGCGCGCAGGTTGTGATTGACCTCGTTCAGCGTTTCCCCCTGAGAGTGGGCACCGGGAAATCCGGGGACAAAACCCACGAACAGGCCAGTTTGTGGAAACCGTTCAATTACCGCTGAATAGACATTCATGATGGACTCCAAAATGCACAGGTTGCGTGATTATCATTCGATGCCCTGCAAGAAGCAACTGGCGATGTCCGACGTAACAAAGTTGAGCGACACCCCGAAATGGGTGTAGACGAAAATGTAGTTTGCGGTGTCACTAGAACGGAGGGTTGGACAGGGATCTGAGAATCTGGAGCGCTATTTTATGAAAATATAGTCGAGTCCGTCCGCCAATAACGAGACAGCTTCGTTGCTCGCTAAATCTGTAGTGGTGAATGTTGCGATTAATTGATGGCATGGTTTAGAATGCCCCTCTACCGGACAATCAAGGTGTTGATACGTGTCATCTCAAGCGCTGGTCGAAATTCGCGACGTCAATTTTGCCTATGACAGCCGCCCCATACTAAAAGGTGTCAATCTCACTTTCCCCAAGGGTAAGGTGATTGCAGTTATGGGCGGCAGCGGCTGCGGCAAGACTACATTGCTACAGCTTATCGGCGGTGCGCTGAAACCAAGCAGCGGCTATGTGAAAGTTGATGGACAGGTGATACATGAGCTTGATCATAAAGGTTTGTATCATATGCGTCGCCGGATGGGCATGCTGTTTCAATTTGGGGCGTTATTCACGGATATGTCCGTGTATGACAATGTGGCGTTTCAGATGCGTGAGCATACTGATCTGCCAGAGGAGATCATCCGGGATTTAGTGCTGATGAAGCTGAATGCGGTGGGTTTGCGTGGCACGCATAATCTGATGCCAGCTGAGCTTTCAGGCGGCATGGCGCGACGCGTGGCGCTGGCGCGTACGGTGGCGCTGGATCCGATGTTGATTATGTACGATGAGCCGTTTGCCGGGCTGGATCCCATTTCGCTTACCGTGGTGGGTAATCTCATTCGTAGTTTAAACGATGCGCTGGGCGCGACTTCGGTAGTGGTCACGCATGACGTGCAGGAATCGCTCAAGATCGTTGACTATATTTATTTTATTGCCGATGGGGTGGTGGTTGCGGAAGGGACTCCGGCTGAAATCAGCTCTTCCGATAAGCCTTTCGTGCATCAATTCGTGCATGGCGAAATGGACGGCCCGGTCCCATTCCATTATCCGTCCAGTAATTACGAGCAAGATTTAAATTTGCGGCCCGGCCGATGACTATCGTTGAAAATCTGAGGTTCTTGGGACATCGTATTGTGAATGCGGTTTGGCGTATTGGATTTGCCTCTCGCTTCTTCATACTGATCCTGTTTTATTCCGGGACCAGCTTCCGACGTTTTCAGTTGACCATCAAGGAGCTGTTCTCCAGTGGGGTAATGTCGCTTATTATTATTTTGGTGGCCGGCACGTTTGTAGGCATGGTGTTGGGATTGCAGGGCTATGAGACACTTAAACGCTACGGCTCTGAATCAGCACTGGGATCACTCGTAGCGCTAAGCCTGGTGCGTGAATTGGGGCCGGTGCTGGCTGCCCTGCTGTTTGCGAGTCGCGCTGGTTCGGCGATGACTGCGGAGATTGGTTTGATGAAGGCCACCGAACAGATTTCCGCGATGGAGATGATGGCAATCAATCCGATAGCGCGCGTGGTGGCACCTCGTTTTTGGGCCGGGGTCATCTCTATGCCGCTGCTGTCGGCGTTATTTTCCGCCATGGGCGTATTTGGTGGATATGTGGTGGGGGTGGTGCTGATCGGCGTGGATCAAGGTTCGTTCTGGTCGCAAATGCAGGCTGGGGTCGATTTTAAGCACGACATAGTGAACGGGATGATTAAGAGCTTCGTGTTTGGAGTGGCAGTGACTGCTATAGCATTGTTCGAAGGCTATGATGCACCACCCACCGCAGAAGGGGTGTCCGGTGCAACCACGCGCACAGTAGTCGAGTCGTCGTTGACAATTTTATTTTTGGATTTTATTTTGACCGCATTCATGTTTCAAGGGGAGTAGTATGAAACGCACCACGCTGGATTTATGGGTCGGCATATTTGTCGTGGCTGGTTTAGCGGCATTGGCAGTGCTTGCGCTCAAGGTGGGAAATCTGAGCACTTACAATATGTCCGAGACATATCAGTTGCAGGCTCATTTTTCTAACATCGGTGGCCTCAAGCCCCAGGCATCCATCAAAAGCTCTGGAGTACTCGTTGGACGGGTGGCTCAGATCAGTCTCGATCCCGAGCGCTATGAGGCTAAAGTGACGATGACGATAGACAAGCGCTACCAGTTCCCCAAAGATACATTCGCCAATATCATGACTTCAGGATTGTTAGGCGAACAGTATATCGGCCTGATTCCGGGTGGTGATGAAGCATTTCTGAAGGCTGGCGACGAAATAAAGAAAACTCAGTCTGCCGTGGTGCTGGAGGATTTAATCAGTAGGTTCTTGTATAGCAAGGCTGAAGATTCCAAGCAACCTAATAAATAACTTACGGATAGGTAGATATATATGAAAAAAATAATTGCATTGTGGGTGGGGGTATTGCTGGCGTTTGTGTCACTGGGCGTGCGTGCGGACGTGCCAGAGCCGGAAGCGCTAATCAGAAATACCGTGGATGAAGTCCTGGCCATCGTTAAGCAGGACAAGGATATTCAGACCGGTAATAAGAAGAAAGTTAATGAGTTGGTGGATGCAAAGGTGCTGCCACATTTTAATTTTACTCATATGACCAGACTTGCCGTCGGCAAGAACTGGCGTAATGCTACGCCGGAGCAGAAAAAAACCTTGGAAATTGAGTTTCGAAATTTGCTGGTGCGTACCTACACCACCGCATTCACTACCTACAAGGATCAGGAGGTAGAAGTGAAGCCACTAAAAATGGCGAATGATGCCACTGAGGTGACTATGAAAACTTTGATTCTTAACAAAGGCAAGCCGCCTCTGCCCGTAAATTATGATATGGAAAAAACGGCTAATGGTTGGAAGGTGTATGACCTGTCGATCGAAGGTGTGAGTTTGGTAACCAATTATCGCGGTACCTTCGCTGAGCAGATCCAGAAGAGCGGAATTGATGGATTGATTAAAACGTTAGTGGAAAAAAACCAGGCGCAGACCGGCGTAATGCTGCCTAAGGCGGCGTCCAAGTGAACAGCCGTGACGAAGGCCGTGTGCAAGTGCCGAGTCATCTGACCATTGAAACGGTTACACCCCTGTTCAAAAATGGCTTGCAGGCCGGTGGCGAATCACCGCTGGTGGTTGACCTGGCCCAGGTAGAGACTGTGGATTCTGCCGCAGTCAGTTTGCTGCTGGCTTGGCTACGCGAGGCGCAGAGTAGCAGTGTGAAACTGTGTTTCGCTCATGTCCCAGAGAATTTGTTAAGTTTGGCCCGTTTGTATGGCGTCGTGGACATGCTGCCGCTATGCGGCAATGATTCCGCTCAGCCTTGAGTTATTCAATTTGATTCCACCTGCCATTGATGTGCGCCAAGCACGCAAGCGCTATGGCCAATTACAAGCATTGGACGGCGTGGATTTATGTATAGAGCAAGGTGAGTTTTTCGGTTTGCTTGGGCCTAACGGTGCGGGCAAAACCACATTGATTAACCTGCTGGCTGGACTTGCATTGCCAGATGATGGACAGCTGTCCGTACTGGGGCACGATGTAGTCAAGCAATATCGTGCCAGTCGTCGACTGTTGGGTGTGGTGCCTCAAGAGTTGGCATTTGATCCTTTTTTCACAGTGCGCGAAACGTTGCGGTTACAGTCTGGTTTTTTTGGATTCCGTCGTAACGACACCTGGATCGATGAGGTGATGCACCACTTGGATTTGACCGATAAGGCCGATACCAATATGCGCCGCCTGTCCGGTGGTATGAAGCGCAGAGTGTTAGTGGCGCAGGCCCTGGTACATAAGCCGCCCGTTATTGTGTTGGATGAACCGACGGCTGGGGTGGACGTGGAGTTGCGTCAATCATTATGGCGCTTCATTCAGCAGCTTAACCGCGATGGGCACACCATTCTGTTAACGACCCATTATCTGGAAGAAGCGGAAGCCTTGTGCACACGAATTGCCATGCTCAAGCACGGTCGGATTGTCGCGCTGGATAGCACTCAAAATTTACTTAGTAGCTTGGCTGGTTGCCGCGTTAGGCTGAAACTAGCGGGTTATTTACCGGCCACATTGCTGCCACAGGTGGTCGAACAGACTGACGATGATTACCTGCTAACATTGCCATCTTATCAAGCACTGGAGTTAATGCTGGCGGAACTGCGTGTGGCTGGGGTTGTGGTGCAGGAGATGACTTTGCAGCAGCCTGATTTGGAAGAAGTCTTCCTGCGTTTGGTGGGACGGACCGTGCAGTGAGGCGGGCGCTGAGTTTTTACAGTCTGCTCTACAAGGAGGTATTCCGGGTGTGGAAGGTGGGCTTCCAGACCGTGCTGGCTCCAGTGCTGACCGCATTGCTCTATCTGTTGATTTTTTCGCATGTGCTGGCACAGCATGTCGAAGTGTATCCAGGGGTGCATTACACGGCTTTCCTTATCCCAGGGCTGATGATGATGGCAATGCTGCAGAACGCTTTTGCCAACAGCTCTTCCAGCCTGATTCAGTCCAAGATTACTGGCAATATCGTATTCGTGCTGCTGGCGCCGATTGCCTATTGGGAATTCTTTGCTGCATATGTGCTCGCTTCCATGCTGCGCGGCTTGGTGGTCGGCATAGGCGTATATTTGGCCGCTCTGTGGTTTGCGCAGCCGCCGTTACTGTTTCCAGTCTGGATTATATTGTTCGCCGTTCTGGGTAGCGCGATGCTTGGTTCACTGGGTGTGGTGGCCGGGATGTGGGCAGAAAAATTCGATCAGCTCGCAGGCTTCCAGAATTTCATTATCATGCCATTGACTTTTTTGTCAGGCGTATTCTATTCAATTCACTCGCTGCCTCCTTTTTGGCAGGCGTTGTCGCGTTTTAATCCATTTTTTTATATGATAGATGGTTTTCGTTATGGATTTTTCGGCGTGTCGGACATTTCTCCTTGGGTGAGTTTGATGGTGGCGGGCGGGTGTTTGCTTGGTCTAACGCTGTTGTCTTTGAGGTTGTTAAAGTCTGGATATAAATTGCGGTACTGACATAACGAAGGCATGGCCAGAATATATTAAGATGAAATCGGGACTTTTAAAGATGCCAGCATGCAAAAATTAGTAGTACAAGGTGGTGCTCCATTGCGCGGCGAAGTGCGTATTTCCGGTGCCAAGAACGCGGCGTTGCCCATTATGTGTGCCAGCTTGTTGACGAGTGACGTCTTGCAGTTAAGCAACATGCCGGATTTGCACGATATCGCAACCATGCGTAAATTGTTGGAGCAGATGGGTGTGAAGGTTTCTGTGCAAGGTGACGAGATGGCTTTGCACGGTGCTCAAGTGGATAAGCTGGAAGCGCCGTATGATATGGTAAAGACCATGCGTGCCGCAGTGTTGGTGCTAGGCCCTCTGGTGGCGCGCTTCGGTGAGGCACGCGTATCCATGCCGGGTGGTTGTGCTATTGGATCGCGTCCCGTCGATATTCACATCAAGGGCCTGCAGGCAATGGGCGCTACAATTTTCATTGAGCATGGCTACATACATGCACAGGCAAAACGCCTCAAAGGCGCACGAATTTTATTCGACATTGTCAGTGTGACCAGCACAGAAAATCTGATGATGGCTGCTGCTTTGGCAGATGGGGTAACGGTGCTGGAAAATGCTGCGCGCGAACCGGAGGTGGTGGATTTGGCGCACTGCCTGATTGCAATGGGTGCGAAAATAGAGGGGGCCGGCAGCCACACGATTGTCATAACGGGTGTGGACAAATTGTACGGTGCAGCCCATCGCATCATGCCGGACCGTATCGAGAGCGGGACTTTTCTAGTGGCGGCAGCAGCAACGGGTGGTAGCATCGTGTTGCGCGATACACGAGCGGATATCCTCGATTCCGTTCTGGAAAAACTTGCCGAAGCCGGCGCGCACATCAGTAGCGATAGTGAGAGTATCCGTTTGAACATGACGGGTCGACCCAGATCGGTAAACGTGCGGACTGCGCCGTATCCCGCATTCCCAACGGATATGCAAGCACAATTTATGGCGTTGAATGTTATTGCCGATAGCAGTGCGATGGTTGTAGAAACGATTTTTGAAAATCGATTTATGCATGTGCAAGAATTGCGCCGCCTTGGTGCAAGGATAGACGTAGAAGGTAATACTGCTTTGGTTCACGGGGTTGATCATCTGGAAGGTGCAACGGTGATGGCAACGGACTTGCGTGCATCGGCTTGCCTGGTTATTGCTGGATTGGTGGCGCAGGGCGAAACCGTGATTGATCGCATTTACCATCTGGATCGTGGTTATGAACATATAGAGATAAAACTGTCGCAACTCGGAGCGAACATATTTCGTATCAATTAAATGAAAGATACCCCATGATTACCATCGCCTTATCCAAAGGGCGCATCTTTGAAGAGACCTTGCCGTTATTACAGGCGGCTGGTATCACGCCGATGGAAGCCCCGGAGCCTACGCGCAAGTTGATTTTATCCACCAATCGTGCCGATGTACGTCTGATTATCGTGCGTGCTTCAGATGTGCCGACCTACGTGCAATACGGCGCTGCTGATTTGGGGATCGCGGGCAAGGATGTGCTTGACGAGCATGGCGGTATCGGCTTGTATCAGCCGCTGGATTTGAATATTGCGCGTTGCCGCATGATGGTGGCAGTAAGGAACGATTTTGATTATGAATCGGCAGTGCGTCAGGGCGCGCGCCTGCGCGTGGCGACCAAATACTTGCAGACCGCACGCGAGCATTTTGCAGCTAAAGGCGTGCATGTGGATTTGATCAAATTGTATGGTTCGATGGAACTGGCTCCACTGGTCGGTTTGTCAGATGCAATCGTGGATTTGGTCAGCAGCGGCAACACACTGAAGGCCAATCACCTCAAGGCGGTAGAAGAGATCTCTGCGATTTCCTCGCGTCTGGTGGTGAATCAGGCCTCACTTAAACTAAAACATGCGGCTATTCAGCCGATGCTGGACGCATTTTCTTTGGCGGTAGTTCAATGAACATCAAACGGCTTTCCACACGGCAGCCAGATTTCAATACGCAACTGGACAGGCTGCTGGCTTTCGAGACGACTCAAGATCACCAGTTGGATGCGACGGTGGCGGCTATTCTGGCGGATGTTCGCACCCGCGGCGATTTGGCCCTGCTCGAATACACCCGGCGCTTCGATCGTATGGAGGTGCATGATAGCGCTGCACTGGAATTGCCTCCTGCTGCCTTGCGTGCCGCCTTTGAGGGATTGCCCGCCGCACAGCGTGCCGCTTTGGAGCAGGCCGCACAGCGCGTTACTGCTTATCATCAAAAGCAGTTGCAAGTTTCATGGAGTTATACCGAGACGGACGGGACCCTGCTCGGTCAACAGATTACGCCATTGGATCGGGTTGGTCTGTATGTACCAGGTGGCAAAGCTGCCTACCCATCTTCAGTGCTGATGAATGCGCTACCAGCAAAAGTGGCCGGGGTGGGTGAACTCATTATGGTAGTACCGACCCCAGACGGAGTGCGAAACGCGCTGGTGTTGGCAGCAGCCCATCTGGCTGGAGTGGATCGGGTGTTCACCATTGGCGGGGCGCAAGCGATTGCTGCGCTGGCGTATGGTACGGCAACCGTGCCGCGTGTAGATAAAATCGTCGGCCCCGGCAACGCTTACGTGGCCGCCGCCAAGCGCCGCGTATTCGGCGTGGTTGGCATTGATATGGTGGCAGGGCCATCAGAGATTCTGGTGATCTGCGATGGACATACCGATCCGGACTGGATTGCGATGGATCTATTTTCTCAAGCAGAGCACGATGAATTAGCGCAGGCCATCTTGCTGACACCGGATGCTGCATTTGCTACAGCCGTGGCGCAAAGTGCAGATCGTCTGCTGGCACAGATGCCGCGCTGCGACATCATACGCACTGCATTAGAGAACCGCGGTGCTTTGATTGAAGTGGCTGATTTGGGCGAGGCATGTGTTATCAGTAACCGTATAGCACCTGAGCATCTTGAGCTTTCAGTAGACAATCCTCAGCAATGGCTGCCAAAAATCAAGCATGCCGGGGCAATTTTCTTGGGCCGTTATACTTCCGAGTCGCTCGGTGATTATTGCGCTGGTCCCAATCACGTCCTGCCGACCTCCGGCACGGCACGTTTTTCTTCCCCGCTGGGGGTGTATGACTTTCAGAAACGCAGCAGCTTGATTCAAGTATCCGAGCAAGGCGCAGGGATGCTGGGCGAAATTGCATCAGTGTTGGCCCTCGGTGAGGGTTTGCATGCGCATGCGCAGTCCGCCCGGTTCAGAATGGGATCTTGAACTCGTTGAGAGTAAGACGCCTCAGAAGTTTCAACTATTGAAATCTCATGCATAACGGCAAGATGTGCAGTGGATATTTCAAATATAACGCCTTTTTGATTGCGTTGGAGCGAATAATTAGAGAAGTTATCCGGGCCCATTTCGTTCTTTCAAAATTGCACTACACCCGAATGGCACTGTTATAATTCGTCACCATGAACAAAGCCATCTTCGCCAGCTCGCGCGCACTTGATTTAGCTCGCGAGGTATTACACATTGAAGCTTCAGCTGTATTGGCACTTACGCAACGCATTGATGAAAATTTTTTGCAGGCGTTAAATATCATTTTAGCTTGCGAAGGCCGTGTGATTGTAAGCGGCATGGGCAAGTCTGGTCATATTGCTCGCAAGATCGCCGCGACACTGTCAAGCACCGGTACTCCAGCGTATTTCGTACATCCTGCCGAAGCGAGCCACGGCGATTTAGGCATGATCACCGCTAAAGATGTGTTCATTGCGTTGTCGTATTCCGGAGAAAGTCAGGAATTACTGACTATAGTGCCAGTCATCAAACGTCAGGGGGCACGGCTGATTAGCCTGACAGGCAACCCGCGATCCAGCTTGGCAGCGGCGTCGGACGCGCATCTCGATGCTGCGGTGGACAAGGAGGCTTGCTCACTGGGGCTTGCTCCCACCGCCAGCACCACGGCAGCGCTGGCATTGGGCGATGCGCTGGCCGTGGCGCTGCTGGATGCCAAGGGATTCAGGGAGGAAGATTTTGCCCGTTCGCATCCTGGTGGAAGCCTGGGCCGTCGCCTGCTAACCCTTGTGCGCGACATTATGCATTCCGACAAAGGGATTCCTGCTGTGAATCAAAATGCAACGCTGGCCGAGGCAGTGCTGGAAATCTCACGCAAAGGGTTAGGTATGACCGCCATAGTAGATGATGACCGGCAAGTGCTGGGCATCTATACTGATGGAGATTTACGCCGTACGTTGGAAAAGCGAATTGATTTCACCACCACTAAAATCAGCTCAGTTATGTCGCGCAATCCGCGCAGTATTATGCCGGATGCACTGGCAGTCGAAGCGGTACAGATCATGGAACAATATAACATTAGCCAGATGCTGGTGATAAATTCAAACAATAAGCTGGTAGGGGCTTTGAATATGCATGATCTGCTGCGTGCGAAAGTAATTTGATGTCGTTAAGTCAAGCACAATCCATTCGCCTCATAGCTTTTGATGTGGACGGCATCATGACAGATGGTGGCCTCTATTTAACCGACTCGGGTGAAGAATTTAAGCGTTTCAATTCGCTTGACGGACATGGCTTGAAAATGCTCAAAGCATCCGGTGTGGAACTGGCCATCATTACTGGTCGTACTTCCCGGTGTGTAGAGCTACGCGCGCATCATCTCGGTATCTCGCACCTGTATCAAGGCGTTTACGACAAACTTGCTAGCATGGAAAAAATGCTTGCTCAGCTTAAGCTGCCATTGGATGCCGTCGCTTTTATGGGTGATGACGTAATGGATCTGCCGGTAATGCTTCGTGTCGGGTTGGCTATCAGCGTCCCAAATGCGCCACATGTTGTGCGCGAACGCGCTCACTATATCACCGAGCGTGACGGCGGGCATGGCGCCGTACGTGAAGCATGCGAATTGCTGATGTCGGCGCAAGGCACGCTAGATGCGCAACTCGCGCCTTATTTGGCATGAATCATACACTCGTCATTGACCGTTTGCGCGCTTGGCTCGCCGGATTGCCGCTGTTGTTATTGTTGTTGTTGCTGCTGCTGGCAGCGACTTACTGGCTGAATCAGCAAGTACAGCCGCTACCTGTCATACCCGACAGCAGCAAGCGCCATGACCCAGATTTTATCGTTAATAAATTTGTCGCTACCACGCATAATGAACAGGGCAAACCGCGCTTCGTGATGGCTGCAAAAAAAATGCTGCATTACCCGGACAACGATAGCACGTACCTGGAAGCCCCCGAACTTACCAGCTTTGATTCAGAACATCCTCCCATACATACTTATGCGAATAATGGAATGGTCTCGGGCAAGGGCGAAGAAATTTTTTTACGCGACGATGTAAAAATCGTGCGTACTGCCAATGCCACGCAAAGAGAAATTACATTCACCACTACGTATCTGCATGTTATTCCTGACCGTAGCTTGGCCGAAACAGACCAACCTGTAACCATGATCGATGGACGTAACATTGTGCACGCAGTAGGTATGGAATTTGATAATAAAGCGCGCATAGTAAAACTGCTTGCGCAAGTTAAAAGTGAATATGTGCCCGAAAAAAATTAAATACATCACTCTGCTCTGCATGGGGCTTATCTGCCATATG
>JAIOPT010000133.1 GCA_021413765.1 Betaproteobacteria bacterium
AACACCTTGTAGCGATACTTCGTTACCCAGACAAAGTGGTACTCAATTTGAAACACCGTATGACTGCCATATCTGTATTCCATACCACATCTCCATTCGTGTGGCATATTGTCGCAGCTAAAGCTGACCGGCTAAAGCCGGTGGTTTAAACCTTGTGATTGATAATTAACCATGACAGCAACTCAGTATTGTCCGATCCGGAAATAAGTCTGAACGAAATATATTTAATCTAAGCAACTGATTACTTAGGCAGTAAATTGAGGTCGGATGTCAATAGAACTCTAGCACTTCGTGCACTACCAATCCTGCTCGATAATGGTGATCCTCGGTTATGGCCTAAAAAATGTTCACAACGCGAAGAATGGTGCCACAATGGACTGTGGTCATTCTCGTGGATGTGGAGCGAATACCCAATGCCATCGAGCTCATCATAGTGGCGCGCAACCCACAACGCAATTTATTCATATCCCCCAATGCTGCGTAATACCTGGCAGAACTCAAAACTATTGATTAATGGAACGCATAACTATCAGCAGCGAGGAATTTCATGCTTGATTTTTCAACACATCCTGTCTGAATTTATTCGGCAACGAGCAGAATGAAGGTAAGCAAGATGCGTGTGTACGAGCAGTTGTGGCCAAGTAAAAGTATGTAGTGATCTAATTTACACGGATAGCTCGATAGGTGGAAAACTCATCATCAGGGAAGTACGAAATGACAAAATAACGAAAAATTTCGACACCAGTTTCAAACTGGAAGTCTTTCGCATAATTATGTAACATGGATAGAGTGTGCGGCATGCCAGTCAAAGCATGTAAATCACCTGACTGCGATCCGTTCCGTCAGATTTTGCATTACGTTCATCCCACGATAGCTAAATGCATTAGCTAGCACTCAATATGTTACAACTACAACAAAATCCAAAACCTGGAACCAAGAACAGATAGGCAGCTGCCCATATCATTCTTGCCGCTAAAATCTCTCTTAGTGCGGGGAAACAGATTATTTATTTTCGTCTGCAGAAAAAGATTTCATGGTTATGTCAGCGTGTTTTCTGGCATCCGCAAGATATGCTTGGAACATTTCATCACCAGTTATTTGGCGCAGTTGTTGCATATAACGGGCACGCTTAGTATCGTCGATGGTAGTAGCATCTTTGATTGAATCCACACGAACCAATACATAACCATTCTGTGCATTTTCTACGCCCACATAAGCCGGAAGAACAGGCACTTTTGTTTGGAACACTTGACGAACCAGACTAATATCAAGCGCAGCATGTTGTTCGCGCGTAATGGCAGTCGGCGCTGACCATTCCACGTTAACCTTCTCACCGCGTTGCAACTGCGCCAACACTAGCTGGCCCTGTTTGACAGCAAACTCTAATGCTTGCTTCCGCAGTAGTTTCTGACGAATACCATCCTCCACTTCCTTCAATGAGCGCGTGCTGACTGGCTTATATTCCAACAACCGTGCCGCGAACAATGTATTGGGTGCTATCTCGATGGCAGCGCTATTGCGCTTCTTCTTCGTTACATCTTCAGCAAACACAGCTTGCAATGCTTTGTCCGTCCAAGGCAATGCTCCAACCTGTTTTTTGTTCAACCAACCGCTTTGCTGCAGCGGCATTTTTACCAACTCTGCAGCTGGTTTTAGCGTATCGCTCTGCTCATATACAATATTACTGAATTTTTCAGCCAACTCGGCGAACTTATCATTTGCTTTTTGCAATTTTAGCCTCTGCGCAATCGCACCCTTTGCCTCAGCCAGCGGAGGAATTTTAGCAGGATGCACCGCCAGCAGCTTGATAATATGAAAGCCAAAGTCGGTTTGTACCAAACCACTAATTTCGCCTACCTTAAGCTTAAATACGGCCTCATCAAAGGGCTTGACCATCATCCCGGGCCCAAACTGGCCGAGATCGCCTCCGCTGGCAGCGGAGCCAGGATCCTGAGAGTGTTGTTTAGCTAGTTCGGAAAACTTAGCTGGTGACTGTTTAACTTGCTGTAATACCTGCTCCGCCTTGGCTTTGGCAGCCAGCTTATCTGCATCGGATGCCTTCGCGGCCGTTGCAATCAGGATGTGCGCCGCCTGGCGCTGTTCTGGTGAACCAAATTCATTCTGATGCTCCTCATAATATTTCTTGATTGCAACCTCATCAACTGTCACTTGTGATTGCAATGCATCTGCTGAAAATGTCACATACTCCACACGCACCTGCTCATCCGTCTGAAACTCCTTCTGATTCATATCATAATAACTTTGTACAGCAGCTTCATCCACTTTCGCCTGTTTTAGATATGATTCGAAAGAAATTTTAGCCACAGCAACAATACGCTGCTGTTCATTCAGGCGTATCAAATTATCAGCAGTTATACGTGATGCATAACCATTCCGCATGTAAGCATCAATCAACTGACGCATGTATAGCTCTCTCGCTACGTTTGCCTCAAATGTCAGCGGCGACATTTTCTCTCGATGCAATACTGATTCGTAAAGTTGCTTGTCGAATTTCCCATCTTTCTGAAACGCCTCAATGCCAGCGATACTCTGGGCCAAATATTTCTCACTTACGGTTAACCCTATGGAACGCGACTGCGACATCAACAAATGTTGGCTAACCAAACTTTCGAGAATCGAGTGTTTTATTTCAGGCTTATCAAACATGGTTTGATCATAGTTACTACCCATCATTTTACGCATTCTCTCCTGCTGCTGGCGCACAGCTTGATCGAACTCCGCTTGGTTGATTTTTTCACCGTTAACCTTAGCTAAAGCCTCGCTATGAGATGACTTGTTGTAAGTATCCACACCCCAAAATGTAAACGTAAGAATGATGAGCAACAACACGATTTGTACGAACCGTCTATTCCCATGCACGAAATCAAACATAATTACCGCCCGATAAAGTTTATTTACAATAAATGAAAAAAGGCGAACTTTCGTTCGCCTTAATGTGGCGGAGTGGACGGGACTCGAACCCGCGACCCCCGGCGTGACAGGCCGGTATTCTAACCAACTGAACTACCACTCCAATAACTAAGCAGCTGGTGGGTGCTGAGGGGTTCGAACCCCCGACATTCGCCTTGTAAGGGCGACGCTCTACCAGCTGAGCTAAGCACCCAATAAAAAAGAGATTCTACAACATTCTTCAGACGTTTACCAGCAAAAAATTTCGGAACTTTCACTATCTTAATTTTGATCAAGTCATTAGTTCTAAAATTACACCCTTTACGCGCAACACATTTTCAATCAATTCACATTCGCACATTAAGCACCCTCTATTAATAGAGTTGCAGTTGGTAGAAACCCTGCAATGCCTTTACTTTATTAATGCTTAATCGCAGTAGCACGATTTTCATCCGCCACCAAGATAGGATTGACTACTGGCGCAGCCTCAGGTAACGGCTCCGGCTTGCGTTCTAACGCAATTTCCAACACCTGCTCAATCCATTTAACCGGATGAATATCAAGTTTGTTTTTTACATTATCAGGAATCTCTACAAGATCCTTAGTATTTTCTTCCGGAATTAGAACAACTTTAATACCACCACGCTGAGCCGCCAGCAACTTTTCTTTTAGTCCACCAATCGGCAGCACCTCGCCGCGTAGCGTTATCTCTCCGGTCATCGCCACATCAGCACGCACTGGGATGCCTGTCAACGCCGAGACTATAGACGTACAAATGCCTACACCTGCGCTTGGCCCATCTTTAGGTGTAGCACCTTCAGGCAAGTGGATATGTAAATCAGATTTTTGATAAAAATCATCAGGAATACCCAAGCTGCGAGCGCGGCTACGCACTACACTAAGTGCGGCTTGGATCGATTCCTTCATAACCTCACCCAACTTACCAGTGGGAGTAATATTGCCTTTCCCCGGCAATACCGCAGTTTCAATGGTTAGCAGCTCACCGCCAACTTCTGTCCACGCTAATCCGGTTACTTGTCCAACCTGATTATGTTTCTCTGCAATGCCATAGCTATAACGCCGCACTCCAAGATATTTGTCTAAGTTACGAGCATTCACCATTACCTTGCTATCACGCCCTTTGAGCAACAACGCTTTCACTACTTTACGGCAAATCTTGGAAAGCTCACGATCTAACCCACGCACCCCAGCCTCTCGAGTGTAATAACGCAATATGTCACGAATTGCACTTTCTGAGATACCAATTTCATCAAGCTTCAAGCCATTGTTCTTAAGTGCTTTTGGTATTAAATAATGCATCGCAATATTTACTTTTTCGTCTTCCGTATAACTTGACACGTGAATAATTTCCATGCGATCCAAAAGCGGGCCGGGGATATTCATGGTATTTGCGGTTGCAACAAACATTACATCAGACAAGTCATATTCGACCTCGACATAATGATCAACAAATGTATGGTTCTGTTCTGGATCGAGTACCTCTAGCAGCGCCGACGATGGGTCACCACGAAAATCCATACCCATCTTGTCTACTTCGTCAAGTAGGAACAACGGGTTTTTCACGCCAACCTTGGCCATGTTCTGCAAAATTTTGCCAGGCATAGAGCCAATATAAGTGCGGCGATGGCCACGAATTTCTGATTCATCGCGCACCCCTCCTAGCGACATGCGAATAAATTTACGACCCGTGGCCCGTGCAATCGACTGGCCCAGCGAAGTCTTACCAACACCTGGCGGACCGACCAAACACAGGATAGGCGCTTTCATCTTATCGACGCGTTGCTGCACCGCAAGATATTCCACGATACGTTCCTTGACCTTCTCCAACCCATAATGATCCGCTTCCAAAGTTCCTTCAGCGGATTTTAAATCATTGTTAATTTTTGTTTTCTTTTTCCATGGTAAACCCACCAACACGTCGATGTAGTTACGCACTACAGTCGCCTCAGCAGACATGGGGGACATTAAGCGCAATTTTTTCATTTCGGCTTCGGCCTTGGCACGCGCTTCCTTAGGTAAGTGTGCAGCCTTTATTTTTTTTGCCAATTCCTCGAAATCTGCACCATCTTCACCTTCGCCCAATTCCTTCTGTATCGCTTTTACTTGCTCATTCAAGTAATACTCGCGTTGGCTCTTTTCCATCTGCCGCTTGACGCGTCCACGAATGCGTTTTTCAACTTGCAGAATGTCGAGTTCGGCTTCCAGTAGGCCCAACAAATGGTCAAGGCGCTTTCGAACATCAAAGATTTCCAATATTTCTTGCTTTTGCTCCAACTTAAGTGGCAAATGCGCTGCTATGGTATCCGCTAGTCGCCCTGAATCATCTATACCGGCCAAAGACGTTAGTGTTTCTGGCGGAATCCTCTTATTTAGCTTAACATATTGATCAAATTGATTAATTAATGCACGACGCATAGCTTCTGCTTCATTACCCAAGCTGTCATCAACAGGAACTGGGTCAATGTCCGCATCGAAATGACTTTTTTCATCCAACACGCGCAATATTTTTGCACGTTGCGAGCCCTCCACAAGTACTTTGACGGTTCCGTCAGGCAACTTGAGCATCTGCAAAATATTAGCAATACTACCAACACGATACAAATCGTCCGCAGCAGGCTCATCTTTAGCGGCAGTCTTTTGCGCTACCAATACAATACTCTTACCCGCTTCCATAGCGGACTCCAGCGCCTTGATTGATTTCGCACGTCCTACAAATAATGGAATTACCATGTGTGGAAACACCACCACATCACGTAAAGGAAGTAATGGGAAGAAACTGGAAACAAGTACGTTAGTATCATGCTCAGTCATGGCAGGAAACTCCTCTATGGATTAACTTGATAATTAGATGGGGGTGCAACGAAAAAATTCAAGTCAAGATACAAATCAACGCGCATCAACTTTTAGGATGCTGCTTTAGATAACTAAGCCGCCCTGGATGTATCTGCGTATATCAGAATCGGTTTAATTTCGCCATTTGTGCTGTTTACATCCAACACCACCTTGCTCACATTGTCCATCGAAGGCAGATCATACATAATGTCGAGCAAAGAGTGTTCCAGTATGGAGCGCAAGCCACGTGCACCCGTCTTACGTTCTAGCGCCTTCTTGGCGATAGCCTGCAATACACCCTCGTGGAATTCCATATCCACGCCTTCCATCGCAAACAATTTATGATATTGTTTGGTCAAGGCATTTCTTGGTTCAGTCAAAATTTGAATTAGTGCCGCCTCATCCAGTTCCTCCAGTGTAGCAACCACTGGCAGGCGTCCAACAAATTCGGGTATCAAGCCAAACTTGATCAAGTCTTCCGGCTCCACATTGCGCAGCACCGTTCCTACACTCTTCTTGTCACCGCGCTTGGCAAGACTTGCACCAAAACCAATACCGGCTTTCTCTGAGCGATTGAGTATGACCTTCTCCATGCCATCGAATGCTCCGCCGCATATAAAAAGAATATTTGTTGTATCCACCTGCAAGAATTCGGTATTTGGATGCTTGCGACCACCCTGCGGCGGCACAGATGCCTTAGTGCCCTCGATTAACTTGAGTAGCGCCTGCTGCACCCCTTCGCCTGAAACGTCACGAGTAATAGAAGGATTATCTGATTTGCGAGAAATCTTATCGATTTCATCGATATAAATGATACCGCGTTGCGCGCGCTCCACGTCATAGTCACACGCTTGCAATAGCTTCAAAATTATATTCTCGACATCCTCCCCGACATAACCCGCTTCAGTCAGTGTAGTAGCGTCGGCCATCACAAACGGTACGTCAAGCAGGCGCGCCAAGGTTTGTGCCAACAGGGTTTTTCCAGAACCAGTCGGACCGAGCAGTAAAATATTGCTCTTGGCCAGCTCCACCCCGTCTTTATTTGTGCTTTTCAGGCGCTTATAGTGGTTATACACCGCCACAGACAAAATTTTCTTGGCATGTTCTTGACCGATTACATATTCGTCGAGGCGCGCACGAATTTCATGCGGTACAAGCAGGTCAGCCTTATCCGTCTTGCCGGACACAACGCTATTAACTTCCTCACGAATAATGTCATTGCAAAGCTCAACACATTCATCGCATACGAATACAGAAGGCCCCGCAATCAGTTTGCGAACTTCATGCTGGCTCTTGCCGCAAAACGAGCAGTACAATAATTTGTCGCCCTTGCTTTTATCCAGCACCATTTATATCCCCAGTTTTATTTATCGCCTACGTTTATTATCTATCGATTAAGCCCACGCAGTTGTTTAAGCGCGCTTATCCAGCACTTTATCTACCAAGCCATAATCGACTGCTTCAGTTGCATTTAAGAATTTATCGCGCTCGCTATCACGGGCAATTTCTTCGACATCACGACCTGTATGCTGCGCCATCAGGGCATACAGGCGCTCACGCAGGCTCAAAATATATCTGGCGTGAATCTCAATGTCCGTTGCCTGCCCCTGAAATCCTCCCAACGGCTGATGGATCATAACCGAAGAATTAGGCAGAACAAATCGCTTTCCCTTTGCACCGGCCTGCAACAAAAAAGCGCCCATAGATGCCGCCATTCCGATGCACAACGTAGAAACTTCTGGCTTTATGAATTGCATAGTGTCATAAATCGCCATACCTGCCGAAATAGAGCCGCCAGGCGAATTGATATAGAGATGAATCTCCTTATCTGGATTTTCTGACTCTAGGAATAACAATTGTGCTACCACCAAGTTAGCGGTCACATCATTGATGTTGCCCACCAAAAATATTACGCGCTCCTTGAGTAGACGCGAGTAAATGTCATATGCACGTTCTCCACGCCCGCTGGTTTCTATCACCATCGGAATCATACCGATATTTTGCGGGTCCTCATTATTTTGAGGTATTTCGCTATGCATCACGCGGCATTCTCCATCAACTCGTTAAATTCCATCACCCTCTCTGTCACCTTGACAGCATCCGTCACCCAAACCACCACGTTATCCTCCAGCACCAAGTTTTCTGCGTCTTGCAAGCGTGTTGGATCATTATAGTGCCACTGCACCACTTCTTCTGGGTTGTCATAGCTTTGTGCATAATCTTGAACCAGCGCTTTAATCTGCTCGGGTTTTGCGTGCAACTCATATTTATCAACCAATTCTGTCAAGATCAGGCTCAACTTGACACGTTTTTGCGCACGCTCAGTAAACAATTCAAGTGGTAGCGATTCCTCCCCCTTCGGCATTTCCATTCCGCGCTTTTTCATATCGCGCATAGTTTGCTGCATCAAGCTCTGCGCTTCAGCATCCAATAGTGCCTTGGGTATCTCCAGTTGAGCAACTTTCAGCAAGGTCGCCATTGCGTTGTCTTTGTTACGCACCATTAAGCGACGCTTAATTTCACGCTCTAGATTATCGCGGACTTCAGTCTTTAGCTTATTCACATCGCCATCTTCTATACCAAGTAACTTGGCAAATTTTGCGTCAATCTCTGGCAAATTCTGCTCTTCCACCTTGTGCAAAGTAATCGTAAAAGCTGCTGACTTACCAGCCACTTTTTCAGCCTGATAGTCTGGAGGGAAAGTCATGTCAAAAGATTTCTTTTCTCCAGCCTTCATGCCGATGATGGCATTTTCAAAATCCGGTAATAAACGCCCGGCACCCAGCAACACAGCTAAATTCCGAGCCTCGCCACCTTCAAATATCCTACCTTCCAGTAAGCCACTAAAATCAATATGCACTCTATCTCCATTTTGCGCCGCACGATCAACAACTTCGAATGTCGCGTGTTGCTTACGCAGAGTAGCAATCGTGGTGTCAACATCGGCATCGCTCAAGGTATAAACCACTTTCTCCATGCTTTCAGCGCTAATATCACCCAACACGACTTCAGGGTAAATCTCAAAAGTCGCACTGTATTCGATCCACAAGGCGTCCGGTTCAGTGGTCTTGACCTCAAAAGTTGGATAACCAACCACTTTCAACTGGTTCTCCTGCGCTTCTTTTGCAAAGGAACGTCGCAAAGCATCCTGCAGAACCTCCTGCTGTACTTGCGCACCATGTTTTTGCTCCAAAATCTTGAACGGCGCCTTACCCGGCCGGAAGCCAGGCACCTCTGCAGTACGTGCCATATTCTTCAAGCGCGCTTCCATTTCACTGCTAACCAGTTGCAGAGGGATGGATGCATTAAGGCGGCGCTCCAACCCGCTCATGATTTCTATACTCGACATGCTAACTTTCCTTAGGTTAATAAGTGAATTCTTCAGTTGGTGCGAAAGGAGAGACTCGAACTCTCACGCCTTGCGGCGCTGGAACCTAAATCCAGTGCGTCTACCAATTCCGCCACTTTCGCCCGATCCAACAACAGAGCTATTGTAACATATGATAAGTTGGTAGGCGGTAGGCGTAGAAGGGAAATGTCAGCTTATTTTTAATAATGACGCACCCATTATACTGGGCAATGCAACATCTTCTGAAATACTTCAGGTAATTACGAAGACGCGATGAGTCGTGCAATTGAAATAAGATACGCCATCTGTAATTCGGTCGCAATCTGACAATTTCAGATACTCATACTCACTATCTTTGCTCTCACTGCCGACACATGATAACCAAGCTGTGCAAGCATTGAAATAGCGGAAGCGCCCGCTCCGCCTAGACGGCTAACAACGTTATTGTCCGCATTGAAATTCGATCAGCGCGAAACATTTTGGTCATATATGAATCGTGCGTTTATCCACTGCCAGTGCCGCTTCATGCATCACTTCGGCCAATGACGGATGTGCATAAATTGTGCGTGCTAAATCTTCACTACTGGCCGAAAACGCCATTGCCAGCACTGCCTGCTGAATGAGTTCAGATGCCATCGGACCTATGATATGCACGCCGAGTATGCGATCCGTATTGGCATCGGCGATGATTTTAATAAATCCCGTCGTGTCACCCAAGGCGCGTGCACGTCCATTAGCAAGAAAGGGGAACTGACCAGCCTTGTAAGCGACACCCGCTGCCTTAAGCTGCTGCTCATTCTTCCCCACCCAAGCGATTTCAGGAGCGGCATACATTACATTTGGCACCAAATTCAAATCGCTGTACCCCATCTGACCGGCGATCAATTCCGCCACCATCACGCCCTCCTCCGAAGCCTTATGCGCCAACATCGGACCGCGCACCACATCACCTACCGCATACACATGCGGCAGGTTGGTACGGCACTGTTCATCCACTTCAATGCGCCCTGCGGCGTCCAGCTTGAGCCCGACCGCTTCTGCGCTCAGACCTTGCGTATTTGGCACACGCCCAACTGCAACGATCAACTTGTCCGCGACCAATTCCTGCGCGGCCCCATGTATATCGCGCCAATTAATTTTTACAGCCTCAGCAGACTGAATGACACCATCAATCTGTACTCCCAAGTGAATAGCCAATTTTTGCTTGGTAAAAGCACGCAACGCTTCTTTCGCCACTTGCTCATCGGCGGCAGGAAGGAATGCGGGCGAGGCTTCCAATAGCGTCACCTCAGCCCCCAACCTGCGCCACACACTGCCAAGTTCCAGTCCAATGACCCCCGCACCGATGATAGCGAGGCGCTTGGGCGTCTCGCTAAAACTCAAAGCGCCTACATTGTCCACAACCTGCACCCCATCCAGCGGAGCTTGCTGCAAAATGCGCGACGTCGAACCAGTGGCAACGATAATGTGCTTCGCCCTCACTTCCTCTCCATCTGTAATTCCGACACGCCAGACATCGCCATCCCGACCGAGAAATTGAGCCCTGCCGTGCAGCGAATCTACTTTGTTTTTCTTGAATAACTGACTAATACCCAGTGTGAAATCGGACACGATCTTATTCTTGCGCGCCACCATCTTCTGCACATCCACACTCGCATTGTCGGCACATATGCCGTGCGCCGCAAAATCATGCGTCAGACGCTCGAAGTTTTCCGAAGACTCCAGCAAGGCTTTGGAAGGAATACAACCCACATTAAGACAAGTTCCACCCAAACTGGGCTTGCCTTGTGCGCCTTTCCAATCGTCGATGCAGACTGTATTCAGTCCTAATTGAGCACAGCGTATCGCCGCCACATAACCTCCGGGGCCGGCACCGATAACTACAACATCAAATGATTTCGACATAGTGAAATCCTTGTATTAAGCTCTGAACCCATAAGAAATTTTTCATTTCATTCCGGCCGGGATCGGCAAAAGCACAATTACAAATCCAGCAGCACTCGTCCAGGATATTCCAACGCCTCTTTAATAGTGGCGAGAAATAATACGGCGTCACGCCCATCAACGATGCGGTGATCATATGACAGCGCGAGGTAATTCATCGGACGAATGACGACTTGACCATTTTCGGCCACTGGTCTGTCTTTGGTGGCGTGAATACCGAGGATGGCGCTCTGCGGCGGATTAATAATGGGGGTAGAGAGCATGGATCCGAACACGCCGCCGTTGGAAATGGAGAAGGTACCACCAGTCAATTCTTCCAGCGTAATTTTGCCGTCCTTGGCACGCGCACCGAAGTCAACGATTTGTCTTTCGATATCAGCTAGCGAAAGTTTGTCAGCATCGCGGATGATAGGCACCACCAAACCGCGCTCACTGCCGATTGCCACGCCGATGTCGTAATAGCCATGGTAGATGATATCCGTGCCATCCACCGATGCGTTCACCACCGGGAATTTATGCAACGCAAGCAGCGTGGCCTTGATGAAAAATGACATGAAACCGAGCTTTACGCCATGCTTCTTTTCAAAAGCATCCTTATAGTGATTGCGCAACTCAATCACTGGCAGCATATTCACTTCATTAAAGGTAGTGAGAATTGCGGCATTCTGTTGCGATTGCAGCAAGCGTTCGGCGATGCGCTGACGAATGCGAGTCATCGGCACGCGCTGTTCCACACGCCCGCCCGCTGTGGGTTGCGGAACCGCGGTGGCTGGCACAGCCGCTGTTGCCTGCACCGCAACCAGCACATCCTCCTTGATGACGCGCCCGCCACGTCCGCTACCGTTAATCGCAGTAGTGTCAATTTTATTTTCTGCCGCGATCTTCTGCGCCGCAGGCATCACGGCAGCTTGCTCCTTGGCCGTCACATCTGGTTGCGCGGCTCTGCTCACTTCAGGTTTGGCATCGGTATCCAGTAGGGCAATCACCTCATTGCTGGTCACCTTGTCACCATTCTGCTTGAGAATTTTGGTCAGCACTCCAGATTTGATTGCGGGCAACTCTAAAACCACCTTGTCGGTCTCAATGTCGATCAGATTCTCACCTTCAGCCACAGTTTCACCCGGCTGCTTGTGCCAAGATACCAGAGTGGCTTCGGAAACCGATTCGGAAAGCTGCGGCACTTTCACTTCAATTTGCATGGTGTCTTGCTCCTGATTTAATGTCGAGATCACAGCGGAATGCAGCGTCTATCACCGCCTTCTGTTGTTCATTATGCACTGCCAAATATCCTGCTGCGGGCGATGCCGAAGAAGATCGCAACGCATAAGCAAGCCTCATACCGTCACGCAGATGGCGCAGCAGATAATGCTGAATGCGATGCCACGCGCCCTGATTGCCCGGCTCTTCTTGACACCACAGCAATTCCGTCGCATTTAGATAATTGGTGATCTGTGCCTCGACAGCATCATGCGGAAAAGGATAAAGTTGTTCCAGCCTGATAATCGCCACCTCTTCCGGAGACAAGGACTTCGGCGAGGTATTTTGAATGCCGCGTTCGTGTCGCGCGGCCTTAAGCTCATAATAAATTTTTCCGCTACACACGATAATACGCCGCACCTTGGCAGCTTCCAGCGCATCCACTTCTCCAATCACTGGCTGAAATGAACCCTGAGCCAAGTCATTCAGCGGCGAAGATGCATCCTTGCTGCGCAACATGCTTTTGGGCGTAAACACAATAAGCGGCTTGCGTATCGGGCGCAACATCTGGCGGCGCAGCAAATGGAACATCTGAGCTGGAGTGGAAGGGATACACACTTGAATATTGTAATCTGCACATAGCTGTAAATAGCGCTCAATACGCCCAGACGAATGTTCCGGCCCCTGCCCTTCGTAGCCATGGGGCAAAAACATTACCAGCCCACACATGCGTCCCCACTTGGCCTCCCCCGACGAGATGAATTGATCGATTACCACCTGCGCACCATTAGCGAAATCGCCGAACTGCCCCTCCCATATAACCAGCGAATTGGGTTCAGCGCTAGCATAGCCATACTCAAATGCCAGCACCGCCTCTTCCGAAAGAATGGAATCAATCACGATGAAATCAGCCTGATCCGGCGCAATATTTTGCAAGGGAATGTGATAGCCCTTGTCCCACTGCACGCGGTTTTGGTCGTGCAGCACGGCATGACGATGAAAAAAGGTGCCGCGCGCGCTGTCTTCCCCAGACAAACGGACCGGAATACCCTCAGCTACCAAGCTGGCATAGGCAAGGTTTTCTGCCATGCCCCAATCCAAAGCCAGTTCGCCATTACCCATGGCGCGACGGTCGGTGATAATTTTTTCCACGCGCGAATGGAGCTTGAAATCCGTCGGCACTTCCGTCAGCCGCTGAGCCAATTTTTGCAACTGTTCGTGCGGAATGGCAGTATTCACCGCTATATCCCAAGGCACACCACTCCTGAATTTAGACCAATTTACTGCGTATTCCTTATTAAAATCATTCAGCACTGGTTGAATCGGATTGATGCCCTCATCCATCGCGCGACGATAGGCCGCAATCATCGCCTCCGGCTCCCCTTCCGCCACCACGTTTTGTTCTAACAGGCGTTTAGCATACAACGCACGTGTGCCCGGATGCTGGTTAATATAACGGTACATGAACGGCTGCGTAACCAGCGGCTCATCCTGCTCGTTATGACCCAGCTTGCGGAAACACACCATGTCAATCACTACGTCCCTTTTGAAGGTCATGCGGTAATCCAGTGCAATTTCGGCAATTAACAATACCGCTTCAGGATCATCCCCATTCACATGAAAAATCGGTGCTTCTATCATCTTCGCTACATCGGTACAGTGCAAAGAAGATCGGGCATCACGTTTGTCCGAAGTAGTAAAACCGATCTGGTTGTTAATAATGATATGCACTGTGCCGCCCGTCTGATAGCCGCGCGTTTGGGACAAGCTGAACGTTTCCATTATCACGCCTTGTCCGGCGAAAGCCGCATCGCCATGTAGCAATACCGGCATTACCTCTCGCCCTTCCTTGTCACCGCGACGATGCTGGCGTGCGCGCACCGAGCCTTCTACCACCGGATTAACGATTTCAAGGTGTGATGGATTAAACGCCAAAGCCAAGTGCATCGCTCCACCCGGCGTAGGAATGTCCGAGGAAAAACCTTGGTGATATTTCACATCGCCGGATGTCAGCTGTTCACTGTGCTTACCTTCAAATTCAGCGAATAAATCACTAGGCAGCTTGCCTAGCGTGTTCACTAACACATTCAAGCGCCCACGATGCGCCATGCCGATAACTGTCTCGCGTACTCCCTGCGTACCTGCGCGTTGCAATAAATGTTCGAGCATCGGAATAAGCGATTCACCGCCCTCCAGCGAAAAACGCTTCTGGCCGACATACTTGGTGTGCAGATAGCGCTCTAACGTTTCGGCAGCAGTCAGCCGCTCCAGGATACGATGCTGCATATCAGCGCTGTAATTTGGCTGGCCGCGCACGCTCTCCAGACGATTTTGGATCCAGCGCTTCTGCACAACATCATTGATGTACATATACTCTGCGCCTATGCTGCCGCAATAGGACTGGCGTACCAGCTGCAGAATTTCCCGCAGCATCATGCGTGGCGACCCCACCAGAGAGCCTGTCTCGAAGGTGATATCCATGTCCGCCTCAGTGAGACCGTGAAAGGCTGGATCCAATTCGGGCACTTCAGGCTTGATATGTCGGTTAAGCGGATCAAGGCTGGCGCGGCGCACCCCGAGGAAACGATGGGCATTGATAAGTTGCAGCACAGCCACCTGCTTGCGTGCCATATCAGCATCTTGGATTGCACCTTGTGCACCAGTTAACGGTAAGGCAGCAAAAGCACGCACTACCGGGCTATGCGCCAAGTCTTTCAGCGCTACGCTCGGCATATTTTGCAAGGCATCAAAGTAAGCGCGCCAACCATCCGAAACCAAATTTTGGTCGGTCAAATACTCCTCATACAGACCTTCAATATAAGGCGCGTTGGCACCAAACAACAAAGAGTTGCCCAGCATGGTTTGCATTACTGACGTCATGTATTGTTACCCATCAGATTATATCGCCAGGTCTTTGTGCTTCATTGCTTCATCAAACTTATGCGCATGGCTGTCAAATATATTCAATATGATATGACGCCAAAACGCATGAACTGCCTTCAGCCTCAATTATTATTTCCGTGTGTGAGTTATTACGATCCAGCTTTAGCGCTTGGCAAGTGGTACAAAATCCCGCTGCGTAGCACCTTGATACAACTGACGTGGACGACCGATCTTACGCTCACTGTCGGCAATCATTTCGTTCCACTGCGACACCCAACCTATGGTGCGTGCCACGGCGAAAATCACTGTGAACATATTGCTCGGGATACCCAATGCGCGCAGTACAATTCCGGAATAAAAATCCACGTTAGGATACAGCTTGCGCTCTATGAAATATTCGTCCCGCAGCGCAATCTGCTCCAGTTCTAGCGCCATTAAAAATAGTGGATCCTTCTCCAGTTTCAGCTCCTTAAGCACTTCATAACACGTAGCGCGCATCACTTTTGCGCGCGGGTCCATGTTTTTATATACCCGGTGGCCAAAGCCCATCAGACGGTATTTTTTGTCCTTTACGCCCTTCATAAAATCTGCCACACGCGACACATCGCCTATCTCTTCCAGCATCTTCAGTACTGCCTCATTCGCACCGCCGTGAGCTGGCCCCCACAGTGCCGCAATACCGGAGGACACACACGCGAATGGATTCGCCCCACTGGATCCGGCCAGCCGAACGGTCGAAGTCGAGGCGTTTTGTTCGTGATCAGCGTGCAGTATAAAAATACGCTCCAGTGCTCGCACCAGTTTCTGGTTAGGCACATAGTCTTCTGCCGGAGTAGCGAACATCATGTACATGAAATTTTCCACGTAAGTGAATTCATTCTTCGGAAACATAAATGGAAAACCGGTGTAGTACTTATAGGTCATTGCAGCGATGGTCGGTACCTTGGCCAGCAGGCGTAACGCCGAAATTTCGCGATGTTCCTGGTTATTGATATCAAGCGAATCATGATAAAAAGCCGACAGCGCGCCCACCACCCCAACCATTACCGCCATCGGATGAGCGTCGCGGCGGAAGCCGTTAAAAAAACGGGCAAGCTGATCATGCACCATGGTGTGCTGCATAACCTTTCCCTTGAACTCGCTTTTTTGTGCTGCATTCGGTAACTCACCGTGCAGCAGCAAGTAGCACACTTCCAGGAAATCTGACTTTTCCGCCAGTTGTTCGATGGGATAACCGCGGTAATACAGTAACCCGGCATCGCCATCAATAAAAGTGATACTGGAAGAGCAACTGGCGGTGGAAACGAACGCCGGATCGTAAGTAAACATGCCGAGTTTACCCAATCCGCGAATGTCGATCACATCAGGACCCAGAGTGCCGGATAGTATCGGTAACTCGATACTACGGCCATCATCCAGCATCAGTGTTGCAACGCGTTTTTCTTTCATTACGTCTCCAATTTTTACATCTTTATGTCGCAACAGATCACGCAGCTAAAGTTCAAACTGCCTGAAGCAATTCTAGCACTGCACACAGCTCACTTTGCAGCGGCGAAGGCCGAGTGTTAGTAATCATATCCCAGAGCGTCGGGTCGGGCATATCCAGCAACAGATCAAATGCAGCCTGCTGCGCCTTATCCAAATTTACATAATGCCTCTCGATGAATCGGCCCAGCACGATATCAAGTTCCAACAGACCGCGTCGACAGCGCCAGCGAACGCGTTCCAGATCCTTCATACCGTACGCTTTACCATCAAAGTTTTAATTTTTCCTATGGCAGCTGTAGGATTCAAACCTTTGGGGCATACATCTACACAATTCATAATAGTGTGGCATCGAAACAGCCGGTACGGATCTTCCAGATTATCCAGCCGCTCGCTTGTTGCCTGATCGCGGCTATCGACGATAAAACGATAAGCTTGAAGTAATCCAGCAGGACCTACAAACTTATCTGGATTCCACCAAAATGACGGGCAAGCAGTAGTGCAACAGGCGCACAATATGCATTCATATAAACCATCCAGCTCGGCGCGCTGCGCTGGCGACTGTAAGCGCTCAGTTTCTGGAGGCGGATCGTTATTCACCAAATACGGCTTGATCGAATGGTATTGCTTGAAAAACTGTGTCATATCCACGATCAGGTCACGTATCACTGGCAGACCGGGCAACGGACGCAATTCAATTGGTTGCTTCAAACTGGACAGCTGCGTAATGCAAGCCAACCCATTGCGCCCATTGATATTCATGGCATCCGAGCCGCACACTCCTTCACGACAAGATTTGCGCAAGCTCAGGCTGTCGTCCTGCTCCCTGATAAGAAGCAGCGCGTCCAGCAACATCATATCGCCCGCTTCTATGTCCAGCTCATAATTGCGCATATAAGGCTGCTCGTCGGTTTCGGGGTTATACCGATAAATTTTGAATTTCATGGTTTAATTCCTCCGCTAATCGCTTCGAGCCAACTGCCGACTCCATCCCTGCATCTTGACTAACCACCTACAATCAAGATAATTACAAGTTCTTCGATTATTGTTGAACCCGTTCATAGTGACGCCAGCGCTTTTTATCTTTCTGAAATATTTTGAATGCCTCAGTCATCAGTCACTGGCACCATTGCAGATAGTCATCATACGCATGACTACCAAAGTTCACTTCTCACGCAATGGTGAAAACCTTGGCGACTTACGCACTTTGATGAGAAGGTTCCGATTTCATCATTGTCGACAGCCCGGCAAGGTTACTCACCTAGCATTTGTTTGACTTAATGGCAGAGCATGCGTTACGTTAAAGCCAGCACTTTCAAAATCGTAATCATTTCCTGATACCTATTTTTCCAATTTACACAGCGAGAAGCAGTAGTACTCATTTTTTTGGCAGAAAAGGCGCTACGCAATTCAACATCACTAGGATAAACAGATTGCATAGCCTGCAATGCAACTGCCGCAGTGCAGATATCGCCTCTGGAAATTTTTTGTGCCAACGAATAATAGATATTCTCTTGTTTGTTCGTCGGCTGGCTACCAATCACGATATAACGAAATGCAATCGTTATACAATTGCGTAGCACACACTCAAAATCACTAGCGGAGAACATTCGATGAGCTGCTAACAGCAATGGAAAAGGCTGGCGCACTCTAAGCAAATACAAATCCCGAATATATTCCTTAAGATCAACAGGCCATCGAGATGATTCCACTTGGGTAAGTGCCAGATAGGTATTCATATCTTCTTCCATACCCTGTAGCAGTTCGAACACTTTCTCACGGTTTGTAACGCTGAAGCGAATGGATCTAAATAGTTCGGGCTGAGTGATAAAGGAATAGCGACTAATCCAGTACACCAGCAAAAAATCGGGGAAATTCTCACCTCCCAAGCGGACTACCATTGCTTCCCATCGATCTTCCAATACTTTCATTTCATGCAAATGATCCTTATCCGCATACAGCACAGAAAGAAGATGGTTTTTCAGCAAATCTGTTGAGGATATA
>JAIOPT010000134.1 GCA_021413765.1 Betaproteobacteria bacterium
CGATCCGGCAGGGTAAGCGCAGCGGTGCCTGCACCGAAAAATTCCACAAACTTTCCTACCACTTTATGCTTGCGCAGCAGTTCGGTGACGGTCAATACCAAGTCGGTCGCGGTGATGCCTTCGCGCAGCTTGCCCGTGAGATGAACACCCACCACGTCTGGCGTGAGGAAATATACCGGCTGACCGAGCATGCCCGCTTCCGCTTCGATGCCGCCCACACCCCATCCAACCACGCCGATGCCATTAATCATAGTGGTGTGGCTGTCGGTGCCCACCAGCGTATCAGGATAATAAACACCGTCTTTTTGCAGCACGCCACGCGCCAGATATTCCAGATTCACCTGATGCACGATGCCGACGCCGGGCGGCACCACCTTGAACGTATCAAATGCCTGCATGCCCCATTTCATGAATTTGTAGCGCTCATTGTTGCGTTCAAACTCCAGTTCCATGTTGAGTCGCAGCGCATCCGGGCTATTGTAATAATCCACTTGCACCGAATGATCCACCACCAGATCCACTGGCACAAGCGGTTCAATGATCATCGGATTCTTGCCCAACTTCGCAGCGGCATCGCGCATGGTGGCGAGGTCAACCAGCAGCGGGATGCCGGTGAAATCCTGCAACACGATACGTGCCACTACGAACGGAATTTCTTCGGTGCGCGGTGCATTCTGCTGCCAGTTCGCCAGTTGGCGAATGTGCGCTTCGCTGATCTTCTTGCCATCGTAATTGCGCAGCACCGCTTCCAGCACAATACGGATGGAAACTGGCAAACGTGAAATTTTTCCCAGCCCTGCTGTTTCGAGTGCTTTCAAGGAATACAACGTGCCAGTCTTACCGTTGGCGAGGGTGAATGTTTGACGAGTATTGAACAGATTATGCGACATGGCGATGGTTCCGAATGAAAGCTATGAGCGAAAAGAAAGAACGCGATTATAACGCGGGAGGTGTAGATCGGGCATAGATCAGTTCAAACTGAAGGCTCTACGGGATGAAAAGTGCGGCGTATCTGCAAAGTCTGAACAATGAATAAATAATGTTTATGGATTTTTAGTTAGGGACAAGCAGTTTGCTGACCCTCTGTTTATTTGTGGCGCGTAACTTATGAGTATTTGATTAACCTCACGGTGCGAGGTCAGTTTGGACGGAGCTGGAAGATAAGTTTAACCATGACTAAATGTTCCCGCACTCAAGGTGGGCCAGTGCTCCCAGGCCAGCGATACGCCCGCTTGCGAAACAGGCGGTGAGCAGATAGCCACCGGTGGGTGCTTCCCAGTCAAGCATTTCGCCTGCACAGAACACGCCCGGCATAGCGCGCACCATCAAGCGTTCATCCAGCGCCTCGAAGGCGACGCCCCCTGCACTGCTGATGGCCTCATCCAGCGGACGCGGTGCGATGAGGTGCAACGGCAATGATTTAATCGCAGCCGCAAGGCGCTCAGGGTCGGCGAAGTCTGATGGCGGCACCAGTTCGCGCAGCAGGCCAGTTTTTACCCCCTTGATGTTTGCCCGGCTCTGCAAATGGCTGGCCATTGAGCGGGAACCGCGCGGATGTGCTATCTCGGCGATGACTCGCGGCAAATCTTTTCCGGGTGTCAGATCGAGGTAAATGACTGCCGTGCCTGTGGCTGCAATCTCATCGCGCAGAAGTGCAGACAATGCGTAAATCAGGCCACCTTCAACCCCGGTCGTCGTCACCATGAGGTCACCCTGTCGACGGTGAGAGCGCCCCGTTGCATCGATAAAGGTTACCGTCACCGCTTTTACCGGATGCCCGGCGAAGCGGGAGCTGAAGTGCTCGCTCCAGTCGACATCGAAACCACAGTTTGCGGGCTGTAATGGCACAATGGGAATGCCGCGCTGCGCGAGCAGCGGCACCCATGCGCCATCGGAACCGAGCCGCGCCCAGCTGCCGCCACCCTGTGCCAGCACCACTGCATCGGCATTAGCGAAGTGCTCGCCCTGTTGTGTGGCAAAACGAAGCGCACCATTTTCATTCCACCCACACCAGCGATGGCGCATATGGAAATGCACGCCTGCCTCACGCAAGCGGTGCAGCCAGGCGCGCAAGAGCGGTGCTGCTTTCATGTCCGTCGGAAACACGCGCCCGGACGTGCCGACGAATGTCGCTATGCCAAGGTTGTGTACCCACTTGCGCAGAGCCTCCGGCCCAAAGGTATCAAGCAGCGGCTTGATCTGGGTGCGGCGTGCGCCGTAGCGTGAGAGAAATGGTTCCATAGTCTCGGAATGCGTGATGTTCATGCCGCCCTTGCCAGCCATCAGAAACTTGCGTCCCACGGATGGCATGGCATCGTATAGATCGACTCGCACACCGCCTTGAATCAATACCTCTGCAGCCATCAGTCCGGCAGGTCCGCCGCCGATGACGGCAACCGACTTTGCGCTCAGCTTACTCCTCATTCAGCAACTTTCCTGCAATCGCCCAGTTCTCGTCCGGCAGTTCGTCGAAGGTAATGTAGGTGTAGGACTTCGGTTTGTGAGAGATGCGTTCCAGGGTGTCGGTGATCTCTGCTGCGATCTTGGCTTTCTGCTCGCGACTGAGGGAGCCGGCGATGCGAATGTTGACGTAAGGCATGGTGTTTTCCTGAGTGAATAAAAATGGCGCAGTGTGAAATTGAGTGATTAATTGCAATAAACATCTAAGAGGCCAGGTCTTAAAATAGTCAGACTAGAAGCGTTGTTATTCTACGGCGCATGAAGCATTTTTGCTTCATTCAAATCAGAATAACTTAAAAGCCAGCAAGTTAAATTGGGTTGCAAATAGCATCTTTACATAAAGTAGTGATGATGTTATTTGCATCTAGGTGAGGAAAAAAATTAGGCGGATTGGATTAGTCGGCTCTGATAAACTTTATGTGTTTTTTACTAACATTAAGTCATTCAGGCGACAACTAGCTTAACAATCACCACTGGAGAATATGGATCTGGTATTCGACGGCACTTGGAGTCGTCATTCCTGCCAGGAGGCGACGCAAGTGCGGCAACAGATACCGGATACAGTGCGCGTGCCGCCCAAGCGCTACTTCTGCACCGACACTGCGTCGACCTGGTCGGATTGACCACAATGCTTGGCCGTTCTCACATAAGTGGCCAATATTTTTCTGGGCTGATACGGTTGGCATTTAGCATGATTAAACAATTGATCGGTATCCCAAGTTGATCCATCAGTTTATTTCGCGCTATTTCTCTGTCTAAAATGAAACCGGCAAGTGTGCCTTCAAAAGGGAGGCTTCATTATTTATTTCTGCATACTGAAAATCTGCACACTGATATTTGTTAAAATATTCAACTCATTTTTACCCTGCGATATCGCCCAAAACTCCACCAATTCACCACTGCGTAAGTCACTGATCGTTGCACGCTTGCCATTCACTGTGATAATCGTACTTAAAGGGTTATACGCATACGTCACCCCTCCAATCACCATTTTGCTCTCATCTGCGTGGATTTCACCCAGTTGGCCACTCTCCTGAATTATATTCACAAGCGTGGCCAAGGTACCGCTTCCCGACTGGGGTGTTTCAATCTGCATCCTGCCATGCGCAATGCTACTGAAAAAAATGGCTGAAACAAATATCGCAACAAGCTGCCTCATCATTCACTCCCCTACTGAAAAATTTGCCGCCATCTCGAACAATACAGTGTGGACGGCAATGTGTTCAAATCAATATCCAACGCGCCTGCGGCGGTTAGATCAAAGTGGATAAATAGCAATCGTCCACATGCACTATAATTTATAGACTACCTTCCCCAACACTCGGCTAACGTGCCTGAACTATTCCCCTGTATTCCGGCATTATCCAGCGCGTAGGTGCCGCACGCATCACCAGACATGACTCCTGTAGGTGCCGCATTAAGTGTAAAAGTCTGGGCTGGCGCTGAACCATACACTGCCGTAATGTTGTATTTTGGTGTTGTTCCGGTTTTTGGTGAAGTCAGGTATGGCAAAGTGATAGCAGCTCCCGCGCTGTTTTGGTCATAGCGGTTAGCCGTAGTGTAATTCCGTTCAAGAAACTGAACGCTCTCCATTAATATAGCGCGCGCCTCCGCCCGATTGGCACGTAACACATACTGCGTGTAACTGGGATAAGCAATCGCCGCGAGAATGCCGATGATCACCACCGTGACCATCAGTTCAACCAGCGTAAACCCAAACTGGCGTTTAAGCATTGCCCGCAACGCGAGCTGTGCAGATGTAACCCTATTGGCGTGTCTCTCAATCTCATGTGCTCGCATGGAACCCTCCTCGGTTATTGCAAAATTTCCCGCCAGTTAACGCGACCCCTAGTCGGGGAACCGAAATTAATCGGTGGCGTAATTAGTGCGCCGCTGGTCAGCGAGGCAACACCAAGCCCGACCGAACTGTCTTCTCCTCCCTGGATAAACGTCGTACCCCCGATGGCGGCACCGATCTTAAGTCCACCGATGCCCGCATCTGCACTATTAAACTTACCATCGCTATTAACGTCAAACACCGGAAAACTAGGCAGAGCTCCGGTTAGACTATCCATAGCCATCAACCAACCCGTCCCCCCAGAAGCGCATGCTACCGTGGAAGGAATCAAGGTATTAAAGAAAAAGTTACCCCTCACTAGTTTGGAGACACCGGTCAGACGCTCCCCTGAAGCAGGAAGGTCGAGGAACCATCCCTTCTTTGTTGCCCAATCAATCGAGGTGCCTGATATCGTGCGCTTCGTAAGTGGATCTAGCATGGTGCGCTGTTCCAACGCGCTCGCCAGCACCGTACCCGAAGGGCTGTCGTATACACCATATATCGTTTGCGTGGAGGTAGTTGCGTTGTCTGTCAGTTCCAGATATTTGCCCGTCCCAAATAACACCATGTTACCGCCCAATGGATGAGAAAACACTACGGGAGGAGTCGTAATCGGCTTGGTTGTCCCGCTACTGAACAAGAGTGAGGCGACGGGGGTGGAGGGGGTGCTGATATCGAACCGCCACACATTACCCAATAGATCGCCCGCGTAGGCAACATCTACCTTGCCATCGCCATCACTATCGTAAGGAACGGGTGTCGACAAACCGTTGTTAGGTCCACCATCCGCTACCACTTTAAAGAAATCGCCCGAGGTAACCCAACTGCCATCAATCCCCTTTTCAATGTCCAACAGGTACAACGCCGCCTTGCCACTTGTGCTGTTGTAACCATTGCCGACGACTGCAGCCCATTTGCCGTTTTGCAGCTTGACGATCTGCTTTGCCTGATTATTACTCGCATCCTGGGGTGGCAGGTTATACGCGTAGCCCATATCCGCGTCATCGGCATCAGTGAATTCCCATAACAGCAAATCTGCGGCATTGCCAGCGCTGAAGGTGGGCGCAGACAGGCTGGGCAGATTGGGGTTGGTGATATCGAGCGCAAAATAACCCTTGCCGCCGCTGTTCATATTGCCGATCAACACGGTGCGCCATTTGTCTACGCTACTGCCTGCCAGTGACGGCAAATAAACATCGGCTGACATGGGTGTGCCATCTACCATGTAGCGATGGTTCTGGTTATAGGTTTGAGCAGTGAGCTGGCTTAGGGAGCTAAACATTTGCGATGGTACATAGGCAATCACCTCATTTCCCCCTGTGGAAACCGGATTTCCGCTGCTATCAAGCTCCGCATCGAAGCCATGCAACATCCCGTCGTTTGCCCCTACGTATACCACCGGTTTACGACTCAAATACCTCGCACGAAAAGCAGCATAGCCAGGGTGATCGACATCCGAAAAACCGGCTTTGGGCGCACCTACATATAGTGGGCCGGAGTTGACGATATCGCCCAGGACGCTGCCAGTCACCGCGGACGAGTTGCGAGCACGGAACTGTCCTGCCGAGGTACCTTCGTTGGTTGTATCACCACGCAGGTAATTCAGGCGAGCCGAACCTAGTCCATCGTTGACTGCAAGATTGTTAGTGTCGAGCAAGGTTTGCTGGCTAGTGGATGAGCCAGACGTCAGGTTTGCCCATTCAAAACTCACTCCGTCAGTCGCCCCCTTGGTCAGGATGACCCGGCTAGCGGGAGCCATGGCATCAAGCTTTGGTGCAGCATCCCATTTCTCCGTCTGAACCACTGAGCCGCTGCTGGTGGTGAGGCGGAGCGAAAGCAGTTGCCCGCTCCAGTCCGTCGTCTGAAATTTAGCCTGGAATATATAATTGTCGACCTGAAGATTAGCCGTATTGGTGGCAACCGCAGCTGCGGATCCGGTTTTCGCAAGGATGTCGCTGAAGATTGTGCTTAATACGGAATTAAGTGTAACCTCGTCGCTCGCAAAATAAGCAGTGGGCGTGCCGCCCGCGACCGCCATTTGATTGAGCGGATTGGGTGGATTGCTGACGAAATAGTTATTGGTAAATTCCGGCAAGGCAAAACCGATGACGTATGTTTCGACGGGACGCGCACCACTGTTCAAATTAGCCACTGCGGCAACTGCGTTTGCCACCTCAGTCGCCGAAAATGGCTGGCCAACACTATAAGTAACCGCGCTACCATCAGCTTGGCGGCTAGGTAATCCATTGGTCAATAATACGGCGAAATCGTGGCCACACGCAGCTATTGGTGCCGCCACCGGCCCGCCTTGAGACGAACCAAAGTTCGTGGTGGCACCATTATAGTAATCCTTGGCTGTCATGAATGTTCCGGTAATGGGAGACAAACCCGCATTTATAAGGGGCGCGTTAGGGTTCGTAGGTGTATTTCCACCTGATATGGCGGTAGGGTTATCGTTCCAAGTACTTCCGACAAGAGTGGGCACAACACTTGTTGCCAGCTTCACGTTAAGCTTACCAGCTTGAACCGCATCCAGGCTAACGATAGGCACGTGCAAATAGCCCTTACCTGGGCTGCCATTAGCAAACCAAGTCGGCCCTTGATCAGAACTGGCAAGTCTTTGGCCAAAGTCATCAATGTTCTGTGCAAAATCACTCTCTGTCGGACCAAAAGTTCCATTAAACTGAAACGCACCATACCCTGCACCGGCCACACTTGGTGCAGCATTCGAAGTACCTGTCTTGGTACCGTAGCAGGCATACTTTGTATGGTCACCCGGAAAGGTGGGCGTGGTCGCCCCTACCGTGACTGAATAACAAAAACTGTTACCCTGCGGCGTTGACGTGTAATAAGGTAGGTTGACGTTGTAATACACGCAATCAACCTGAACACTGCTGCTCGTCATGCATGCCCCGGCCACATTAGGACTGCTGGAGTTAGGGATTTTAAATTTCTTATGGGTTGCGCTATCTCTTGCACCCGTCCAGGCCGGATCATAAGTGGCAGGGTCAAAGCTGGCATCGTAAGGGCTTTGATTCAGCCACTGATGCGTCACACTACTTTGCTGGTATGCCATCAAACCCATATTGATTCGGCCGGTGTAATTCGCCACTAGGATTTTGGCTGCCTTACGTGCGATCTCTGATTTACTGGTTGGGCTGTTGCTACCCGCAGCCTGGCCCGTGGGGTCTTCATCCATGGCGTTAGAGTTACTGAAAATCAGCAGCACATTGGCTTTTGTCGCGGAAAGGACAAACAGAGGGGTCTGGCTTATGAGTAATGTGCCACTTGCCACCCCGTAATACCCCACCGAAAAAGTGACCAACAGCGCCCGTGCCAATAGTTTTAGTTTGAATGTCTTCATAAAATGCACTCCTTTGAATAAGTTGTTAAGGGCGCTTCTAAAAATTCAAGCTTCCAGGCAAGACAAGGCACGTGTAATGATCTTAGCGCTGCATGCGGTTGATATGTAAGTGATAATTTAATAGAGTAACGCCATCTTGTGACTAAATTGGGTAAGCAGGTACGCCGCAAATCGGCTACTCGAAAAATTGAATTTTTAAAGGCGCCCTTAACCGCAACTTGAACAGTTGCCCAAGCTTGTCCAGTAATTCCCAGTCGCATGCAGCAATACGGAATGGAATCATTTGTGCCCCGATACACCGCCACTGCTGATAGACATATTTTCTCCAGGAAACGGGACGGAAGCTGGAATAAGCTCGATGATGTAATGTGGCCGCAGATGGTTTTCATGGCTCTACTTTTCGATTAAACAACGCTGCTAAGACCTGTAATAAATTTCCTGCAACCACACCACCGTATTGGCGTTCGCGCCTTGCGCACGCACGGTGATGCGGTAGTAATAAATTGCTGTACCTGATCCGCTCTTCTCGATGCCTTCGATGATGTAACGCGGCTGCGCCGAAAGCGCGGCATTACCTATCGCACCGGTATAGGTGCCATACGCAACGCTGGGGGCAGCAGTCATACTGACCAAGCTCCAGACTGGAGTGGTATTCCAATTTGTTCCACTAGCATTCCCTGCTAGTCCGTTGTAACACAGGCCAGCAGTACAGGCTTGGTCGAAGTTGGTTATCCCGGAAATAGCCGGTGCCCGGGTAATGCCCGCACCTCCGCGAATATCGCGCTCGGCATCACGCAACGCCATCTCGGCTGCCTGCATGGCCAGGGAGCGATCACGCATATTGCCTGACATGCGTTCTTCAAGACTGGACATGCGCGCTGCAGTGACGGAAATCAACGTTAACACCACCAGGAATATCAGCCCGGTAATCAAGGCGACACCATGCTGGCGATTAACGGGTCGAGTATTGCAGCGTTGATTTATCATGATCTTAATGCGAAGCAGCAACGCGGTTACGCAGGTTGTAGGTAGCCGTAAAGCTGCGATGCAGGCGCAGATCCCCGGCTGTGGAAAAGGCTGCCGCTCCTGTTGCTGTACCTAACGCACCTGCACAGTTCAGATATCTTTGCGGAGAGGTGGTCAGACCATTATTGGCCGATCTAATTAGCGCACAAACGCGCACGGTCACGACATTCGGCCACTGTGCTGCGGTGGGCGCTTCCACATATAAATCAGCTGACCGATAATTTGGGCTTCCTGAAGCATCGGTATCAATGCCGTACACCACCTGGAGATCTTCGACATTTTCAACCAGTGGCTGCGCTCCTCCTACACTGCCCGTACATCGCAGATTCATACCGGTGATGCCAAATGTGTTGGTTACCACCGCTACGCCTGATGCAGGGTAAACTTTCCCGCCAGTACAATCACGAGTCATCCACAAACCCGAAACGGTATCAAGTTCTTCACTCCCCGCATAAAATTGCACAGATAGCGTATCAGGAGCCGGCACGCCCGACACGGTACCTATGACTCCGCTAATAGCATCACATACACCAGGTACATTACATTGCGTCGCGGTTGCCGTATTGTTGAAATTCATTTCCGCATTCGCGCCTGCCTGCCGAATGTTTCGGCCAATCACTTCCAGCGTATATCTACCCGCTTCCTGAATGCGGGCGTTATCATCCTGAACCCGGTAGGTCTGCTGACTGCCGATGTAAATCGAACTAATGGCCAACAGCACAATCAGGCCCAGCGTAAGCGCAATCATGAGTTCCACTAGCGAAAAACCTGTTTGATGCCCAGGCATACCAAGTTGAGGCGTTGATTTGTGGAGCGAAGACAAAAACATGTGGTTTCTCATGGGGTCATGCTCGTCACAAAGCAACGTGTGTTGGCTGGCGACCCGACCGGACAGCTCGGATCGGCGACTCCTCCCATACCTTTTTCAGTCCACATAACGGTGATGTTGAATACCCAGTTGCCCGTGGCTGCGGTACACCCCGCAGCAGCAGGGCCATCAGCACACACGACGGTTCCATTGCCGTTAGGCAACAAGGCTGCATTGGCCGTGTTCCACTGACGATGGTCGGAAATGGCCATATTTGCGGGGGTGCAGGCGGCAGCGAAGCAGTCGGGGTTTCCAGCCGGGAGGCCTGCCGTCAAATTGTTGTAACTATAATTAGGCGCACCCACGCCAGCCAAATTGGCGCGTAACCGATCGGCGATGTCGTACGCCTGTTGGATGGCAATGCCGCGATAGTAGGCAGTCTGATTGTTGCTCAGGCTGGCGGCTTGCAATCCCGCCAGCCCGAGTAAGCCAAGTGACAGTACCACGATTGCCACAAGAACTTCGAGCAGGGTAAAGCCGGATTGTGTTTTGGTCAGGGGCATGCTGTGGTTCCTGTGCTAGTAGATACTCGACCTTGCAAACTCACAACAATGGCCCGCCCACTTGCTGTCCCACGACTGTCGCAAAGACGGAAAGTGTCAGCGTTGCCGGAAAAACCGGAGTTTTGATACGTTACACGTTGTATCCCCGCCGTGCGTAGCGTATTGCCATTTTCCAGCGGCTGCCGCACTTGTAGCACCGTTCCGGGTGTAGTTGCAGCCACTGCACTGTTATTGGGGTTAACAAATACCAGCCAGCCCGCATCCCAATTGAATACAGCCGCACCCGAACAGGTAGTATTGTTCAAACGGCTACATACTGAAACCCGAACACCGCGCTTGATCGCTTCACTTCTGGCGTAATTGAGCGAGGTGACCAGGTCATTAGTTTGCCCGACCAGGCGACTGTTTTGCACAAACGTAATGAAGTTGGGCACAGCGATTGACAGCATAATCGCCAAGATTGCGATCGTGACCAGCAGTTCGATCAGCGTGAACCCCGTTTGCTCTCGCAATGCACTGACTCTTTGGTTACACAATAATGGGAGTTTGATTTCCATAGTTCATTCTATCGATAGGCTTGCATCAAATACCACTTTGCTCTGACCAATGGTCGTCTTTCCAGAATATACGGACAGACCATTGGGTTTGCTTCGGCCTAGCTCGCCACATAGTGATTATCGGCACTGATAGCGTTAACTTTAATATAGGTCAAGCCTAATTGCAGATTTCCACAAACCGATAGCCCGTTTGTTAGATTAAGTAGCTATTTCAGCTTTTCATCGACGCATAGCATTTTCATTGTCGGGACTGGTGTCTCAGGCTGCGGCAATAGAGCAAGACACGCTCCGCTGGTGTCCCTTAGTCCAATTGGGTGCCGAGCTGCATCAGCGCAGGCAAAGTGCATCAGCATAAGCAACGTGCATCAAGGCGGTCTGATCTGCAAGCTAAATTGAAAAAATTGTTTTGTGGGTATTGAATTAAATTTGCCCGAATCATGGGAGCTTCACACGCAACGGAGACCGTTGGACGCAAGTAGAGGTTGTGTTGGTAGCTTAATTAGCACATTGGAGTCGTGAGGGGTTGTCTGTTCAGCTGATGCCTTGTTAATATGGAAGTGTGCGATTGATTATTTGAATGGCATTGCTCGGGATAGTGCGTTAGATTGTTGGTGACAATAACCTCTTAAGAATAAATAGCATGCTTCATTCAACCTCTAAATCAAATTTCACACTGCCAGTGCGGGTATATTTCCAGGACACCGATGCAGGAGGAGTGGTATATCATGCTAGTTATGTGAACTTTTTAGAGCGCGCGCGGACTGAGTGGTTACGGGAATGTTATGGTTACAGTAATACGGGATTGATGCGTGAGTCCGGTATGGTATTTGTGGTTCGTTCACTGAGGCTGGATTATCTTAAGCCTGCTTTGCTGGATGATTTACTTGCTGTCAGCGCGCAACTGAAGGATGTCGGACGTAGTCGTGTGACCTTGTGTCAGAACGTGCTACGTGGCGAGGAGATAATAGTTGAGGCAGAAGTGCATTTAGTATGCGTGACAATGGATAATTTCAAGCCGGTAAGTTTGCCGGAAATATTGCGAGAGCAATGGAAAAGCTAAAGGATATTGTAAATATGGATGTAACACATGATTTATCGTTAACACATGATTTATCGTTTATCCATTTAATTCAGAATGCCAGCGTACTTGTTCAACTGGTAATGGGTTTATTGTTACTTGTTTCATTGATGTCATGGTGGTTCATATTCCTCAAGATGTTTACTGTCAGGCAGGCGGTGAAGCAAAGTGAGGAATTTGAGGAATCATTCTGGAATAATGATGACCTCAATAGGTTATATCAAAACACTTCTGTGATGCGAGGTGATTCGGGCAGTATGGGGCGAATTTTTGCCGCGGGTTTCACTGAGTTCCTCAAGCTCAAAAAGAAACATGATATGGACAACAATGCGGTGATGGATGGCACGCGTCGCGCCATGCGCGCCACTTATCAGCGCGAAATGGATATTCTTGAATCGCATTTGGCTTTTCTAGCGACGGTTGGCTCGGTGAGCCCTTATGTCGGGCTATTCGGTACGGTATGGGGAATTATGAATGCATTTCGTGGCTTGGCCAATGTTGGCCAGGCTACGTTGGCACACGTTGCGCCCGGCATAGCCGAGGCATTGATAGCCACTGCAATGGGTTTGTTTGCTGCCATTCCCGCCGTGGTTGCTTACAATCGTTATTCGCATGATATTACGCGTCTAGCCTCGCGTTTTGAAATTTTTATGGAAGAATTTTCTAACGTGTTGCAACGTCAGCCATGATTCCCCGCCGATCTGCCATGAGGCCAATGAGCGATATTAACGTCGTGCCTTACATCGACGTGATGTTAGTGTTGCTGGTAATTTTTATGATTACAGCGCCGCTGATGAACCCCGGCCAGATTGATCTGCCAAGTGTGGGTAAGTCACTTGCACCGCCTGTTGCGCCATTAGAAGTCATCATCAAGAAAGACACCACGCTGGCACTGAATGATCGAAGTAAGAAGAGCCAGGAGCAGAGCGTTACACGTGAGGAATTGATTGCGCTCCTTAAGCAGAAGCAGGCGCAAAACTCGGATCAGCCGGTTGTGATTTCTGCCGACAAAAATGTGCGTTATGAAGAAGTGATCAGCATTATGGACGTGTTGCAACAGCAACAGATTAAGAAGGTTGGTCTGTTGGCGCAAACCAAGGGGCGATGAGCGCGATCGTGCATGCTAAACCCTACAAGCTACGTGCTGGGGTATTGGCATTGGCTGTTCACTTTGCATTCTTCTCACTGTTATATTTTGGTGCCAGCTGGCGGGTGCAGCCTCCGCAGGGTATGGTGGTGGATATTTGGGATAGCTTGCCTGGAACGGAGACGGCTCCTGTTAAAGTAGAGCCCCCTAAAACAATTGAGCAACCTAAATTGGGTAAGCCTGCGCAGCCTGTAGCGTCACCTAAGGCTGATATAGAATTATCTGAAAAGAAAAGGCCTCAGGAAAAATCTAAACCGATAAAAATAGAGCCTAAACGGCATATAGAAAAAGTGGATGTGCAGGCCGAGCATAAGAGACAAGAGAAGTTGAGGGTGCAGGCGGAGCAGAAGGCCCAGGCTGAGCAGAAGATGATTGAAGAGCAGAAGGTAAGGGCTGAACATGAGCGAATTCGTGCCGATCTGGCTAATGTCGTTGCCAAGACACGGCGCAATGTCAGGGCTGAATTGGAGAAAGCCGTGCCACCCAAAGTGGTTGAGCCGGTGAAACCTTTAGCGTCACTTAAAGCCGATCTTGAATTGGCTGAAAAGAAACGATTGCGGGAAAAGTCACAAGAAGCTGTGAAGTCCGAGCCTAAGCGACAAAAAGAAAAGGTGGATGCTCAGTCTAAACTGAAAGCTGAGGCCGAGCAAAAGGCTGAGGCTGCGCAGAAGGCTGAGGCTGAGCAGAAAGCTGAGGCCGAGCAGAAAGCTGAGGCGAAACGAAAGGTATTGGCAGAACAGAAAGCTGAGGCGGAACAAAAAGCTGAGGCGAAAAAGAAAGCTCTAGCCGAGAAGAAAGCGCAGGCTGAGGAGAAGGAGAGGGCGAAACAGAAGGCGCAGGCCGAGCAAAAGCTGCTGGCGGAAAAGGAGCAGGCTGAGCTGAAGGCGCAAGCCGAACAGAAAGCGAAAGTTGAACAGGAGCGTGCGCGCGCCGAGCAGAAAGCTCAAGCTGAGCAAGAGCGCGCGCGTGCTGCGCAAGCAGCGGCCATAGGCAAAGAGGTGGCCGAATATACAGCTAAAATCAAGGCCAAAATACGCCGCAATATCGTGATGTTGCCGGATATACCATATAATGTGACAGCGGAATTTTATGTGACACTGTTGCCTGGTGGCATGGTGTTAAAAGCAGAATTGACTAAGCCGAGTGGGAGCGCGGCGTATGACAGCGCGGTGGAGCGCGCTATCAAGAAAGCACAGCCTTTGCCATTACCCCCGGATGTGACGCTATTCGACAAGTTTCGTGAATTGCGTCTCACAGTTACACCAATTAAGGAGTAGTTTATGAAAGGAGTCAGCATGTTACGCTATTGGATGTTTCTTGCTTTGCTTTGTACCGTCTTGCCCGCTCGTGCTGCGTTGAACATCGATATTGTTGGGGCAGGAGAAAATCAGATTCCGATTGCCATTGTGCCATTTGCCAATGAAGATAAGCTTGCTCAGAGCATCACTGAAGTGGTTTCTTTGGACTTGAAGCGCAGTGGATTGTTCCGGTTGGTAAGCCCGACGAGCAAGACACCGCATGAGCCACGCGAGGTAGTATATGCCGACTGGCGTGGCGTGGACGCTTTAGCCATCGGTAGTGTGGAGACGCAGCAGGATGGCCGTGTCATGGTTAAATTTCGTTTGCTCGATGCTGTAAAGCAAACCGAATCGTTTGGACAGGCTGTAACCGCGAAAAGTGATCAAATGCGCGCCATCGGCCACCGCATTGCCGACCTAATATATGAAAAGCTCACGGGTAATCCTGGGGTATTCAGCACGCGTATCGCGTATGTGAATCGGCAGGGAAAGAACAATCGCCTGGTAGTGGCGGACAGTGATGGTTATAACGATCGAGTTGTGCTGTCGATCAATGAGCCTATTATGTCACCAACGTGGTCGCCGGACGGCAGTCAGCTTGCCTATGTGACACTAGAGCAGGGTCATGCGGTTGTATATGTACAATCGCTTGTTACTAATCAAAGAGTGGTGCTGTCTAATGTACGGGGAAGTAATAGCGCCCCAGTATGGGCGCCAGATGGCAAGCATCTCGCCATTGTGTTGACGCGCGATGGCAGTCCGCAGATATACCTTGTTCGTTCGGATGGCACCGACTTGCGTCGTCTTACGTTCAGCGGTGCGATCGATACTGAGCCTAGTTTTTCTCCGGATGGACAATATCTGTTGTTTACCTCTGATCGTGGAGGTAGCGCGCAAATTTACAGGATGCCAGTGGAGGGGAAAACTGCCGAGCGGCTGACCTTTGAAGGTAACAATAATTTCTCGCCGCGATATAGCCCGGATGGTAAGAGCTTTGTTTTTGCACATCAGGTTAGTGGGCGATTTCATATTGCCGTTCAGGATTTCCAGACCAGACAGATGCAGTTATTGACCGAGGGTGGATGGGAAAAAAAACCAAGCTTTTCGCCCAACGGAAAGCTGGTGCTGTTTGCAACTGAGGCGCAGGGCCGTGGTATACTGGCCATCGTTTCCAGCGATGGCAGGGTTAAGCAAAGGTTGTCTTCACAGGCAGGGGATGTTCGTGAGCCAACTTGGGGGCCTTTTTTGAAGTAGTAACATTATTTGATAAGGGATAGGGGATGAAAAACATAGTGATTGGAGCATTGTTGGCAAGTCTATTAGTTGCTTGTGCTAGCGACGTGCCTGTAGGTGACCTCAAGAAGAGGGGTCGGCCAGCTGATTCACCTCTGTCTGCAGCGGCGGGCTCTGCTCCTGGTGCATCAGTTGCGGTTGATACATTGAATGACCAAAACAGCGTGTCTCAAACTTCAAAATCAGCTTCTACTTCCGCTGAAGAAGCAGCGGCAAAGGCAGTAGCTGAAGAAGCAGTGGCAAAGGCAGCAGCTGAAGAAGCAGTGGCAAAGGCTGCGGCTGAAGAGGCAGCTTTGGCAGCATCTCGTGCTGCTGAGGTGCAAAATGCTGCTCTGGAGGCTGCCAAAGCAGCAGCGGCAAAGGCAGCAGCTGAAGAGGCAGCATTGGCGGCGGCGCATGCTGCTGAAATACAAAATGCTGAGTTGGAAGCAGCTAAGGCGTCTGCAGCGCAGGCAGCTGCTGATGCGGCAGCGGCACGCGAGGCGGCTAGTGCGGCGGCTGCGCGGGAATCGGCTAACGCAGCTAAGGTTGCGGCGGAACTTGAAGCAGCTAATGTGGCGACTGCGCGTGAGTCGGCTAACGCAGCCAAAATTGCGGTAGAACTTGAAGCCGCTAAGGCTTCTGCCGCACAGGCAGCTGCTGATGCGGCAGCGGCACGCCGCGAAGCGGCTAATGCGACTGCTGCGCAGAATGCTGCTAAGGCGAATGCTGCACGAGATGCTGCTAAGGCGGCTGCTGCGCGGGAAGCAGTCGCAGAGGATTCTTCTGGTGTCCCGAGTGGTTTGCTAGCTAAGCGCAGTGTTTATTATCCAAAAGATATAGATGCCATACAAGAGCAGGATAAGCGCACTGTGCAAGCTCATGCCAAGTATTTGGCTGAACATCCAAATCGTTCAGTGCGTTTGGAAGGAAATGCCGATGAACGAGGAAGTAGTGAATACAACTTGGCCTTGGGTCAACGTCGTGCTGATGGTGTGAAGAAAATGTTGTTAGTGGGTGGTGTTAAAGAAGGCCAGGTTGAGTCGGTTAGCTATGGCGAAGAAAAGCCAATGTCTACTGCACATAATGAGGCTGCCTGGTCACAAAATCGCCGCACTGACCTGAACTATAACGTCAAGTAAGTTAGGTATGAAGTTTCAAGTTTTGCTGTTTGCTGGATTGTGTGTTGTTATAGGGCAGGCTCAGGCTGCATTATTCAGCGACGATGAGGCTCATAATCAGATCCGGCAACTAGGGGAGCGCTTATCCACTCTGGAAAGTGCCGGCAAACAGCAAGTTGAAACCATCAAGCAGCAATTCCACTTGATTAGTGATCTGCAAACGGAGATCGAGGCCCAAAAAACGGAATTGCGCAAGTTACATGGTCAAAACGAAGAGCGTGTTCACAATTTACAGAATACGGAAAAGCGACTGACAAATCTCTATAGTGATCATGAAAAGGCATTGCTCAGCTTACGAGGTCAATATGAAAAATTGATGCTTAATTTGCAGGATGTCGAGAAGCGGCAGTCTGAAGATAATAAAAAACAAGCTAGCTTTATACAAGATCAGAAAGCGCAGCTGAAGGTGTATCTTTCTAAGATAGAAGAAAGCAGTAAGCAGCAAGCCGAAGCCAGTAAAAATCAAGTCGAAATAATTAAACAACAAACTAGTTCTCTGCTCGCTCAGCAAGCGCAGTTCAATGAGCATATGTCACATTTGGAAGAAAATGGCAAGCAACAACTTAATGCCATGCTTGATCAGCAGCAAGCCCAATTCAAAATACGCATTTCACAGCTCGAGGAAATCAGTAAGCAACAGATTAATTCCATTATCGACCAGCAGCAAGCTGAGTTTAAGGTAATCACCTCTCGCTTGGAAGAAAGCGGCAAGCAACAAACACAAGCCATGTTAGATCTCCAAGTGCAGATCGAGGCTCAAAACGCAGAATTTCGCAAGTTGCAGGGCCTGAATGAGGATGTGGATCGCAGATTGCAGGATGCGAATCAACGGCAGAAAGATGTTTATACCGATCTGGATACTCGTATACGCCATTTTGAAACTGTATCTCCGCTTGAATTACAAAAGCAGATTCAGGCTCAGAATGAAGAATTGCATAAGTTACGCAGTCACGAAGAAGAAGTATTAGCCCGTAACCAACAGGATATGGAAAAGCGGTTGGTGGAAGCCAACAAGCTACAAAATAATTCCATGCTTGATATACAAAAAAATATTGAGGCACAGAATACCGAATTGCGCAGTCAGAACGAAGAGCTTATGCACAATTTACAGGAAATAGAGAAAAAACAGAAAAATTTCAACGGTGATTTAAATAGCCGCTTGCGCCATGTTGAAACTAAAGCAGTTCTTGATCTCAAAAAAAAGGTTGAGGCTCAGGATGATGAAGCAAACCACTTGCGAGATCAGAATGAAGAGTTGATACATACTATGCAGGAATTGGAGAAGCGGCAGGCAGAAATTAGCAAGCAACAAACAAGCTCTATTCACAAGCTGCAAGCGCAGGTAGATTTACTGAACATGGAATTACGCAAGTTGCGCAGCCAGAACGAAGATCTTTTGCACAACTTGCAGGATGCGGAGAAACGGCAGAAAGATTTCTATATTGATATGGATGCCAGCCTGCGCCATTTTGAATCGATAGTAGCTGGGACATCATCAGCGCCTTCTGCTGTTCAGTCTACCAAAGCGGTAGGGGGTGAAAACGCACCTCCATCATCTTCTAAGGCAGTAAATGGAAATGCCTTGGAAACAGACACCGTCGCCATGGAAAGTCGTGCTTATGAGTTGGCGCATGGTTATGTTAAAACGGGTAATCATCAGAATGCCATCAATGCGTTCCAGGAATTTTTGAAAAAATATCCTGAATCGAAGCACGTGGCTAATATCCACTATGAGATGGGTAACGCCTATTTTTCGTTAAAAGATTTCAAGAGTGCATTGGACAGTTATCAGCTACTGGTGAGCAAGCATTCATCCAGCCCTAATGTGCCAGATGCTATGCTAGGTATTGCAGATAGTCAGTATCAACTTAAGGCTATAGTAGGGGCAAAAAAAACGCTTAATCAAATAATCTCCAAATACCCAGGAAGCAAAATAGCTGATCAGGCTAAGAAACGTCTCGACACCCTTAAGTAAGCGTGTCTTTGTCCGATACTTTAAAATAAGAGCATGCGTGTCCTTGGTATTTCGTCTGCCAGCATTAGAGCGTCACCTTGTTTGAATGTTAGGGTTTTTTAAAACAGCAACTTTGCGAGAGCTGAGATTATGAATACAATGAAAAATATTAAAAAACTAGCGATGGGCGTATTATTAATACACTTTTTAATAGCTTGCGCTAAACCTCCAGTAGCTGGTACTAAGAAAGACGGTAAAGATGCGTCTATGGATGCCACCTCTCTTGCTACTGCATCAGTAGCTGGCGATCAGCCACTTACTAATGCCTCTGGCGTTACAATTTACCCAGGTTCAGGTTCAGGTTCAGGTTCTGTTTCAGGCTCAGGCTCAGGCTCAGGCTCAGGCTCAGGCTCAGGCTCAGGCTCTGCTGAATCTGGAGCGAATGATCCTTTTAATAACCCGAACAGTTTGTTGGCTAAACGCGTTATCTATTATCTAACCGACATTGATACCATTTCAGATCAATATAAACTCATTGTGCAAGCACATGCTGAATATCTGACACAGCACCCAAGCCTTACAGTGCGCTTGGAAGGAAATGCAGATGAACGTGGGAGTAGCGAATACAATCTGGCTTTGGGACAGCGTCGTGCCGATGGAGTAAAGAAGATGTTGCTAATGGGGGGGGTTAGAGATGGTCAGATTGAGTCGGTCAGTTATGGAGAAGAAAAACCTAAAGGTAGAACTCATGACGAGTCGTCTTGGTCTCAAAATCGCCGTACTGATTTGAACTATCCTTCAAAGTAGGCAGGGCATGAAACTTTACGTTTTACTGTTCGCTGGATGGAGTGCCATTGCAGCATGTTCAGCTCATGCTGCCTTCTTCACCGATGAAGAGGCACATAATCAAATCCGTCAACTAAAAGAACGTGTGTCCAATCTAGAAGGTAGCGGCAAGCAGCAAACTGAAATAATTAAGCAGCAAGATGAAACTATAAGGCAACAGATCGAGACTCGTAAGCAGCAAACCCGTGAGATACTCGACCTTCAAGCTCAGATCGATACGCTGCGCGGCTTGCGTGGGCAGTTCGAAGTGCTGGCGCATAGTCTGCAAGAGTTAGAGAGGCTGCAGAAAGGTTCTTACAGTGATCTGGATGCTCGCGTACGACGTTTAGATAAGCGTGAACCAATCATTCCACCCCGGCCGATAAAACCATGAAACGCCTGACGAATCTTAAATAAAGTCGATTTCCATGATTACGTGCTCCGCCAGCGAGCAGTTGCGAATAACCGAAATTTTTTTTTCCTTACAAGGCGAAACGAGCCGAGTCGGCCTGCCGACGGTTTTCGTGCGCCTGACTGGTTGTCCGCTGCGTTGCTCATACTGTGATACTGCTTATGCTTTTAGCGGAGGACAGAATATGACGGTTGCGGGAATACTCTCTGAAGTGGCACGGCACCATACACGCTATGTTACGGTTACCGGGGGTGAGCCTCTGGCGCAGAAAAATTCCTTGTCTTTGCTAAGCGCCTTGTGCAATGCAGGTTATGAGGTGTCGCTGGAAACAAGCGGGGCGTTGGACGTGTCTAGTGTCGATGTGCGTGTGATGAAGGTCCTGGATATCAAGACACCAACATCAGGCGAAGTAAAAAAGAACTTGTGGAGCAATCTTGCTGCGTTGCATGCTCACGACGAAATTAAATTTGTTTTATGCGATGAGTCCGATTACATATGGGCTAAGCAGGTGCTGAGTGAACGTGATTTGGCTGACAAATGCACTGTACTTTTTTCGCCCGCGCACGATCAATTGTCACCTAAAGTACTGGCTGATTGGATTCTGCGCGATAGCTTGCCTGTGCGTCTGCAAGTGCAATTGCACAAGTTATTGTGGGGCGGTCAGCAGGGAAAATGAAGAATGCAGTAGTGTTGTTATCAGGCGGTCTGGATTCCGCCACAGTGATGGCTATGGCGAAGCAGCAGGGCTATATCTGCCATGCGTTGAGTGTGGATTATGGGCAGCGCCATTACGCTGAACTTGCTGCAGCAGAGCGTGTGGCACAGGCACTGGGTGCGATTGAACAGCGTGTGATCAGCGTTGATCTGACAGGATTTGGTGGATCTGCCTTGACAGATACGCGCATTGCCGTGCCGGAACAGACATCAACAGGCATTCCGCTGACCTATGTGCCAGCGCGCAACACAATTATGCTGTCACTCGCCTTGGCTTGGGCGGAAGTATTGCAGGTGCAGGACATATTCATTGGGGTGAACGCAGTTGATTTTTCCGGTTACCCAGACTGTCGCCCAGAATATATAGCGGCTTTCGAAAGCATGGCCAATCTTGCGACCAAGGCGGCGGTAGAGGGAAAGCATTTGACATTGCACGCGCCTTTGTTGCGCTTGTCCAAGGCCGACATAGTCAAACTAGGTACGGAGCTTGGCGTAGATTACAGCCTGACAGTGTCCTGTTACCAAGCCGATTCTGATGGACGCGCATGTGCTGTGTGCGATTCCTGCAAACTGCGCCGAGCTGGCTTCAAGACAGCTGGAATAGTCGACCCGACACGCTATCGCATTGAATGATGATGAGCCCTGTTGCGTTGACAGGGCGGGTAAAGTCCGTATAATGCGCCCTTCTTTAAAGGGATATGGGTCGTTAGCTCAGCCGGTAGAGCAGCGGACTTTTAATCCGTTGGTCGCCAGTTCGAATCTGGCACGACCTACCAGTTTCAATGTGCGGTTTAGGTGAGTTAGAGCATCTGAACGCCACACCAATGATTTTGTCGCCGCTTTAGCTCAGTTGGTAGAGCAACCGCCTTGTAAGCGGTAGGTCGTCAGTTCGAATCCGACAAGCGGCACCAATACTTAATGCAGTAGGATCTACTGCACTCATCAAAAATCCAGTCTATCTGTAGCGTTAACTTCAGCCATTTCTCGCTATTTTGTATAACTTCAGTTTGTCTCAGTTTGAGTACTCAATCCATCGTCAGTTATTTGTTTAATCCCCAGCTCCTGAAAATTGTTGTTGTATATTGTGTCAGGAATTTCTCGTTTAACTTGACACCTCCGTTCCACTTTTTAACTTGCTTCGCCATGTCAGAAAATGACCGCGTACATCGAGAAATGAAGATGATAGAATGTTCTGGAAAGGTGGCAGCCAGTGGGTGTTTACGCTCGTTGAAGCAGATCAGGGCTATGCCACAGTTCGTATTGAATTTAAGCCGGTCTGATTGAACAGGTCCACATTTTCTCTTTAAATAATGTCTGAAATTTTCGCACTCGTTCCCGCAGCCGGCTGTGGTTCTCGCATGGGTAGTGAGTTACCAAAACAATACCTGCCGCTGGCCGGACAGCCAATGATTTATCACGCACTTGCAACTTTGTGTGCCAGCCCGGATGTCAGTATTGCTTTTGTAGTGCTCGCGCCTGATGACGTGCACTGGCATAGGTATGACTGGTCATTATTCGGAGATAAATTGCAGCCGCTATTTTGTGGTGGCGCAACGCGCGCGGAAAGCGTGCTGAATGGACTAATGGCTGCGGAACTTGAACTCGATGACTGGCTGCTGGTACATGATGCCGCACGGCCTTGTTTGAGCCATAAGCAGCTTGCATGCTTGATTGAAGCATTGTGCAATGACGAGGTTGGCGGCATTCTTGCTGTGCCGGTGGCGGATACTTTGAAGCGTGCCGATGCTGAATGTCGAATTGTGCATACCGAAAATCGTGAGGGAGTATGGCAGGCGCAGACCCCGCAGATGTTTCGCGTTGGGCTATTGCTGCAGGCGCTACGAACCGCCCCAAATGTAACGGATGACGCCTCTGCCGTCGAGGCGCTGGGTTTCCATCCCAAGCTCGTGCCCAGCAGTTCCAGCAATTTTAAGGTAACTTATCCGCAGGATATTGAGTTGGCGGAATTGTTGTTAACCAGAAGAAAATAAATATGAGAATCGGACAGGGCTTTGACGTTCATCAATTGGTCGAGGGACGCAAGTTAATTATTGGTGGCGTGGAGATACCCCATGACAAGGGGTTGCTCGGCCATTCCGATGCTGACGTGCTGCTGCACGCCATCTGTGATGCCCTGTTGGGTGCGGCAGCACTGGGTGATATAGGGCGTCACTTTTCAGATACCGATTCCAAGTTTAAAAATATTGATAGCCGCATTTTATTGCGCGAAGTAGCGCGTATGGTGACCAATGCGGGTTTCCGCATAGGCAATTTGGATGCCACTATCATTGCACAAGCACCCAGAATGGCACCGCACATTCCGCGAATGGTAGAGAATATTGCCGCTGATTTGGGTGTGGCCGTGAATGCTGTGAATGTGAAAGCGACCACCACTGAAAGGCTGGGTTTTAGCGGGCGCGGGGAAGGTATCGCAGCGCAGGCGGTCGCGCTATTGTTAGTTTGAACCAACATCAGTTATGGCAATGTCATGTCATCACTTAATCATTCCCGCTTAAACGGGAATGATTAAGTGCATATTATTCAATGGGGTAATTTTTAATAATGATGCGTATATTGGCGCTGGAAACTTCCACTGAATATTGCTCCGTCGCACTATGGCATGACGGTAATGCCATCAATCATAGTGAATTGGTTGGGCAGCGCCATTCCGAATTGTTGATGGGAATACTGGATAATTTATTGCATGAAGCGGGCGTTAAGCTTGCAGAATTGGATGGTATTGCATTCGGTGCTGGGCCTGGATCATTCACCGGTGTGCGCATCGCCTGTGGGGTGACGCAAGGATTGGCGCTGGGAGCGGATTTGCCGGTGGTGGGAGTGTGTACGCTGCAAGCATTAGCGCAAGCCGCAGGTCACGATAAAGTGATCACCGCACTGGATGCGCGCATGGGTGAGATTTATCATGCTGCATATGAAAAACGGGCGGGGTCATGGGTGACGATCTGTGAGCCGAATTTGTGTTTGCCGCAACGGGCTCCGCAGGTTCAAGGTTCTGGATGGTATGGCACAGGCAGTGGTTTCGCCATGTATGGTTCTGTATTGGATAGTCGCTATGCTGGGCAAATTGCTGGCAGCGATACGCTGGCCGTGCCGCAGGCCATTGCTATTGCAGAATTTGCCGCGCCACTATTCGCCGCCGGCCAAGGCATGGATGCGGCGCAAGCCATGCCGTTTTATTTACGCGACAAGGTAGCGCTGAAAACCAGCGAGCGATGAGTTTGTCCCAATTGCGTGACCACATCATAT
>JAIOPT010000147.1 GCA_021413765.1 Betaproteobacteria bacterium
AGGGAAAGCTTTCTCGATTTACTTCATTCCAATACCGAACAATAACCTGAGCAGTGACATCCGCAATTAAATGCGCCGATGTCGGAGCGCCATGCTGATCAGCTATTACACTAAGCGATTCCCGTTCTTTAGCAAGCCTAAGAATCGTCTTAGCGAAATTTCCACCATGCGCGCCGAATACCCAACTGGTACGGAATATCAAATTGCGGCAACCAGTCGCTGCAATTCCACTTTCGCCCGCTAGTTTGCTTGTACCATAAACCGATTGCGGGTTTGGAATATCATCTTCTACATACCACCCGGTTAGCCTGCCATCGAACACATAATCGGTCGAATAATGCACGATCAGTGCGCCTATAGAGGCTGCCTCTTCTGCGAGCACACTAGGTACAGCGGCATTAATCAGGTAAGCAATTTGTGGTTCGCTTTCGGCTTTATCTACTGCGGTGTAAGCAGAAGCATTTACAATAATATCTGGCCGCAACTGACGCACAATTTCTCTTACTTGCGACAAATTAGTCAAATCGCAATCTTGTCGGCCGTAGGCATGCACCAAGCCAAACGGCGACAATGCTCTTTGCAACTCGAAGCCAACTTGGCCATTCTTGCCGAATAGCAAAATAACAGGTTTTTGCAATATCATCATTAGCCCTAGCTATTCAGTGATACGTTAGCAAAACAATCAAATATGAATTTTCTCATAATTATGGTGGAGAGGGCTTCGGTGTCACGCAAATAAAGTTTCAAGCTTTTTTCTCGCCATGCTAAAAAATGTGTCGCGAAATTCATTGCTGCCACAGCATAAATACGATTAGCACACATTCAATAACCGCTGAATTGAAGCATTCTATGGCTAGCGTAATGCGTGGAAAACCCACCCAACCCCATCATCAGCTATATGTTCTGGTGCCAGCAGATTTTCATCGGTTCCATCGCCACAGAGTACCAGCGTATGGGTCAACTCGGCTGCGAGGCGCTCACACGCTTTCTTGTTGTACTCTATAAGCTTGACCTGAAAATCGCGCTCCAGCGCTTGCGCCAGCCTACGTCCTATTATTGCCACCGCTTACAATCATCACACTTTAGGCTGGCTTATCCAGATGACGCCACTCTTTCAACACCGTGCGAATATTTTCGGTTGCAGCAATAAAGAAAACCTCGTCAAATTGCCGCAACTCGGGTGTCAACATGGGACATATTTTTTACGCAGGCAACGCAACTCCTGTCCGACTAGAGGACCGTCCTCAAACGCCTTGACTACCACCAAGGACACTCAGCCATTAGCGAATTTCAGCACTTGCAGGGCTTCCGGAAACTCAATCAATTTATAGATGTAATCGGTGAGTATCTGTTCCGCGCAAATGGAAAAATCAACACAAAAATTATCAGCTCTTAAGATTCGGGATATTCCAGATAATTTGCGGCGCGAATGCGCGCAATCTTAGTCGGGGTGTTATACAGACTGGCGGCAAGCTTGCAGGCCACCATGTTAACCTCATCGCTTTGCGTAGCAGCTAACAACATATCAACATCTGCAATACCAGCCTGCTCCAGCACAGAAGGATGGGGTGCATTTCCCACTAAGATACGTAGATCAAAGTGTTCTTGTAGCAGCGCAATTTTTCCGCGTCAGTATCAACTATGGTTATATCGTTGTCTTCTCCAACCAAACTTTCCGCCACTGTCGCACCGACCTGCCCTGCCCCGTGTGTCAATATCTGCACGTCAATCGCCTTTCAGGATGCTCTACTTTTCCACTTAATAGAACAACCCATGCTGGCGATCTGTTCGAGTGGCCCCTTGCCAGTTTGCGCCACTTGTACCATGGCATTAAACAAGTCACGCGGACTATCCGGGGCCGCCTCCTTGCGCGAGGCATCTAGTCGGCCACGGTATTGCAATTCCAGTTGAGCATTAAACCCGAAGAAATCTGGCGTGCAAACCGCACCGTAATTTTTAGCGACTTGCTGTGTCTCGTCCCATACGTAGGGGAATGGATAAGCGTATTGCTGAGCCACCTTCTGCATATTCTCGAACGAGTCTTCCGCATATTCTGCAGAATCATTCGACATGATAGCAATGCTGTTAATGCCATGTTCCAGCAGTTCGCGTGTATCCCTCACAATACGATCACGGATGGATTTCACATAGGGACAATGGTTGCAAATGAACATCACCAACAGTCCATTCTTGCCACATACATTTTGCGGGGTGTAACGCTTCCCATCCACACCCAGCAAGTTAAACTCTTGAGCCTTCCAGGCGAAATTGCAAACTGGTGGTTGTAAACTGACCATTAAATCGCTCCTTAACAACAATTTTCAGAGGTGTTTTCAAATCCCAAATAAATAACGCAAATATGATACTGCCTAAAGTCAAAAGCATCGGGCATCGACAATTAATCACTTGGCTAATTAAAGTTCTTAGCGCATCAGCCGATTATAACTCCAATAAAATATTAATAAATAATGTGGGCACGATGAAATCAGCTATCAGCACGAGTGAGCTTTCCGTTTTCCTGGTTGAACCTTCCAGCCTGCAAGCGCGCATTGTCCAAAAATATCTGAGCGATCTTGGTGTGATGAATACCCAAGTTTTTCAGGACGGGACTTCAGCACTTGCGGCCATGCGCAAAGAACAGCCTGACCTAACCATCAGCTCGATGTACATGGAAGATATGTCTGGCTCAAAACTGATTGAAGTGATGCGCGCCGATCCAACCTTAACGGAAATAGCTTTCATCCTGATTTCCAGCGAGGACAATCCGCTTTACCTCGATCCCGTGCGTCAATCCGGCGCCTGCGCCATCCTGACCAAACCGTTTGAACTGAAACATTTGCGTGAAGTTATCTTCACGACGCTCGACTATCTCAATCCGGGCAGTCTCGCGCTGGAAAAAGATAATTTCGACATTGAAAATCTGCAAATACTGGTAGTGGATGACAGCTCCAGCGCACGCTCCTACCTGATCAGGGTGCTCAAAAATATCGGCATCAAGAATATTACCGTAGCTGAAAATGGCAAGCGGGGGGCGGAAATCGTTCAGGGACATTCCTTCGATTTGGTTATTACCGATTACAATATGCCAGAAATGGATGGCAGGGAATTAGTCGAATTTATTCGCAACAAAAGCTGGCAAAATACGCTGCCGATAATAATGATATCCAGTGAACGGGATGAGAATCGGCTTGCCGCCGTGAGGCAGGCAGGCGTTTCAGCGATCTGCGACAAGCCTTTTGATCCATCGCATATTAAAAACCTGATCGAGGAGATATTTGCGGCTGAAGAGTAAGCCAACTGCTCGGGCTCGATTGTTCCAATATTTCCCGGCAACAGTACCCGTTTGTAATCACATTTTTACAAGATTGTGCCGAACGTCAATTTTTTTGCCACAATCCAGCTGTTGATTATCCCGCATTACACCCAGTCATTGGGTAAGCCCCATCAAGTGCTATAATTTACGCTTCTTGTGAATGAGTTGTGTGATGCTTGCTGTCTTGAATTTCAAATCCCATCTTTCCGAATTGTTTGCGCTGGCTGTGAGCGTTGTTGCACCCGAAGCGACACATATCGACATCCTCATCGAACGCCCCAAACAAGCACTGCATGGCGATTACGCTTGCAATCTGGCGATGCAGCTGGCAAAGCCGCTGCGCAAATCCCCACGTGACATTGCGCAAGCATTGATCTCGGCCTTGCCTGCATCCCCAGTGGTGGAAAAGGTGGAGATTGCTGGAGCGGGTTTCATTAATGTATTTATCACTACTGCAGCCAAACAGAATGTGGTGCGCAGCGTGCTGCAGGCAGGCGCGGGCTATGGACACATTCATCTAGGTGCGGGTTGTAAATTACAGGTGGAATTTGTTTCCGCCAATCCAACGGGGCCGCTGCATGTAGGGCATGGTCGCGGTGCCGCAGTGGGCGATTGTTTGTGCCGTGTGTTGCAGACGGCAGGTTGGAATGTCACGCGGGAGTTTTACTATAACGATGCTGGCGCGCAGATCGACAATCTCACACTATCAGTACAATTGCGCTGCAAGGGTGTGACACCTGATGATTCGTCGTGGCCTGAAAATGGTTATCGCGGTGATTACATCATCGATGTCGCCCGTGCATATCTGGCGCAAGAAGCGGTGGAAGCCGACGATCGGCACGTGCGGGCATCCGGTGATGTGAATGATGCCACTGCCATCCGCAATTTTGCGGTAGCTTATCTGCGCAGCGAACAGGATCTCGACTTGCGCGCCTTCGGAGTAAATTTCGATGTGTATTCGCTGGAATCTTCACTCTACACCGAAGGTAAAGTGGAGGAAAGGAAGCTGTCAGCAAGCTTATTGCCAGCGGCCATACGTATGAGCAGGGCAATGCACTATGGCTACGTACTACTGATTTTGGTGACGATAAAGATCGCGTCATGCGCAAGAGCGATGGCAGCTATACGTATTTTGTACCGGATGTAGCTTACCACCTAGATAAGTGGCGGCGTGGCTTTACCCGCGTCATTAACGAACAAGGGGCTGATCATCACAGCACCATCACACGCGTGCGCGCGGGACTGCAAGCTTTGGATGTTGGCATTCCGAAAGGTTGGCCAGACTATGTGCTGCACCAGATGGTGACGGTGCTACGAAATGGCGAAGAGGTGAAAATATCCAAACGCGCGGGCAGCTACGTCACGCTGCGTGACTTGATTGATGAAGTGGGCTGCGACGCTACGCGCTTCTTTCTAGCGGCGCGCCATCCCGATTCTCAATTGGTGTTCGACATTGATCTGGCGAAATCGCAAAGCAATGAAAATCCTGT
>JAIOPT010000148.1 GCA_021413765.1 Betaproteobacteria bacterium
GATCACGCGCTGGCGATAACCTTCGGCCTCCTGCATCAGACGCGCTGCCGCACCTTTCGCTCTGGGTATTACATCATTGGCGTAAGCCTGGCCTTCGTTCTTCTGACGTTCCCTGTCCTGTCCCGCCTTAACCGCATCGTCGAATGCGGCCTGCACCTGTTCAGGCGGTTGCGCGTTTTGCATGGTGACTTTGCTCAACAAGATTCCGGATTTATAGCGATCCAAAATTTCTTGGGCGAGTTTGGTAGTAGCTGCGGCCACCTGTTCGCGTCCTTCGTACAGCACGAAGTCCATCTTGTTCTTGCCAACAATTTCACGTATTGAAGTTTCTGCCGCTTGACGTACATTTTCATCCGGTGCGCGGTTATTAAACAAATACTCGCCTGGGTCTTTCAAGAAGTACTGAACGGCGAATTGAATATCGATGATGTTTTCATCATCGGTCAACATTAGCGATTCTTTTAAAATCTTGTTTTTGACGTTTTCGCGGTAACCGATTTCCACCGTCCTAACTTGACTAATATTTACGACTTCGACGGACTCAATAGGAAATGGCATATGCCAGCGCGGACCGGGTTGAGTGGTTTCGACAAAACTGCCGAAACGTAGCACCACGCCGCGCTGGCTAGCGTCCACGATGTAAAATCCGCTAGCGATCCAGATCAGCACAACTACCACTGAAATCAGGCCGATGCTGGCATTGAATTTATTGGAATTACCACCGTCGCCAGTACCTCCGGTGCCGCTACCCTTGTTGCCAAAAAGCGCGGAGATTTTTTTATTGATGTCACGCAACACAGCTTCTATGTCGGGAGGGCCGCCGTTGTTTTTTTTGCCCCATTGAGGGTCATTCAATCCCATAACTCATCCTATTCCATCAAATCGTTAGTTTCAGGGATATCCCATTGTGTCCGTGCATTACATACTTCCGCCAACGCCGCACGCAATTCATCTATCCCCGCGCCAGTTTTAGCGCTCAAATAAATGCGCGTAATTCTAGCATATTCGTCACGTTGAACGCCTGCGGGTAAATCTTGCAAATCAATCTTATTGAATATCAAAATTTGCGGGATATGCTGTGCGCCAATTTCCAGCAATACTTTATTAACTTCAGCTATCTGGTCAAACCGTTCCGAGCTGTTGGAATCCACTACATGCAGCAACAAATCGGCCTGCGCTGTTTCTTCCAATGTGCTGCGAAAGGCTGCAATTAAACTATGCGGCAGATGACGAATGAAACCGACCGTATCCGACAATACTACCTGGCCCGATCCCTCGATATATACGCGCCGAGCAGTTGTGTCGAGCGTGGCAAACAACTGATCTGCAACATATGCATTCGCGTGGGTCAATTTATTAAATAAAGTAGACTTGCCCGCATTGGTGTAGCCAACGATAGACACCGACAACACATCCGAGCGAGTGCGTGACCGGCGTAGCACTTGGCGATGACGATGAAGTTTATCCAGGCGTTCTTTCAATAAAACTACGCGTTTATCCAGTTTTCGTCTATCCAGCTCTAACTGTGTTTCGCCTGGCCCGCGAGCACCGACTGCATATTTTTGTTGGCCCATGTCGGTATTCATACCGACCAAACGTGTGGAAAGATATTTAAGCTGAGCAAGTTCCACCTGGACCTTGCCTTCATGGCTTTGCGCGCGCAGAGCGAAGATATCCAGTATCAGCATGGTGCGGTCGATGACACGCGCCTTAATTCTGGCGGTAAGATTGCGCATTTGCGCAGGGGACAGATCGTGGTTAAAAATGACCAGCGGAACTTCGTTCTGCTCCACTATGGCGGCTATTTCATCCACCTTGCCGCTACCCGCAAATAACGACGCATCAGGACGATTCCGCCGTCCTTCCACTAATGCGACGCAATGCACACCCGCACTTTCCGCCAGCAGGCGCAATTCTTCCCGGCTTTCTGCGTAATCCGGCGCACCCAAATCCAAACTGACTAATACTGCCGTGTTAATTACCGCAGTGCTTTTGTGCATTACTCAGCGTCTAATGGAATGGTTATGGCGCGTGCGGGAACAATGGTGGAAATGGCGTGCTTGTAAACCATTTGTGTGATTGTGTTCTTCAGCAGTACTACATACTGGTCGAATGATTCGACCTGACCTTGCAATTTGATGCCATTTACCAGATAAATGGCGACCTGCACATGTTCCTTACGTAGTGCATTCAGGAACGGGTCTTGTAATTGTTGCCCTTTTGTACTCATCGTTTTTGCTCTTATTGGTTATGGCGGGCAACTACTTTACTGGATTTTTCGACTATTCGGAAGAGCGCATGGCTTGTAATTGCTTGTAAATTTCGAAAGATCCAGAACTATTTAACACGTTACAGCGTTCAGATCAGAGATTTCCATCTTTCATCGAAAATTCGCCCGATTTGAGAATTTAATGTGTTCGCGAAGACAGCAAATAAAATCTTAAGGGCGCCTATAAAAAATCAAGTTTCTAGGCAAGACAAGGCACGAGTAAAAAATTTGAGCGCGGCATATAAATTGATATGTAAACGATAATTTTTTCGAGTAACGCCGTATTGTGACGAAAATTGGATTTTTAGAGGTGACCTTAAATTGCTGATTCGTCGGTCTCGCCTGTACGGATTCGAATGATTTGTTCCACTGAAGTAACAAAAATTTTGCCGTCACCAATCTTTCCGGTATGTGCTGTCTTAACGATGGCGTTCACAGCGGCGTCCAGCAGAGCAGCAGTAATCACTACTTCAATCTTTATTTTGGGCAAAAAATCCACTACATATTCTGCGCCGCGATACAGTTCGGTATGCCCCTTCTGCCGTCCGAATCCTTTTACATCGGTCACGGTTAATCCGCTGACACCCAGATCTGATAGTGCTTCACGCACTTCATCAAGCTTGAACGGTTTGATGATGGCTTCGATTTTTTTCATGGATGTTCTCGAAATATATAGATATTAGTAAGTATAGCGTATCTAAAAGCCGTCCTGATAATGCACGGTGATCGGATAGCGCCAGTCCTTGCCAAAGCCACGGTCGGTAATACGCACTCCAACGGGTGCTTGGCGGCGTTTGTATTCATTGACGCGGATCATATTCACTACCCGATATACATCCGCCTCGGTATAGCCATGTGCCACGATCTCAGCGATGGTTAAATTCTGCTCCACATAAAATAACATTATGCCATCAAGCACATCGTAGGGTGGCAAGCTATCTTGGTCGGTCTGGTCGGGCTTTAATTCTGCGCTGGGCGGCCGCGTGATGATGCGCTCCGGGATCACCCGGCTTAAGCAGTTACGGTAGGTGGCCAGACGATATACCCAGGTTTTGCTGACGTCTTTAAGCACTGCAAATCCGCCCGCCATATCGCCATATAGGGTGCAATAGCCTACCGTCATTTCCGATTTGTTGCCGGTCGTTAGCACCAAAGAGCCGAACTTGTTGGACAAGGCCATCAACAAATTGCCACGTATGCGAGCCTGTAAATTTTCTTCGGTGGTGTTGGGTGTTAGCCCCTTGAACATACCATCCAATGTAGTGAGATAAGCGTCAAACGTCGGCTTGATGTCTAATTCGTCGTAGCGCACACCGAGTAGGACGGCCATTTCGCGCGCATCATCCAAACTGATTTGCGCTGTATAGGGCGATGGCATCATTACCGCGTGCACCTTGTCTGCACCCAGCGCGTCTACTGCTACCGCCAAGGTCAGCGCCGAATCAATGCCACCAGATAAACCCAATAACACACCGGGAAAGCGATTCTTGCCGATATAGTCTCGCACTCCCAGGCACAGTGCGCGATAGATGCTGTCCTCATGTTTGTGGGCAGGAACTCTCTCGCCAGCCATTAGCTTGCCGTCGTGGATTTCAATCAGTGCTAGCGTTTCTTCAAAAGAAACGAACTGATGCGTTAACGTGCCGTGTGCATCCATCGCAAACGAAGCGCCATCGAACACTAATTCATCCTGTCCGCCCACCATATTGGCATATATTACCGCCAGGCCGGTTTCACCGATACGATCACGAATGGTTTTATAGCGCAATGATTGCTTGTCGATGTGATACGGTGAGGCGTTCAGCACCAGCAATACCTGCGCGCCTGCTTCGTATGCACGTTGCGCTGTATGATCCTCCCAGATGTCAGCACAAATGTTAAGTGCAAATTTGACGCCCTGCATTTCAAATATGCAAGGGGAGTTACCGGGCGTGAAATAGCGTCTTTCGTCGAACACACTGTAGTTCGGCAGCTCATGCTTGTGATAGGTAGCGATGATCTTGCCGTCGCGCAACACCGAGGCAGCGTTGTAGCGCTTGCCGTCTACCTCATGCGGATGCCCCACTACCACGGTGAGCCCCCAAATTTGTTGCGCAAGTCCATGCAATGCCTGATCGCAGGTACGGTAAAACCCAGTCCGTAACAGCAGGTCTTCTGGAGGGTAACCGCATAAGCTTAACTCAGGCGTAAGCAGTAAAGTGGCTCCCTGTTGCTTGGCCTTTTCTGCATAAGCAAGGATCTTGGCAGAATTGCCCGCCAAATCACCCAGCATGCAATTGATTTGTGCAATCGCAAGTTTCATATTGAGTTCTGAGTTCAAGTAGGTAACAGGTGGTTATCATACCAACGTTTGTTAGAGGCAATAGCGTGGGCAAGCATTCATTGTCTTGAATAAAATTGTACTTCCTGTTTCAATCTGCCTGTAAATTTAAAATGATTACGGATAACTATGACCTATGTACCAGAAAGAATCGGCATAATCGGCGGCAGCGGGATTTACGACATTGCCGGGTTGACCAACAAGCGTTGGGAAAAGGTCACTTCGCCGTTTGGAGAACCATCCAGCGAGTTATTGTTCGGTGAGCTGGACGGCCACAATATTGTGTTTTTGCCCCGTCATGGTCGCGGACACAGAATCCCTCCGACCGAAATTAATTTTCACGCCAATATCGACGTGTTGAAGCGGGTAGGGGTGACCGATGTCATTTCAGTTAGTGCCGTTGGTTCCTTGCGCGAGGACTTGCCACCGGGCACGTTTGTGATTGTTGATCAATTTATAGATCGTACTTTTGCGCGCAATAAGTCTTTTTTTGCCGCGGGATTAGTGGCGCATGTCTCCATGGCTTACCCTGTTTGCAAAAGGCTGGGCGATCATATTGAGATGGCCGCGAGAGAGGCAAATATCCCTGTTGTTCGTGGCGGTACTTATCTGGTTATGGAGGGGCCGCAGTTTTCCAGTCTGGCTGAATCGAATCTCTATCGTACCTGGGGGTGCGATGTCATTGGCATGACCAACATGCCCGAGGCTAAGCTCGCGCGCGAGGCAGAGTTGTGTTACGCCACCGTGGCGATGGTGACTGACTATGATTGCTGGCATCCCGACCATGAGCATGTCACGGTAGGGCAGATCATCAAGATGCTCACCGAAAATGCGGATAAGGCGAAAACGCTGGTAACGCACGTCATTCCGAAAGTACGTACTGATGCTCTGGGTGAGGTCTGTAGCTGTCGCTCGTCATTGGAATTTGCGCTCATTACTGCGCCGGAAGCGCGTGATGCAGCCATGATTGAAAAGCTGGATGCGGTTGCGGGCCGGGTGTTGAAGGGTAAGTCATGATGCCATCTGGTGAAGATAGCCTGCGCCTTCAGTTACTGGATGTGTCCCAGCGTTTGCTCGACCTGGGTTTGAATCGCGGAACTTCCGGCAATGCCGCCGTGCGTTGCGGTGATGGCATGTTGATTACACCGTCTGCGATGGCGGTGGCGGATATGACACCCGCAGACATGGTACGCATGGATTTGAAAGGCAATGCCCTGTGTGGTGGCAAGCCTACAAGCGAGTGGCGCTTCCATCGTGACATTCTAGCCAACCGTCCCGACGTGAGCGCCGTCATTCACACTCATTCAGCGTTTGCCACCACGTTGGCCTGTTTGCGCGAGGACGTTCCAGCCGTGCATTACATGATTGCGGCAGCGGGAGGCAGTATGATCCGTTGCACACCTTATGCGTTGTTTGGCGAACAGACGCTTTCAGACTATGCATTGTCCGCGCTGGAAGGCCGAAAAGCCTGTCTGCTGGCAAATCACGGCATGATTGCGCTGGGTTCGGATTTAGCCGATGCGTTGATGGTAGCCATTGAGGTCGAGTTTTTGTGCGAGGTGTACTGGCGCGCTTTGCAGGCAGGTGAACCGCACATTCTTACGACTCAACAAATGCACGACGTACAAGAAAAATTCGTCGATTACAAAAAACGCACTTAACAATTCTGAAGAAATATGCCTATCAAATCTCGTATTCGCACCATTCCGCACTATCCCAAGCCGAATATCATGTTCCGCGATATCACATCTCTCCTTAAGGATCCGATAGGATTAAGAATCACCATAGATGAGTTGGTACGTCGCTATGCCGATATGGAAATCGACAAGGTGGTGGGTATTGAAGCGCGTGGTTTTATAGTAGGCGCGGCGCTGGCTTATGCTTTGGGTAAAGGTTTTGTGCCGATTCGTAAAAAAGGTAAGTTGCCTGCAGAAACTATAGGGCTCGACTACGAGCTGGAATATGGGACTGACCGTATCGAGATTCATACCGATGCGATTGCTCCGGGCGAAAGGGTATTGCTGGTGGATGATCTAATTGCTACTGGCGGTACGGCGGAGGCGGCAACCAGATTGATCGAGAAGATTGGCGGTAAAATTGTTGAATGCTGTTTTGTCATTGATTTACCCGATATCGGCGGAAGTAAGCGCTTGGAGAAACTTGGCTACAGTGTGTTTGCGCTGTGTGAATTTGAGGGTGACTGAACGCCTGATCAATCGTGTTTTGAGGCGTCATGATGAAAGTTGAAACTTTGCGTTGGTCGGATGGTGTGCTGGAAATGATAGATCAGCGCATTTTGCCTGCAACGTTTATGTACTTGCAATATGATTCTGCCGCTTCTGTGGCCGAAGGCATCCGCAGCATGGTAGTGCGTGGTGCTCCAGCCATCGGTGTAGCGGCAGCCTACGGCGTGGCGCTGGAGGCGCTGCGTTTACTCGCTGTTACTGATGAATCTTTCCAACGCGGCATGAATGAAGGCTTTGATACTCTTGCTAAATGCAGGCCGACTGCGGTCAACTTGTTTTGGGCGTTAGCCCGCATGAAGCAGGTATGGCAAACCGTAGCGAGTGAATCCAACATGCAAGTAGCTATGCGCCTGTTGGCTGAGGCGCATGAGATTTTTGCCGAAGATATTCGCATCAATCGCGCTCTGGGGTCGCACGGTGCCGAGTTGTTGCGGGATGGCGCACGCGTATTGACCCACTGCAATGCCGGAGCACTGGCTACAGCTGGCCATGGCACTGCGTTGGGTGTCATTCGGTCTGCCGTTGAAGCAGGTAAAAAAATTTCTGTTATTGCGGACGAAACGCGTCCCTTCCTGCAAGGTGCGCGCCTGACCGCATGGGAGATGGTGCAGGAAAAAATTCCGGTGACCCTCATCACTGATAATATGGCCGGTTTCATGATGAGTCGCGGAGAAGTGGATGCAGTAGTGGTCGGCACGGATCGTGTAGCCGCGAATGGTGATGTTGCCAACAAGATTGGCACCTATATGGTTGCCGTGCTGGCGCAGCGCCACCACATTCCATTCTATGTGGCCTGTCCGCTTTCCACGATAGACATGTCCATCGCAAGCGGTGTGGATATTCCCATCGAAGAACGTCATGCAGACGAGGTAAAAGGCTTCCGAGATTTCCACTGGGCTGCGCAGGGTGTGCAGATACGCAACCCTTCATTTGATATTACACCTGCTGAACTGGTTACAGCGCTGATTACCGAAAAGGGAGTGATTCACCAACCTGATGCAAGAAAACTGCGCGCGCTATTCAGTTGATGGAAATGCCAAGATTTTTCAGAATATTTGTGCTACTCCATTTGCGTTAGGCACATTGTCGTTGTTAGCGTGAAGTTATATTAATAACCTCAAAAAACTTGTTTTTTGTTTCAAACTCGAACATTTTATTTGCTTGTTGCAGGCATTTAAATTAGCTCTTGACAATTAATACCTGGGCACTATATTAAAGTAACTTATTCTGAGCAATTTTGGGATGTGATGCATGCGGCAGCATTCTTTATGCCGTAATTAACGATGGGGCCAATATGAAAATAATTGTACAGTTTGTGATCTTGCTTTTAACATTAAATGGCTATGTTTTAGCAGAAGAAGTGTCGACCGCATCAAATAGTTTGGGGCAAGTGCAAAAGCAGGCAGAGGCCGGTGATGCCAGCGCTCAGACCCGTCTAGGATGGATATATGCCAACGGTATAGGTGTACCTGTAGATGCGGACATGGCCGTGGAGTGGTATCAAAAAGCTGCAGCTCAAGGGTACCCCAAGGCTCAGTATGAACTCGGGATAATGTATGGCAGTGGTGAAACTGTGACTAGTGTCACTAAAGATCCAAACAAGGCCGCAGAGTGGTTCCAGAAAGCTGCAGCGCAGGGATATCCAAAGGCCCAGTTTGAGTTCGGGTCGATGCACCTTACAGGCGAAGGCGTAAAGAAAGATGCCACCAAGGCCGTGGAATGGTATCAAAAAGCGGCAGCGCAGGGCCTTGCCCAAGCACAGACCAGCCTCGGATGGATGTATCAAAATGGTAGGGGTGTGGCAAAGGATGGTGTGTTGGCTTATGCATGGCACAATCTGGCTGCTGCACAGGGCAATGAAAATGCGAAAAAATTACGTGACTTAACCAATTTGAATTCCGTCCAGCGCGCCGAAGCAGAGCGGCTGTCCGCAAACTGGAAGCCGGGGCAGGTATTGAGCCGGTAATGGAATTTATTGGTAAAATGGCGTCAGCGCTGAATTAACTTTCCAATTTCATATTCCAACCGAGCTTCGCGAAAGCCGCACTGTCGGTTACTTCTTGTTGGCTGCGAAAGTCAATTCAGGGTTGAGAATATATTTAACGTAGAAATATTTATTGATACGATAAATCGTTTTCCCATTAACACTTCGCCAGTCGGCGGACATGATGAATTTGAATGAGGTCTAAAAATGTCATTGGTACATATCTATATGCGCATTACAGGAAAACTGCTCGTTACGTTGTTGCTTACTTTTGCGGTGAGTGTGTATGGTCAGTCAATGTCACAATCACCAGAAGATCAAGAGGCACAAGAAAATCTTGCGCAAATGAGAATGTTTGCGGAATCGGGTGATGCAAACGCACAGTATGATCTGGCGTGGATGTACGATACCGGTGGGAATAATAAAATCTTGGCCAAAGATACCCGCAAGGCTGCAGAATGGTATGAGAAAGCTGCAGTACAGGGCCATGTCAAGGCACAAGCTGGCCTTGGTATGTTGTATGTCAACGGTGATGGTGTACCTAGGGATTATGTCAAGGGTGTGGATTGGCTGCAGAAGGCAGCGGTGCAGGGGAATGCCGACGCGCAGTTAAACCTCGGTTGGTTGTATCGTGACGGCAAGGGCATACCGAAGGATGCCACCAGGGCATTGGAATGGTGGCAAAATGCGGCAGAGCGTGGATTTGCCCATGCACAGTTCACTCTCGGGGTGATATACAACAAAGGCGAAATTGTGCCGAGAGATGTTGCCAAAGCAGTTGAGTATTGGCAGTTGGCGGTAACGCAAGGGTATCCTGACGCACAGTTTAATCTTGGTTCGATGTACTACTTTGGCGAAGGTGTGCCAAAGGATGTCGTCAAGGCTGTGGACTTATGGCAGAGAGCTGCTGCACATGCAAATACCGATGCACAGTACAATCTTGCTCTGGCGTACTACTTGGGAAGTGGGAAGAAGAAAGATGAGTTATTGGCCTATGTGTGGTCCAATCTGGCTGTCGAATATGGTGGTAACGAACACGCGAAAAAATTACGCGATTCAATTACCTTGACGTCAGACCAACGCGAGATGGCGGATAAAATGTTTTCGAATTGGCAGATAGGAAAGATTTATCAGTAGAGGCTCGAATGCAGTCAGCACACACACTGTACTGGCAGAAGTCTTTCAAGCAAGGCTGCTGAGAGACTTGCGGAATCGACGTAGCGACAGAATAAACAGGACGCTTCCGATCACGACCAGCGCAAGCATCTCCGGCCACACTACTTCGAATCCGGCTCCACGGAAAAGAATGGCCTGAGCGAGGGAAACAAAGTGCGTGGTTGGCGCGGCTAGCATTATATTTTGCGCGAATTCAGGCATGCTTTCGCGTGGGGTTGATCCTCCAGACAGCACTTCCATCGGCAGCAGTACCAATACCACCAAAAGACCAAACTGAGGCATGGTGCGCGCAATTGTTGCCATGAAGATGCCCATTGATGTGGTGGCAAACAGATGCAACGTGGCACAAAATAGAAACAGCGCTATCGAGCCTTCAATCGGCACCTGCAAGAGGCCCTGCACGATAAATGACAGCGAAAAAGCCGATGCCAGCAAGACTACCAGCCCCATAGACCAGACCTTGGACAGCATGATCTCGCCAGCTGTTACCGGCATCACCAGCAGGTGCTCGATCGTACCGTGCTCGCGTTCACGGATCAGGGCGGCGCCGGTCAGAATGACTGATAACATGGTAATGTGGCCGACGAGCTCCATGAGCGAGCCAAACCAGGCTGGTGCCAGAGAGGGATTGAATCGTACCCGCATTGCCAGCTCAACCGGCGGTGTAGCACTACCACGATAACGCTGGACAAATTCATTGACTTCACCCAATACAATTTGCTGGATGTAGCTGCTGCCGGTGAAAGATTGGCTCATGCGCGTGGCATCCACGTTCAGCTGGATTGTCGGGGAATTTCCGGCCAACACGTCGCGCTGAAATTCAGGAGGAATGTCGAGCGCGAACGTAAATTTGCCAGCGTCCAAGCCCGGATCGACCTCCTTCAGAGACACCATGATCGGCGACATGAAGTGTGGGGGATAAAAAGCCGAGGTTATGCGCCCCGACAGCGGTGAGCTATCCTCATCCACGATTGCGATCACAGCCTTGTGCAGGGAATTCGGCATTGCGGTCGCGGCGATATAAATTGCTATGGTGAAAGTATAGGCAATCAATATCAGCATGATCGAATCACGCCGCAAACTCCACAGTTCCTTGACACCAAGTCGATAGATATTGGAAGTATGGCTCATGGTCAGCTGTCTTGCTTTTTTAGCAGGAAGATTGATAGAGCTACAATTCCCAGAGCGGCCAGCAACATAGGCCAGAAGTATGCGACTAGATCAGACAAACCCAGAGCCTTACCGAAAACCCCACGGCTAATTATGAGGAAATGCGATGTCGGATAGATTTGCCCGATGATTTTCCCGGCCCCTTCCAGCGAGGAAACCGGGTTAAGAAGGCCTGAAAACTGAATTGCCGGCAGCATGGTGCCGAGCATGGTCGCGAATATTGCCGCAATCTGACTGCGGGTAAAAATGGAAGCGAATAAGCCAAAACCTGTGGAAAAAATGCTGAAAATAAGTGCCGCCAGCGCAAGCGTGGCAAAACTGCCGGTGATAGGCACACCGAACATGGTGACGGCAAGTACAGACATCAGCAGAAAATTCAGCATAGCCAGCATGATGTACGGAAGCTGCTTGCCAAGGAGGAACTCGGTACGGGTAACTGGGGTAACATAGAAATTGATAATCGAACCCAGCTCCTTCTCGCGTACCACTGATAGCGCTGTCAGCATGCACGGAATCATCAGCATAAGGATGGGAATAACCGCCGGAACCATCGCCGGCAGACTCATTACGTCCGGGTTATAACGAAATCGCGTTTCAATGATAGCCGAACCGGTAGCCGCGTCCTGGCCGAGCTGGGTCTTCGCCATGTCGATCAGCCAGCCTTGATGCATGCCCTGCACGTAGCCTTGCACGATTTCAGCCCGCATAGTCATTGCACCATCGATCCAGGCACCGATCTGGACAGGTTTGCTGCGTTGCACGTCGCGAGCAAAGCCGGGAGGAATCTCAATGGCAAGTGACAGTTCGCCGTTGCGCATGCGTCGGTCCAAGTCGGCGTAGCTGGTTATTGGCGGATGCTCGACAAAATAGCCCGATCCAGAGAGGTTCAAAGCGTAGTTGTGACTGAGCGTGGTCTGGTCACGATCGAGCACGGCGTAGCTGAGATCATTCACGTCCATATTGATGCCATAGCCGATGAAAAACATCAGGGTCAGGCAGCCGATCAGCGCCATCGCCCCGCGCACCGGGTCGCGGCGCAGTTCAAGCGCTTCGCGCAGCGTATAGCTGAATGCGCGGGACGCACTGAAACGGCGGCGCAATCTGGACTGCCAGCCCTTATCAGGATCGGCGGCAGGAGGAGCAGAAGTGATTAGAGGAGTGCTGGCGAGCTGGGTGACCGCCGCACCGGTTTCTTCCAGGTAACTGATGAATACCTGTTCCAGTGTTGCTACTCCACGCTTTTTTAAAAGTTCGGACGGTGCATCGCTGGCCATAACTTTCCCCGCATGCATCAGCGAAATACGGTCACAGCGCTCAGCCTCGTTCATGAAGTGGGTCGAAATGAAGATCGTGATCTTGTCTTTGCGCGCAAGGTCGATCATCAATTGCCAGAAATTATCCCGCGCAATCGGGTCAACACCTGAAGTCGGTTCGTCGAGGATCAGCAATTCTGGTTTGTGCACCATTGCTACCGCCAGCGACAAGCGCTGGCGGATCCCCAGCGGTAAACTGTTTGGCAATGCGTCGGGCACTTCACCAAGACCAAATCGCATCAGCATTTCTTCGACCCGCGGCGGAATCTCCGCCTCCGGCATATTGAATAAGCGCGCATGGAGCACCAGGTTCTGGCTTACAGTGAGTTCTGAGTACAGCGAAAAGGATTGGGACATATAGCCAACCCGCCGACGCGTAGCAATATCATGAGGATCCACTTCGTGACCGAAAAGCCAGGCTTGGCCCTCGCTGGCTGGTAGCAGGCCGGTAAGCATCTTCATGGTGGTAGACTTGCCGCAACCGTTGGAACCGATGAAGCCAAAAATCTCGCCGCGGCGGATGCGGAAGTTGACATGATCAACCGCCATAAAATCGTCAAATTTCATGGTCAAAGCGCGTGCCTCAATGGCAATTTCGTGGTCTTCTCCGACAGCGAAGGGTGGAACCACGACAGCGCTGTGGCCACGCCGCTGCTCTTCCGGCAGCAGTGCAATGAAAGCCGCTTCCAGAGATGCAGTCCCGGTCTGCTCGTGCAATTCGCGCGGCGTGCCGGTGGCCAGGATCCTGCCCGCATCCATCGCCACCAGCCAGTCAAACCGCTCAGCCTCGTCCATGTATGCTGTGGATACGATCACGCTCATATCGGGACGGTGGTTGCGAACGCGTGCGATCAGATCCCAGAACTGTTTGCGCGCCAGCGGATCGACGCCAGTGGTCGGCTCGTCCAGAATCAGCAGGTCCGGGTCATGAATCAGCGCACAACACATTCCAAGCTTTTGTTTCATGCCGCCGGAAAGTTTTCCTACCGGGCGACTGAGAAATGGGTACAAGCCCGTGCTGGTGGTGAGCTCATCGATACGGCGCCTCCTTTCGGCCGCACCGTGCCCGAACAGGCGGCCAAAAAACTGCAGGTTTTCTTCTATTGACAGGGACGGATACAGATTTTTTCCAAGCCCCTGCGGCATGTAGGCAATATTCGGGCAAACCTCGTTGCGATGGCGTGCACTGGCCATGTCCCCCCCGAGTGCCTCCACCTGGCCTTTTTGCACCACTCGCGCACCGGCAACCAGCGACATCAGGCTGGATTTTCCGACGCCGTCCGGGCCGATCAAGCCGACCATGCAGCCGGCGGGGATGTCCAAGTCAATTGCATCCAGCGCCAGTGTCTTGCCATAGCTTAGGCTAACGCCGATAAGGCGAACGACAGGCGCACTGCCGGTGGCGGCGAAGGGCATTATGGAACCTGGAGCGTCAGTTTTTTCGGCCACTCAGCCTGCGGGTTGAGTTTGAGCCAGGCCACCCCAGGCAGGCCGGTCTTGACCTGTTTCAAGTGTTTTTTCAGCAATTCGCGGTCAATATTGGCCTTCACCCGAAACATCAACTTTTGCCGCTCGCTAGCTGTTTCCACCGTCTTTGGCGTGAACTGCGCTGTACTGGAGACGAATGAAACCTTGGCTGGGATGACATAGTTGGGCGCGGCGTCGAGCACAATGCGCACCTCACTGCCGAGCGCCACGTTGCCCGCGACTGTCTCCGGCAAGAAAAAAACCATGTACACATCGCCAAGGTCTACAAGATTAAGCACCTTGCCGCCGGCGCTAACCACCTCGCCGGGCTGAGCCACGCGGAACTGGATTCGCCCGTCGCTTGGCGCCTTTAGATCGTTGTCGGCGATATCAACGCGGATGCGGTCGACCGTTGCAGTCGCGGCCTCTGCAGCAGACTGTGCGCCGGACACCTGTGCACGTCCCGTGGCAATCGCGGCTTCGGCGGCTGCCACTTGCGCCTTGGCTGCCACAATGGCGGCATCGGCACTTCGCACGCGGGTATGGTCGTCATCAGCCTCCTGACTAGAGGCGCCCCCTTCTTTTACTAGCGTCGATGAGCGCGCCGAACGACTGCGAGCGGCCGCGCGCTCAGCCTCGCGCTGCACAACCACGGCTTGTGCCGCCGCGCGTTCAGCCTCACGCTGCGCTAGTTGGCTGCGCGCGGTCACAATGGCAAAATTGGCCTGCTGTGTCTGCGCCTCGGCCTGACGCAGTTGCGCATTGATCGAGTCGGAATCGATATGTGCCAGAACCTGTCCGGCTTTTACAAAATCGCCCTCGTTGACCAGGATATCCTTGACGCGACCGGCAGAACGCGCAGCTATGTCAATCTCGGTGGCCTCAATACGCCCGTTTCCGCTGACGATACCATCGTTGTTTTTATCGTTGCTCAGATATTGTCGTGCCAGAAACCACACCACGATCACGATAATGATCACAGCTGCAATTCGCACGAGCCACGTCTTGCTCAATCCTTTCATCATGGGTTCATTCTCCTCTGACCGTCTTCCTCGCCAATCGTACCGCCTCCGCCGCCCAGAACTGCATACAACTTGATGCCGCTGGCAAGATAGGCGCGACGTGTCTGCACCAGCGCCTGCTCAACGGCAAACAATTCACGTTCGGCATCCAGTACCTCCAGATAAGTCGTGGCACCTTGCTGATAGCGCAAGGCGGCGATACGGCTTCGTTCACGTTGAGCCTCAAGGGAAGTGCGTTGCGCCTGAATCTGCTCGGTCAGCCAATGTCGCTCGGCCAGTACATCGGCTACTTCGCGAAAGGCGTTCTGCACGCTGCGTTCGTACTCGGTGATCGCCGAGTTGTACTGCGCACGCGCCAAATCGAGACCGGCCCGATTGCGGCCACCATCGAAGAGAGGCAGCGTGATGCTGGGCATAAAGCTCCAGGAACGACTATTTCCTGCGAACAGACCGCTGAGCTCACGGCTGGCAACACCAAGCGAGCCGGTAAGCGCGATACGTGGAAAGAACGCCGCGCGGGCGGCGCCGATGTTGGCATTGGCCGCCTTCAGTCGCCGTTCGGCTGCCCGCAGGTCCGGACGCTGAACCAGCAGGTCGGAATGCAGGCCAGCGTCGATGCTATGCACAAACTCCGTCTCAATACTGCTGAGCGAACGATGCTCGGCCGGCAGTGAGCTGCCAGCCAGAAACTCAAGTGCATTGCGGTTCTGTTCGCGCAAGCGCTGTAGCACCGCTAATTCAGCTTGAGCCTGGCTGAGAAGGGTTTCGGCCTGGACGGCATCCACGCGGGCAGCTGAGCCGACCTCAAAGCGCCTTTGCGCGATGCGAGCGGATTGATGTCGCGTTTTGATTGTTCGTTCGGCGAGTTCGATGCGTTCGTCGAGTTCACGTTCGATGAGATAGCTGCTTGAGACCTGCGCAATCACAGTGGATTGGACGGCATGACGCGCTTCGTCGGTGGCCAAGTAAGTCTCCAGGGCGGCAATCTCCAGGCTGCGCAAGCGGCCCCAGAAATCAAGTTCCCATACGCTTGAAGTCAGCCCTACCTGGAACTGATTCAACAATATCTGGTTTGATGCACTGTCGCGCTGGATGGGCAGCACACCAGCTGGAATCCCGTAGCGGCTACCGAAAGCACTACCGCTAATGGTGGGCAGCCGACTTGCCTGTTGAATACCATAGAGTGCCCGTACCTCTTCGACGCGTCGCACAGCCAGCAAGAGATCACGATTGTTAGCAAGCGCGGTTGAAATTAATGCCCGGAGTCTCTCGTCGCCAAAGTAAGTCTGCCAGCCTATGTTTGCTACCGTGACACCTGCTGAATCCGCCGGGGTGGATCGCGGGAAGGTTGAAGCGATGGGCGGCAGGGGTTTTTCATAGGCAGGGATCTGCGAACAGCCCACAAGAAGAAGCGCCGCAAGTAACGAAATGGGAAAGCCTCTTGTATCCATCCTTAGCATCCAGTTGAATCAGAACCAATTTTGCACAGTAACATAGTACAGAGTATGCGCTCAGCTGTTGTAAAGTTAAAAGTTCAACTTGAATGGCTCAATTATTACAATAATAAAAAAGCTCATCAGAGCAAGGTTTGTAATGGCAGAAAGCCGTTGGAAACGTTACTCTGTGGGAAACCGGTTTGGAGTGGAAAAAATCTAAACCAAATTTAATCTGACAGACACCCGAAAAATCCGGTAATTGTTAGATCAGGGCTGAGCTAACACACCTTACATAGACTACTTCATGACCAAAATTATTTTTAAGATCGTCATCTTTCTGTTCGTCATTCTTCCAATAGCCACAATTGTTGCAGGGCAGGCTGGCTTATTCAATGGAAAACGACCGACCGATCTTGGCCTCCGTGATGGCAAGCTAAAAGCGCCACTTGTACAGTCATCCAATAGCGTCTCCAGCCAAGCGGCACTGTACCCGCACAGCGATTGCCACATCATTGCTCCGATAACATATCGAGGTGACGGTAAAGCCGCCTTTGTCAAACTGACTAATATAGTGCGCAGTATGAATAACACAACAGTGATTACCGCAGAACCAACTTATCTATACACTGAATTCCGGAGTCGGCTATTGAAATTCACCGATGACGTAGAGTTCGCGCTCGATGAACAGGCTGGCGTTATTAACATGCGCTCTGCGTCACGCTTGGGCAAGAATGATTTTGGAACGAACAGAAAGAGACTGGAAGCAATTCGTGCGGCATTCGAAAGTTGACGCCGGCTTCATGAAATCTACATATACTGATAAATTCTATGCCTTTAAATGTTACGCGCTCGATAATTGAGCGCAGGTGCGACATCCTCAGTCGCAACCCCTACAACACCCATGTCCTTGGGATGCTTGTTGTCGTGATACAAAATAAATCGCCGCGCCCAATCCACATCCACTTCTTCAGTGCGAATACTGTAATGGCGCACCCGTATTTCGGCACGTAACAAATTGAGTAATTTGAGAGAGTCCTGAGAAACAGCTTGAGCTGCCATCAGCAGAATTTCAGGCTGCCCTAAAATTAAAGTCCAGCCAAACAAACGGCTAAGGTAATGAGAAATGCTGGGGAGTTGGTGATCCTTGACAATGCTTGCCGATATAGGGAGCATTGCTGGCTTATGAAAATGTTTTCTATATTTACGTTAGGTTTTCATGGACATCACAGACCTATTCTCAATTGGCGCAGTGGTTGCTGCTGCAAATTTAGTGCTTGGGCTTTGGGCAAAATCTCGAATTGAAGGCTCCATTAAACACGAGTACGACAAAGCACTTGAGAAGGTCAAGTCTGAATGGAAGCGAACTGACACTCTTCTTGCCGAGCGCATGTCAGCGTTCAAATTATTGCAGAAGAAATTGATCTCCATTCGTCGCTACTGTGAGGCACACAGAAACTCAGAAAGTGGTAGCGAATTTGCAGCACGGCCAGAAGATCTTGAGACGGCTGACAGCAAATCTATACTTACGCATTGGACCGAACTTGAAACACTTCTTGATGAGAATTTGATTTTTCTTTCCAGTTCGTGCAATGCAATTTTCGAGCGGTTACGCAATCAACTTTCTCTTGGCGCAAACATGGAGTTATGGCTTACGTCTGATGCAGCGCCGGAAGTCGTATCATCCAAAGCGAGCGGCTATCAGGCAATCAGCAACCGTGTCAGCGAATGCATCGACGCTCTGTTTAAAGACCTTGGGTTTCCTAATGAAACCTAACATGGCGCTCAACCTCGCTCCCTTCGGTCGCTGGGTGCTGCGCGATAAAGCCGCGCAGCACCGGTCACCTTTACGTTGGGCGTCATGAGAATTTTCGTGTTATTTGTCGTGCTTGTCAGCTTTGCTGTAGAAGCTGCGGAGCCATTTTTGTACGATAGTCAATTGGCTGTTGACCTCGCGACCGCATATGTTCGCTCCCATTTCAGAGAGCGTCCTGATCATGTGGTGCCAGGCTTGAGCTTCGAATCCCCAGTTGTTATGGACGCAGTGGCAAAAGGAAAGAGAAAACATGTCTTTGTCAGTTTCTCATCAAGCGAGAAACCCGCTGGAGCATTTATTATGCTGGAGCATTGCGAAGAAAATGGCTTGCTTGTTGTTGCTGAGTCGGGCACCGTTAGCAATGTCGCGCGCTATCGCAAACGGATGAGTGAAATTAATGCACAAACTTTAGTTGAGGCACCGCGTGTTTGTCCGAAAAATTAAGCGTTGCCGCCTAACGATTAAGGTTAGATCGTGATCGCGAAGCGAGCCACGATCTAACCCGTTTGTTGGACGAGCATAGAAACATCTAACCGAACAGTATTGAGACCTGGCCCCATTTTTCTTATTAAAACTAGGCGAAATCCAAGCTATTTGCACGATCTTCTTAACGGTTCTATAGCAAAGTAGAGGCAACCAAGGTAACCGGAAGTAGCCAGCGTACACGATATAGAGCGTCATAATCAACGACACAGCAGATACAATCAAGCAGGCCGAGATTATCGGCCTCTGCATAAAATATAAGGGGTTGTGGGGTAAGAGATCATGCCATTTTTAAAGCAATAACCAACATTTAACCTCCATAAGTGCTCTACCGCACAGATTTCCTATTAGGCAAGGATAATAATGTTCTTCTGAATAATGATATTCAGAAGGATTGAATCATCATTGCTCATCATAAATTGGTAAATTGTTTAATCTTAATGGAGGTAATTTTAATGAATATTATTCTTAACAAAACACGATCCGTTTTTTATACTGGTACTTTGGCAATCAGCATTTTGATTGGTGGCATTGGCCTTGCATCCGCTGCTGCAATCAATGTAACCCTAAGTGGCGACGAAGAAGTACCACTAGTTACAACTTCCGCGTCGGGTGTAGGGAAAATAGAAGTGTCGGGTGGAATAGCTGGTGACAAATCAATTCGTGGATCGATAACTACTACAGGAATCGATGGTACAGCGGCTCATGTTCATGAAGCTCCGGCTGGAAAAAATGGGCCGGTTATTATCACCCTTAAGAAAACATCTGCCAACGTTTGGGAAATTCCATCTGGCGCATCTTTAACAGACGCGCAATATGCTAATTTCAAAGCCGGGGACCTCTACTTAAACGTTCATAGCGTAGCCAATAGGGACGGAGAAATACGCGGTCAGATAAAAAGAAATAAACGGAGCCATAATTGAAACAATAACCTGAACCCCATCAACAGATGGGGTTTGGTGTTCCTCTATAGAGAGTAAATAATGTCACGAAATTTCCCAAGTCCTCACCCCGATCAAGAACCTAGAATACCTCCAGAGCCACAGATACACCCGAAACCACACATTAACGATCCGCCGCCTTACGATCCAGATCCTTCCCCGTGGAATCCAGATGATGATCCGCCAACCGAATAACAGGAGAAAATGGAAAAGCCTGACGGCAAAAGCAAGACATAATTCGAGGAGGAGTTGGAGGCTGGATTATTGAAAATAAAAAGATGCAACAAAACAAAAAGTAGCTGGGTGGACAGGTATACGTTACGCTTGACCTGCCGCGCCTTTTAACTTTTAGTATGTTTTCCAGGTGCATCTTCTCAACGTTTTTGATCAAATACTGGACCATAATTTTTATGGCCTCAGCTTCAACTCGTTAAACCATTTCAGTACTCCAGCAAGTGAGCCACGTCTATTTTCCATGGTAGCCAATCGGTTGTTGTTGCCATTACTATAAACAGCATAAACATACTTGTCAGGATGATAATAAGCGTGGTGCTTATTTCCAGAAACTGATCAATCCTACGCTCACTTTTGGACTCTTGTTCCGCTTTGCTATCATGCGGCTTGTTATCTGAAGAAAGCATTTTTGGCTGCTCCAATTAGAATTAATAAAAAATCAATAGGGGCAGCCTCTGAGGGCTTCCCTCAAAGTCTGTCCCTATTGAAATGCATACTTCGCTGCTTAAACTGGTAGACTCATGTTTGACAGCACATATCAAACCGCAAGGCTTCTACTCAAGCAATGGGTAAAATTATCCAATCAGGTAGCACCGCTTCCCCCATATTCCGTCTTTTTTATATTCACGACCCGATGTGCAGCTGGTGCTATGCGTTTAGTCGGAGCTGGGCTGCACTACAAGCCGAATTGCCTGAGGATATTGCGATTATTTATTTAGCTGGTGGACTGGCGCCCGATACGACAGAACCCATGCCGCTGAGTATGCGGCATACAATTCAGCAGATTTGGCAGCGGATTGAGCAGTTAGTACCCGGCGTATCGTTTAATTATGATTTTTGGTCACGTAATACGCCCATCCGTTCAACCTATCCGGCTTGCCGCGCCGTTCTGGCAGCCAGAAAGCAACATGCGGAATCGGAAATGGTGCGAGCCATTCAACGGGCCTATTATCAAAATGCATTGAATCCATCTTTGCCGGAAACGCTGCAAGGATGCGCTCGAGAGATTGGGCTGGATGTGGCGGTATTTGGCAGGGATTTGATCAGTCCGGATATAGATGATGGTCTGCAACATGAGATTCGCCAATCCCAGCAGCTCGATGCTTATTCCTATCCATCTCTGCGGCTTGTGCTCAATAATGCCATCTTTCCCATTCCCATCGACTATCTGAATCACCGGACAATGCGGGATGAAATAAACCGCATTATCCGGGAAGCAGCTTTGACCAAATCTGCGCCCGGTTAGGGTTCATTCGATACTTGGGCGTAATAAAACTTCAGCCCGTACAGGTCATGTTTGAGCGAGCTTCAGGAGTGCGAATTGACGATGTGTACAAAATAATCGATCACCTGAAGTCTGGTCAAACCTTAAATTCGATAATCAAAATAGTCCCCGGCTCGACGAACGCCGTGTGAATACAGCTCGATGGTTCTGGCCTGCATCCCGTGGAAAAACGTTGTGGCGCAAACATAGCAAGATTCGGGTCGAAGATGAGTGCTTAAACCTCCATACTTCAGTCGTACTGGATCAAATGCTTGTCAGTACGAAAATTAAATTATGAGAGATATAGCAAAATGTATGCACTGTCCAACAAGGTTGCGATTATCACCGGAGCAAGTTCCGGGATCGGTTATGCGACATCAAAATTATTCGCCAGAGTGGGGGCCAAGGTCGTCGTCGCTGCGCGACGCCAACTGGAACTTGACGCACTCGTTGAGGAAATCACCGAAGCGGGCGGCCATGCCGTTGCGCTTACCGGTGACATTAAGGACGAGGCATTTGCGAAAGCCTTGGTTGAATTAGCTGTAGGTCGCTTTGGTGGTCTCGATGTGGCATTCAATAATGCTGGCACGACCGGAAATATGGGAGCTACACCTGGCGTGTCGCTTTTGGAGTGGGAGGACACGATCAGGACGAATCTGACGAGCGCTTTCCTCGGAGCGAAGTATCAACTTCCTGCGATGCTTGATCGGAAAGGTGGGTCGCTGATATTTACGTCGACATTCGTCGGTTACACCATCGGCTTACCTGGCATGGCAGCCTATGCAGCGAGCAAGGCCGGGCTCATCGGCCTGACGCAGGCGCTCGCCTCTGAGTTTGGCCCCAAAGGTATCAGGGTGAACGCCCTCCTGCCTGGCGGCACGGATACCCCAATGGGGCGGGCTTTTGCCAATACACCGGACACCTTAGCATTCGTCCAGGGTCTTCACGCTCTGAAGCGAATGGCTTTACCGGAAGAGATTGCGAAATCGGCACTCTACCTCGCGTCCGATGCATCGAGCTTCACCACTGGTTCGGCGCTTCTTGCTGACGGAGGGGTTTCAATTAATCGAGCCTGAATACACACTGTCAATATATCCTTGGAGAATCTAGATGTCTGACTATGACCGTATAGCCGAAGCAATTTCTTTCATTGTTAATCGGGTAAACAGTCAGCCCACCTTACAAGAAATTGCGCGGCATATACACCTTAGCCCCTTCCACTTTCAACGCCTATTTAGCCGCTGGGCCGGTGTGACTCCCAAAAGATTCTTACAGGTGCTGACATTGGAGCGTGCCAAGCAATTGCTGAGCGAATCGAAATCACTGTTTGAAGTTTCGGATTCCCTGGGGTTGAGCAGCGGTTCGCGTTTGTATGACCACTTCGTTCATTTGGAAGCAGTTACACCTGGAGAATACAAGAAGGGAGGCGTGGGATTATCGATTGAATATGGCGCACATGACACCCCTTTTGGAAAAGCGTTTATTGCCATCACTCCCAGAGGTATTTGTAGTTTTGCGTTTCTGGATGGAACGGAAACCGATGAGCATTTGATTGGTTTACAGAAAAAATGGCCACATGCGATGGTGCATGAAAATTGTCGTCGAACGCTTGTGCTTATTAAGGCTATGTTCGGTAATGAAATTAAATTGGACCATCCTGTGTCCTTGCATGTTTCAGGAACGAACTTTCAGGTCAGCGTGTGGAAAGCATTGTTACAGATACCTCCAGCAAAGGTGGTGAGCTATTCCCAAGTAGCAACCGCAATCGGCCATCCAACTTCTGCGAGAGCCGTGGGGCTGGCGGTAGGCGCTAACCCTGTTGCAATCTTGATACCATGCCATCGCGTTATACAACAAAGTGGTAAGCTGGGCGGGTATCACTGGGGCGAAACTCGTAAACAAGCAATCCATTTATGGGAATCAGCAAGGTATGAACAACCTGAGTTATAACATGACATTTGAGAGGGACGCGCCAAAAGCGGCGCGCTCCTCCACTTTACGTTGACGCTGTAGAAATATTCCGTGTATATCATAATTGGATTTTCGTTGAGATAAGTAATTTGGGCCGCGCAATAATGTGCGTTGTGGTAGGGTATGCGCCATAACTATAGAGGGCGATGAAGTGGGAATATCGTGGGCACAATTAAACAAACTATATGGCTTGCTCAAGATTTGGGCGGGACGAATGTTATGTGGAACAGTTATAGCTCTGTCAGGTTTGAATATTACTGGGTGCAGCCTCCTGAATCCGACCCCGGTTGCAGCCTCAATTCCGCAGCACGATCCCTGCGAAGCTCAGCAACGTGAAATCGCACGTTTGCAGCAGCAGTTGGCGGAAAAAGAGGTGCTAATCCGAAACTTGACTGCTCGTCAGCAGGATCAGGCCAAGGCGTTGCAGGAAACCACAAGTCAAGTCACCCGCGACCAGTTGAGGTTACGGCGGCTAGCCACACAGCCCGGTGCCGCCTCGTCTATCGCGGAAGCAGAAGTGGCTATGGCAAGTTTAAAATCATCCCAGATTACAGCGCCCGAACAAACAGTGCAGGCACAGCGTCTTCTTGCTGCCGCCACTGCGTCGTACGCCAAAGGAAACTACGGCATAGCCATGGATCACGCTGCACAGACACGAGAATTTATCGAAATGGTGAAAGATAACCGCACTCGCAAGGCTTCTGACCCGCGCTTTGCGATGGTTCCATTCAATATCCCTATTCCGTTACGCGCCAAGAGCAATATCACTTTGCGCCGAGAGCCATTCAGTAGTGCTGTTAAGGTCACGGCATTAAAAAGAGATTCCGCGTTAACTGCTCAGGCCTATCTGGGTGACTGGCTGCACGTGCAGACCAGCGATGAGCATTCTGGATGGGTGCTAAGCACCCAGGTGGAGGTGCGAGTGGGCGACCTTGATCACTAATCTTACGTTCCAGAAAAACCATAACCGTTCGCGGTGAGCTTGTCGAACCGCTAGTCCTGCGCCAATACCGGCCTTCGACAAGCTTGTATGGTATTTCTGGCTCCTTCTTGAGAGACTGGAAGGAGCCAGGGTGGAGGGACATCGACAGGCATCTGCCGTGCAGCGGACAGACTCAGTGAGAACTCTCCCATCCACACCCCGAACGTCGATGAAGAATCTAGCGGCTGCGATTGACCGCCGATTTGAACGCAAGCTAACGTAGGTGTGTGCCACCCCAGCGGTGTTACTTTACTTCTGGAGGCTACTATCATGCAAACTTTTCCGAACATAGGTGTGGATGTTG